>CABMJK010000017.1 GCA_902386535.1 Candidatus Burarchaeum australiense | reverse complement strand
GAGCGGGACTGAAATTATCTTGTCCTTAGGAGGAAAAATGGAATTTGGGAGTTTCCCGGCGGCGGAATCGAGAAGGGCGAACGGCCGGAGCGCGCGGCGGAACGCGAGACTTTTGAGGAGACGGGGCTGCGGGTTAAGGCTGGCGGACTTCTTTGCACGACTTCCGCGGCCTTTGGGAGGAAGTACGCCCTTTATTGCGTTTACCGCACGAAACTGGACGGAGGTGCTGAAAAAATATCGGGCGAGCATGCCGAGATGAAGTGGGTGGGCAGGGAGGAACTCGGGAAGCTGGCGCTGGGCTACAATGCGAGGCCCGTAGTTGCCCTGCTTTGAGAAATGCTTTATAAATTTTAAACGCGCAATAATAGCATGGCATTGAGTCTTGTGGTGAATAAGGATTCGAATTACAGCACGGAGAGGCTTCAAGGATTTCTGGAAGGCGGTGAGAATTTCAATCGGCTATTGCAGGACAAGGATGCACTGGGCGCGGCGCTGGAAAATGATTGGACGCGGGAAAGAACAGTTGAACTGATTTTGCAGAGGCCCGCGCATGAGGTCGGGAACGGTCTGGTCGACGTTTTGGAGAACGATGGAGCCAGAAGGCATGCGGAAGCAATCCTTTTGGGAATGGATCGGAGTTATGCCACAAGATTGCTTGAATTTGCGGCAGGTGGGGGGAACAGAACGGTTGCAACCAGGGCCGGCGAATTGCTTATGCTATTGAACATCGGCAGGGACAGCCGCGCAATTCCGCGGAATTGCATGGCGCCCGGACCGGCATCCGCAGCGTTAGCATCCAGAACTTTATATAGGGTGCCCGGCTAATCCTCGGCATGAAGGAAAAGATGGCGACCGCAATAGCAACGCCCAACATCGCGTTCGTGAAATACTGGGGCAACCGCGATGAGAAGCTGATTCTGCCAGCGGGCGGGAGCATATCGATGACGCTCGACCGCCAGTTCACCACTACGACCACGGTTTATTTCCCGGGCTCGCTGGGGGCCGACGAGATTAAGTTGAATGGCAAAGGCGTGGAGGCGGGCGAGGCGCGCAGGATAGTTGAGCATCTGGATGCAATGCGGAAGGCCGCGGGCTCGAAGCTTCGCGCAAGGGTCGAGAGCGTCAACAGCTTCCCGACTTCTGCTGGCCTGGCTTCCTCGGCCTCAGGGTTTGCCGCGCTTACGCTTGCGTGCGCAAAGGCGCTCGGGCTTCACAGGAACATGAGCGAACTGTCTGCGCTTGCGAGGCTGGGCTCGGGCTCGGCCTGCCGCTCGCTCTTCGGCGGGTTCGTGGAATGGGAGATGGGAAAGCGGAAGGACGGCGAGGACTCGGTGGCAAGGCAGATTGCGCCGCCCTCGCACTGGCCCGAACTGCGGGACGTGGTTGCCATCGTGAGCGGCGAGAAGAAGCACATAAGCTCGCGCGAGGCGATGAGGAGGACGGTGGAAACCAGCCGGCTGTTCAAGGAGAGGATGGGGACGCACGGCCGGAGGCTGGATGCGGTGAGGGAGGCGCTTTTGGAAAAAGACGCGGGAGCGCTTTTCGAGGAGATCATGACTGAGAGCGGCAGCATGCATGCGGTGATGCGCGACAGCAGGCCGCCTATAATCTACATGAACGAGGTTTCGGCAAGGATTGTGGATGCGGTGAAGGAGTTCAACGCGGCTGGAGAAGGGAGGGCAAGGTGCGGCTACACTTTTGACGCGGGGCCGAACGCGCACGTGATTACTACGCAGAGGTACGAGAATGAAGTCAGGGAGATGCTTTTGGACGTGAAGGGAGTCAAGCAAGTGATGGTTTCAGGGGTTGGCGAAGGGCCTGAAATGTCGGAAGAGCACCTGTTCAAGATATAAAGATTTGGCGGGAAAGTTTAGTCGTGAAAATCGTAGTGGGCATAAGCGGCGCTTCGGGCATTGTTTACGGCAAAAGGCTAGTGGAGGCGCTGAAGGAAAGGAAGCCGTCCGTGGTGATTACAGATGGGGCGAGAAGGACCGCGAAGCTCGAGCGGGTGGAACTGCCGCGGAAGAACGGAAAGACAATTTATGGGGAACAGGATTTCAGGGCGCAGTTTGCCTCGGGCTCCGCTGCCGCGGATGTGATGATCGTCTGCCCCTGCTCGATGAAAACGCTGTCGGCCGTAGCGAACGGCTATGCGGACAATTTGTTGACAAGGAGCGCGGATGTCGTGATAAAAGAGGGAGGGAGGCTCGTGCTTGTGCTCCGGGAGATGCCGCTTAGCGCCATTCACCTGGAGAACGCGCTGAAGCTCGCGCGGCTCGGGGCCGTGATAATGCCCGCCTCGCCGGGCTTCTACGGCAAGCCCAGGAAAATCGAGGACATGATTGACTTCGTCGTGGGCCGGGCAATGAAGGCTGCGGGAATCGAGAACCAACTTTACAAGAGATGGAACGGGGAAGGATGAGAAGGCGAGGGGCGGGAAAAATTTTGCAAGAGGTGGCGTGGCGATGGAATTTAGGGAATTTCTGGGGCAGCTCGGGAAATCGGGCGAGCTCGTTGACGTGAAGAAGGAAGTTTCGACTAACCTCGAGATGAGCGGCGTGCTCAAGGCGCTTGACGGCAGGCCAGTGCTTTTCGAGAAAGTGAAGGGCTCGCAGTTCCGCGTGGCGGGCAATGTTTTTTCGACCCGCGAGCTCATCGCGAAGGCGCTGGGCATGCGGAAGGAGGAACTCGTACAGAAGATGCTGAAGGCCGTGGAGAAACCGGTGGCGCCCGGGAAATATGCGGGAGCCGGGAGCGCGCCATGCCAGGAAGTCGTGATGGATGATGTTGACTTGAGCAAGATACCGATACTTACGCACTGCGAGAAGGACGGCGGGCCGTATATTTCCTCGGGTGTGGTGTTTGCAGTCGACAAGGAGCACGGGAGGAACTGCAGCTTCCATAGGGGTATGGTCATCGGGAAGAACAGGATCGTGCTGCGCATACTGCCGCGGCACCTGAACGAGTTCATAAAACGGAATGGCGGCGAGCTGGACGTGGCCATGTGCATCGGCCTGCCAGCCAATGCGCTGCTCGCGGGCGCCACCTCGGTCGAGATAGGAGTCGACGAGCTCGGCATCGCGAACGCTCTTGGAGGAATCGGAAGCGTGAAGACCGTGAAGTGCAAGAGCGTGGACGTGGAAGTGCCAGCTGACAGCGAGTTCGTGCTCGAAGGAAGGATCACGAAGGAACTGCATGCAGAGGGGCCTTTCGTGGACCTGACCGAAACTTATGACATCGTGAGGGAGCAGCAGGTTTTCGAGGTGCGCAAGATTACCCATCGCAAGGACGCAATATACCACGCGCTGCTACCGGGCGCGCTGGAGCACAAGATGATGATGGGCATGCCGCGCGAGCCGACGATATTCCGCGAGGTGGGCAAGGTGTGCGACTGCGCCGACGTGTGCATAACGCCGGGCGGGTGCTCATGGCTGCACGGGGTTGTTGCAATCAGGAAGAAAGATGCGGCTGATGGAAGGAAGGCCATTGATGCGGCATTCAGGGGCCACCACTCGATGAAGCACGTTGTGATCGTGGACGCGGACATCGACCCGTCGGATCCGGCCGCGGTTGAATGGGCGATTGCCACCCGATTCCAGTTCAGCGAGGCCACCGTAATGTCAAAGCGGGAGGCCGGCTCATCGCTCGACCCGTCCGCTGACCCGAAGACAAGGGAGACGAGCAAGGTCGGCATAGATGCGACAGGGCAGGCGAAAAAGGACGGGGAAGGAAAGGCATTCGGCCGCGCGGAATTCCCGAAGGTCGACGTCTCCAAATACCTGTAGTTGCCCGACGCCCGTAGTTGCATTTAAATATCCTGGCTTAAATGAGGCATTGCATGAAACTGCTGTTGGCGTCCGTGCTTGTATTTTGCCTGCTCGCGGCAGGGTGCTCCATGCTTCCCTCCAATCGCGGCCCGGAGACGCCGGCCGGCGAGACCGTAATCACGCCCGTGCAGCAAACACCAACGCCGCAAGCGCCTCAATTCAGCCTGGCCACGCTTTGCGGCGCCACCTATGGCAATTATTCCAACAAGGTCATCGGAGTAAGGCCCTGCGGGCAGGGAGATTACGTAATATATAGGGAATGCTGCGGGGAGCCGGTCACATATATCACCGACAAGGGCGTTGAGGTTGCGGCTACTGCGGAGCTTCAGCAACTGTGCATGAAGGCAGGTGACAACATCTGCTCCTCGCCCAATACAACTGAAATAATCGCTTGCCCGTCTTACGAGATAGCAAACTGCCCGGATTACGCATATCCCGTATGCGGCCGCATAGACAACTCATCGGGCGAGGGATGGTTAGACTTCGCAACCGACTGCCTTGCCTGCAAGGAGGGAAAGCTCATGGGAGGCAATGTCTCCTACAGGATAGGGGATTGCGCTTCGAACGGCATACAGACAAGAGCCGAGTGGGAAAATTCCATGCGCGAAAACATATACGCGGACATGGTCGGAAAGGAAGTGCAGATGTATGCCCAGCATTATGGCATGGGAGGCCGCATAGTGACCATAACCGTGACGAAGGCGGACATACAGCAAATTGATGAGGTAACATACAACGGAGTGCCGGCCTGGCGCGTGACAATCATGAGGGAAATGGAAGGCATCCCACGCACCATTGAAATCTATTACAGCGAGGATGGAAAGCAGAGGCTGGACACGACCGCCACCCAGGACCAGACGCAGTGAGACGGGAGTGGGAAGGCAAGGACGGTGGAAAGGCGCGACCACGAACGGGGGAGAGGCGGCAAGTCACATGTTCATTTGAGGCGTTTGGATGGACTTGACGAAAAAAGAGAAGGCAATGCTCGACGGCGAGATGGGAGAGGCTTGCGCGAAGGCAATGGAAATACTGGTTGCCGTGGGCAAGATATACGGCGCGGAGAACATGGTGCCCGTGGGTTCGGTGCAGGTCGCGGGAGTAAGCTACAAGACCATAGGAGACGCGGGAATCGAGTTCTTGAAGGGCTTTGCCGACATAGGCGCGAAGTGCGTCGTGCCCGCTTACCTGAATCCGGCTGGCATGGATCTTTCGGCATGGGAGGGCATGGGCGTGCCCAAGGAGTTTGCACATAAGCAGCTTGAGATTGTGCGGCTTTACGAGAAGATGGGCGTCAAGTCGACTTGCACTTGCGCGCCCTATCAGATAGGGATTGTGCCGAAGCTGGGCGAGCACCTGGCTTGGTCGGAGAGCTCTGCCGTTTGCTATGCCAACTCGGTGCTGGGCGCGAGGACCAACCGCGAGAGCGGCATGAGCGCGCTGGCCGCTGCCCTGTGCGGCGTGACGCCGAATTTCGGTTTGCACCTGGAAGGGAACCGGAAGGCGGGCATCGTGTTCGAGCTCGAGTGCGGGCTGAAGGACAGGTATGATTATGCTGTGCTGGGCGCCTATGCGGGAAAGATTGCGGGCGAGAGGAACCCGGCATTCGTGCCGAAAAAACAAATCAAAAAGCCGACGAGCGACATGCTGAAATTGCTCGGGGCGGCCATGGCAGCCACCGGCGCGGTGGCGCTCTTCAATTTCAAGGGAGCCACGCCCGAATTCGCGGTGAAGGACGGGGCGGAGAAAATCACGGTCGAGCAGAAAATGGCTGACGAAACCATGGCGAGGATGAACAGCGGCCAGGAGCCCGAGCTCATAGCCATCGGCTGCCCGCACTGCTCACTCGACGAGATTCGGGAGATCGCCGGGAAGGTGAAGGGCAGGAAGCTGGGCGCGAAGAAGCTGTGGGTTTGCACTTCGAAAGTGACGAAGATGGCCGCGGATGCGAAAGGCTATTCGAAGATTATCGAGGAGGCAGGCGGAAGGATTGTGGCCGACACGTGCATGGTCGTGTGCCCGATCGAGCAGATGGGCTTTGGGGTCACGGGTACGGACTCGGGCAAGGCCGCGCAGTATTTGCCTGGCTTCTGCAAGCAGAAGGTCGTGTTCAAGAGACTGGAAGAGATGCTGTGAGCAGCGAAGGATGGGCGGACGTGCAAGTGGATGGCTGGAAGAGATGATTTGAATGGGCGAAGTTCTGAGGGGGCGCGCAATTTCGCGCGGCATTGGAAAGGGCGAGGCGCTGGTGAGCAAGGAGCCTATTTCATTTCTGGGCGGCGTGGATGCGAAGACCGGCATCGTGACGGAGAAGGGGCATCCGCTCGAGGGCAAGTGCGTTGCGGGCAAGGTCCTGGTTTTCCCGAGGGGCAAGGGCTCGACCGTGGGCTCGTATGTCCTCTATCAGCTCGCGAAGAACAAGGTCGCGCCTGCTGCGATAGTGAATGCGGAGGCCGAGATAATCGTGGCCGTTGGCGCGATAGTGTCGAGCATACCGATGGTCGACAAGCTGGAGATAGGGAAGTTCAAGGACGGCGAACTGCTGAAGGTGGACGGGACTAACGGCACTGTAGAGCTTGGCTGATGCCTGAACCGCGCTCAGCTTATTTCCGTCGAAAGCGCGCTTTTTCCCAGCAGAAGCGCGGTTATGCGCTCGGGCTTCGAGGCGTTGGCCACGAACACGGGGCATTTTATTCCCGCGAACTCCGCGAGCTTGCCCTTCATGCCGCCGGTAACATCTTCCATGCTCGGGCCGGGCATTGAGCCCGAGAGGTTGCTGATTTGGGCGCGCAGTATCTTGCGCAGCATCCTAGCCTTGTTGTCCTTCTTGGGGTCGACGTTGAACACGCCGTCCACGTCGGTTCCGAAGACCGCCCGCGCCACGTTGAGCTTGGAGCAGAGATAGCTGACGACCTGGTCGCCCGAGCAGACCGAGCCGCCGAGCGCCTCGTCAAGGACCATGTCGCCGCGCAGCACGGGCACGAGGCCGAGGGCCAGTGCGTGCCTGACCAGGGCGAGATTGAAGTGGGTTATGCGCTTGTTTTTCTGCATCGCCATGGCGCCCGTGGGCAGCAGCACTGCGGGAACGTCGGCATCGAGAAGTTGCCTCATGACCGCGGCGGAGAGCCGGGCGCAGGAGTTCCGCACCTCGCAGAAGCCGTAGGCCTGCTTCGCCGTGCGAACGCCGCTTCCGACGCGGTATTTCAGGACCTGCGGGTGGCCGAAGCTCCCGGCGCCGTGGACTATTATGAGCTGCAGCTTCCTGTCCTTCCTGAGCGCCTGCGCGGCGGCATAGGCGAGCTTCCAGATGGTCTCATCGTTGGCGGACTCGTACGCGGATTTGTCGGTGATGGCCGCGCCGCCCATCTTCAGTATCGCGAGCATGATAGGCGTTTCGTGGGCAGGATTTAAAATATAGCGCTCGATGGGTAGTGCGGGAGAGGGGAAATGGAGGCGGACGGGGAGAACATGATCATAACGAGGAAGGCAGCCACCAAAATCATAATATGCGGAGAGCACTTCGTGGTCTACGGCGCGCCGGCCATAGCCTTTCCCACGAAAATCACCAACGAGGTCAGGCTGAGCGAGGAAAGGGGCCCCTTTCCGCTGGGGCGGAAAGAGGGCTTCGAGATAAGGAGCGGGAAGCGGAGGGCGACTGCGGGCGCGGACGGCAGGGCCGAGGGCGAGGAGGACCTGAAGAATTTCCTCCAGCTTTTCTGGACATTGGCCAAGAAGAGGAAGGCGGGCACGAAGCTGGTGGCAAAATTCGTGAACCATGGCGCAGTGAAGGGCATGGGCAACTCGGCCGCCTTTGCGACCGCGCTGGCCCGCTGCCTGCTAAAATACTCGAACCGGAAGATGGGCGAGGAGGAGCTTTTCAACCTCGTGCAGGAGATTGAGCAGAGGGTGCACGGCGGCAGGGCGAGCGGCATAGACGCCAGGACCGTGATTGCCGGAAGGCCGCAGATTTTCATGAAGCGCTTCAACCCGCCCAAGTACGAGATTGCCGATGCCGAGCTGGGCCTTCCGAATGGAACTGCGCTGATTGTGATAGACACGTATAAGGGAAGCCGGCAGTCGACGAGCGAGACCACGGCGGTGTTTGCAGAAGCGCACGGCATAAGGGCAAAACCCTGGGAGCTGGACGATGCCGGGAGGACGAGGCTCCTGGAGCCCTATGCAAGCGTATTCAAGGGCATGCTGGCGCAGCTAAAGCCCGAAGGCGATGCGAAGAAGCTCGGCAGGCACATGGATGCCAACCAACGGCTGCTCGCAAGCGTTTCGAGCAAGGGCATAAAGGAGGCTGTCGCGATTGCCCGCGATGCGGGAGCGCTCGGCGCCAAGCTAACGGGCGGGGGCGGGGAAGGCGGGGCTGTCATTGCCTTGGCTGAAAAGAAGAAGGTTGGCAGGATAATCGCGGCCTGCAAAAAGGCAGGCTTCAAGGCATTTGCGGTGCTTTGACTTACAGACAGGCGCGACTGGCGCCCATAAATCTAAGCAACCTTAAGGCTCGTGCTCGCCAGGTATATCAGCACTATAACCAAAAGCGCGCTCACCGTGTAGATGGCCAGTTTTTCGTCGAACTTAATCGGATTATTGGACTTCATGGCACCACCGCTACTAGTGGGCAATCCGGGGTTAATAAAGGTTTGCCAGAGACGGCTGCTTGTTGGCTATATAGGCACACGTATGCGGCCGGATTAACGAATATAAATATTATCGCTTCATCTAGGCGCACAAAAGCGTAGTGGTGATACTCGATGCAACCGATTGCGAAAAGGGTTTCGAAGCTCGGCACGGAGAATGCGTTCAACGTGGGCGCGCTGGTCGCGGGGCTGGAAAGGCAGGGGAAGAAGGTCTATAAGTTCCACATCGGCCAGCCTGATTTTCCCACTCCGCAGAACATAAAGAATGCGGCCATAGAGGCGCTGCATGCAAACATGACGGGCTATACCGAGCCTGCGGGCATCTACGAGTTGAGGCAGGCCTGCGCAGAGTACATAGCGAAGACGCGGAAGGTCGAAGTGTCTCCCGAAGAGGTCGTGATAACACCTGGCGCGAAACCCATAATATTCGCGGCAGCCTTCGTCTGCGTCGAGCGAGGGGATGAGGTGGTCTATCCGAACCCGACCTTCCCCATCTACGAATCCGTGATTGAGGTGAACGGCGGGCGGGCAGTGCCGCTGAGGCTGAACGAGGAGACGGGCTTCCGCTTCGACCACGAGGAGCTGAAGGCGAAGGTGAAGAAGGGGAAGACGAAGATGATAATGATAAACTCGCCCGCGAACCCGACGGGCAGCATACTGGACGAGAATGACCTGAAGCTCGTGCGGGACCTGGCGGTTGACAACGACACGCTCGTGTTCAGCGACGAGATATACGACCAGATTATTTACGAGGGCGAGCACAGGAGCGTGCTCTCGCTGCCCGGCATGAAGGAGAGGACCATACTGCTGAACGGGCACTCCAAAACATACGCGATGACTGGCTGGAGGCTCGGCTACGGCGTGATGCCGAAGGAGATTGCCGACAAGGTGATAAGGCTCGGCATAAACATCTACTCGTGCCCGACCTCGTTCGTGCAGAAGGCCGGCGTCGAGGCGCTGCGAGGACCGCAGGACAGCGTGGCCGTGATGCGCGACGAGTTCAGGCGCAGGCGCGAGGTCGTGGTGAAGGCGCTGAACGAGATGAAGGGCGTGAAGTGCCAGATGCCCAAGGGCGCGTTCTACGCCTTCCCGAACGTGAAGGGCGCAATGAGGCGGCTGGGCATGAAGAAGGCCATCGAGCTTCAGGAGAAACTTCTCTACCAGAAGGAGGTCTCGATTCTCAGCGGCACGTACTTCGGCAAGTATGGCGAGGGCTATATGCGCTTCTCATATGACACGACCATGGCGGACATCGAGGAAGGGCTGAAGATGATGCGCGAGCGGATTGAAGGGAAGTAAGTTGTCGCCACCATACTTCGCGGCCTTCTCCCACATCCACCTGAAAATGTTCCGGTAGCCGAGGGCCATCGTCTTGTCCTTAATCAGGATTGCGGTTGGCGGCTCGGCTGCCCAGATGAAAGTCACCACGTTATCGCCGTAGATTATGGTGTCGCTCGGGCAGTGATATTTTGACGGGAAGAATCTCGCCGCGCCGTAGTAGTCCTTGAAGAGGCGGCTGCCCCGCAGGTTCTCGTCGAAAATGCATTTGCTCTGCACGCGCCGCCTTTTCTTCTCCTTCTGCCAGACGTCCCAGTAAGGCCCCATGATTTGCCTGAAGAGGCCGCTCACTCCGAAGTCAACGTATTCGCCCCCGCCGCGCAGCTCGTCGAGGATGCTGTTCAGCACGCTGCGGATGCCCCGCACGCCCTGGTAGATGGTGGCCACTTCCTCGCGCCTTTCGGCGGTCTTGCGCCTGGAGGCCAGCTCGGGCAAAATGCCTTTCAGAAGGTCGTTCTGCCTGTTCACTATATCTAGGAGCCTCGCGGGCTCGGCTGCCTCGAAGTGGCGCTTGTTGTTCCTGAGCACGTGCGAGGCCAGGCCCTTTGCCTCGAGCCTTTCGAGCGCCTCGTAGACGCGGGGCACGTGCAGGCCGCTGCGCCGGACTATCGCGCCCGAGGTCGTGGCGCCCACTTCGAGCAGCGCAAGATAGACTTTCACGTCGTTGGGAGTGAGCCCCAGACCGGCCAGGGCCTCCTCGATCTTCGCCATGAGGGGCTTGTGCGCGGCCCGCTATTTAAGGCTATCGTTTTCCTACTACTGAACAGTAGGAGAGAGCTTCTTATCCTTAAAATGAGTTAATTATGTGGGAGGTGACCAGGATGGTAGAGAGAACTACAGGGGTGCAGCTACATCTGCCGTTTGGTCCTACTGGAAGAGACAAAAAACTTCTAGAAAACCTCGTACAAACGGGTAGTAATCACGAGAATGCTAATGAAATGAAGTCCACGCTACAGAGACTTCGGAATAGACTTGACAGAATATTTGAGCACACCGGCACGAAAGTCACGTTGAGGGGCTTTTTCGATTATTGCAGATATGAGCATTACGCGAGGGACCTGATTGCAATAGAGGGAAGGTCCGAACTGAGCGGCGTATATGCGGAAAGGGAGATGAAAAGACTTGAAGGAAGGTATGCCTGGCTTGGAGGCAGCAAGAACGAAGTGGCAGAGGCACTTGCCACGCTGGCCAGCGTGCTGGCAGACACGGAAGGGCTTCCGCCCGGTAGTGGGGCTGCGGATCTTTGGAAAAGCTATGAGTTCAGGATAAACCACCGCGTAACCAAGCTTGAAGAGCTTAGGTGGGCGCTGGAAGAGCTTGGTCTACCGGATTTTGAGGGAATATTGGGTATTGTCGCGAAAGCCATCAATATGCCAGAGAGATATGGTTTGAGTATTATGCCTGCCGCGCTCGTCAAGTCTTGGAAAACCATAACAAAATTTGTTCCAAAGGTTATCGAGATCTACGAGCCTGAATGCATTTCCAGCAGAGACACGTACGGCCTTTTCTCCGAATCGTCAAAGGTAATTGCCAGGCTATTCTTTGGCAAAGAGGGAGCTAAGAAATGGGAAAACAAGGGGTACCGGGTTGCCGAGGAGACGGACCGCTTTTTCATCGACATGTATCTCGCATCCCGCAAGTTCGTTTATGCTGTCCTGGAAAACGTAACGTCATTCTGCTGCATAGGCTGCGCGGACTGCTACAAAGGGCCTCTTACGCGCTTGGAGAATGCGAATGAAATCAGGCATCAGCTTACCCTGGATGCAGCCAGGGCATTGGAGCAGACGGAGCTGCTGGTGGAGTGGCTTAACAAGAATCCCCATGCTACTGAGGTCATAATTAGCGGCGGCGAGCCTCTGCAATTTGAGCTTGCCGACCTAGAACGAATAGTGAATGCATTCAGAGAGGCGAAGTATCTGAGGATGGTGCGCATCTGCACGTCTGCGGTTTATCAGGGGCTGGATTGCCGCATAATACCGGAGTTCGCCTCGATGCTCAAAGAGTTCGAACAGAAATGCGCATGGAGAGCCTTCGAAGCGGCTGATGGCTACCAGCCGAAGTTAGTTTGCATAAACGCCCATGTGACGAACGTCGAGCAGCTGACAGACCCCGATGCAATGCGTGCAAAGGAGATTTTGGAGGAGTATGGCATACTGGTTCACTTGCAGCTGCCCTTGCAACAGCGGATTAACTTCTCGCGCGAGGAGGTAAAGAAGGCATACGAGGAGCTGATGGTCGGAGTGCCTGTTGAGGAGATATTCGCAAAGTATGAAATGCTTGGATTAATGCGCGAGTTTCTCCGCGAGGCGCACTATCAGGAGGATGACGCATACAAGTGCATCATAGACATGCATTCCTCCTCCAGCCCCGAGTTGACTGTTCCCATAGAGGACGTCATGAAGTTTATGGAGTTGCTCAGGGCAGAAAAAACACTCTCAGACCAGGCATTGTGGACGGTGCACAATCTGCTTGGGCGACAGGGCAACCTATATCTGCCTCTTGAGGGTATGAAGGAGCTGGATAGGGAAGCCGGCATTGTGCGCTATTTCATAGCAGAAGGGGCTTCTGTCTTCACTCATGTCGAGCCCATCATAGAAGGGCACAACGACGATCTGGACAGCTTCCCCAAGCCGACCGACAGCAGGAAGCTTGCGAATCTGGAAAATGCGAGGACGGCGTACATCGAGTTGAACAAGAAGGTTGCTCCAATTTCCGCCGAGCTGAAAAGAATAGGTGGCGAGAGCGATGCGGAGATTGAGGAAATAGCGGCCAGCAAAACGCTTGATAACGAGCAAAAACACGAGGCAATCGAGGCTGTGAAAAAGAGAGAACAAGAGGCATTTAGGCCGCTTATAGAGCAGCTCGAGCACCTCACGAAAGCATACGACGAGGAGTGTGGAGTACGGTATGTTGAGAACGTGCCGCTCATAATTGAATTTGGCTGCGGCATGCCAAGAACGGGGTGATTTAATGCCAGAAGAAATCCGGGAACCGACACTGAAAGAAGCTGTAAGCGCAGCCCGCACGCTGGCCTCTGGCTTCCGTTCAGGGGAAAATAAGCCGTTCTTGATGATGGAGCAGAAAGTATTGGATATTATGGAGCGGGTGGCGGCAGCGGCAAGGTCGGCGGGCAGGAATCCCGATGATGTACGGCTGATGTTCGTCACTAAAAATGCCGACGCACAGACTATTCTGAAGCTTGCAGCCATCTGGAGCGAGCGCGGAAAGGGGCCGCTTGTTACGGGCGAGATAGACGTAAGGGCAGCTGAGGAAAAATTCATGTACGTCGGCGGGGTTGGGATGGAAAGGCATTTCATAGGCAGGCTGACGCACGGCCAGACCCGCGACAAGAGGTTGATGGACCTGATGGTCGAGGTTTTCGACTGCGTAGAGTCGGTGGGCTCGGTCCATACTGCCAAGGCGATAAGCAATGCCGTCGCTAGGGTGGGCGAGACCTGGTCGGAGAAGAAAATAATGCCTGTCTATCTGCAGGTGAACTTCTCAAGCGAAAAGAGCAAGGGCGGAGTTGCGCCTTCCGAGGCTGAAGCCGCATATGTCGAGATAAGCAAGCTCTCAGGAGTGAAGGTGGTTGGCATCATGACGATTGCGCCGCATCCGACTGAGAACGGAGAGAACAAGGACGAGATTAAGCGCTGCTTTACCGAGGCCAAACGGCTTTCCGACAAGTTGGGCCTTAAGCGGACTTCAATGGGCATGACGTATGATTTCGAGGTTGCAATAGCCCAGGGCTCTGACGAGGTTAGAATAGGGCGGGCAATATTTGAAAGTGAGCAAATAGGCGAGGCTCCACGCTAGGAGTCGTAAAATAAACAGAAAAAGGAATTGGCCGCCGAAGCGGCCGTCGGCTTATTCGAGCCCAAAAGATTCGCCCAACTATCTAGGCGTTCTTGAGCTGCGCCTCGTACACGTAGCCATCCTTTCCGAGGTAGTACATGTAGCCGCCGCGCTTGCTTATCTTCTCGCTGCCGACCCTCTTCTTGGAGCCGCCCGACTTGTGCTTCATGTGCGCGCGCCAAACGTAGCCGTCCTTACCAAGGTAGTAAAGATAGCCGTCTTCCCTGCTTATTTTTTCACTTCCAACTTTCTTTCCCATTTAAGTCACCTCGCGGGGAGGCAAAAACTATGATGCGGATTGTCCGCTTTTCAGACGATACGCCCCCCACTATCGTCGTAGTATCGGGGTAAACGCTTATATATGTATCCCCGTCGGAGCCACGACGGAGAATTGGCTGGAAGGCGCGAAAGGGGTTAGCATTAGGGTGCGCTAGCGTCGTGCCCTGGCGCGCGGAAGAAAGTTTATATAGGCTGGCTGCGCTTATTTGTTGTGAGTTTCTCATTCTGAAGGGCGAATTTTCGCGAGCCCCAACTAGGTTTAAATTCCTTTTGCACGCCAATAGGAGAGGGTTCGGTGAAAGGCGAAGCATCGGAACTCCTTGGGGGGTTCTGAATTGAAAGCAGTACTGGTTTTGAAAGACGGCAGCGTTTATCAGGGCGAGGGCTTCGGCGCTGAGGCCGAGACAGTTGGAGAGCTCGTGTTCTCGACCTGGATGACCGGCTATCAGGAGGGGCTCACAGACCCCAGCTATGCCGGCCAGATTCTCATGCCCACCTACCCGCTCATGGGCAACTACGGCGTGAATGACGAGGACAGCGAGAGCCGGCGCATATGGGCGCGCGGCTTCGTGGTGCGGGAGCGGTGCGCGGAGTTCGAGCATGCGAAGGCGCGCAGGAGCCTGGATGAATTCCTCAAGAGCTACGACGTGCCGGGCATAAGCGGCATAGACACGCGCGCGATTGTGAGGAAAATCAGGAGCCAGGGCGTGATGCCTGCCTGCATCGCGGCCTACGAGGGCGAAGTGGATTTGAACCAGTTGCTGCAAAAGGCGCGGGCGCTGGACTATTCTTCCATAGACTTTGTCCGGGAAGTTAGTCCGCAGGAGACGAAGGTTTACGGCGAGGGGCTGAAAGGGAAGAAGGTCGTGCTTATTGACTGCGGGGCGAAGCAAAATATCGTGAGGGAAATGAATGCCGGGGGCGTGCAGGTCGTGAGCGTGAACTGCGGGGCGGGCGCGGAGGAGATAAGGAAGCACGAGCCAGACGGGCTGCTGCTGTCGAACGGGCCTGGCGACCCGGCGCTGCTTGGCCATGTGGCTGGGACTGTCCGGCAATTCATCGGCAGGATTCCGATTTTCGGCGTGTGCCTCGGAGTGCAGATTTTGGCGCATGCGGTGGGCGGGAAGACGTACAAGCTCAAGTTCGGGCACCGTGGCGCCAATCATCCCGTAAAGGAGCTCGAAAGCGGCAAGGTGCGCATAACCACGCAGAACCATGGGTTCGCGGTGGACGCGAAGAGCCTGCCCCGCGAGTACAAGGTCACGCACGTGAACGGAAATGACGGGACAGTCGAGGGCATCAGGCACGAGAGCCTGCCTGTCTTCGCGGTGCAGTACCACCCGGAGGCGCATCCCGGGCCGCGGGATTCGGAGTATTTGTTCGATGAATTCGTGAAGATGCTGAAGTGAATGCTGAGTTAGATGGAACCTAAGGGGGCGATAGAAATGGCGAAAAAAGATTTGCTCGGCGTGAAGGGGATGGAGGCAAAGGAGCTGAAGGAATTGCTGAAGCTCACCGCTGCGATGAAGAAGGAGGTTGGGCAAAGGAGGCGGACTGCCGTGCCTCCTTTGCAGGGGAAGACGCTGGGCATGATTTTCGAGAGGCCGAGCACGCGCACGCGCGTATCCTTCGAGGTCGCGATGACGCAGCTGGGCGGGCACGCCATCTACCTGGACCTTGGCGGGAGCCAGCTTGGCAGGGGCGAGAGCATGGCGGACACGGCGCGGGCGCTGAGCCAGTTTGTCGACGCGGTGCTGGCGCGCGTGTACAAGCACGAGGAAGTGGAGGAGCTCGCGCGCTACGGCAGCATACCGGTGATAAACGGCATGAGCGACCGGGAGCACCCGTGCCAGGCGCTCGGGGATGTTTTCACTATGCAGGAAAAGGGCAGGAAGTCTGTGGCGATTGTCGGAGACCCGCAGACCAGCGTGGCCAACTCGCTGCTGGTGGCGTGCGCGAAGCTGGGCATAAAGGTGCACATCGTCTGCCCGCCGGGCTACATGCCGCGCGAGGAGTATTTGCGGGAGGCCGAGAAGGCGGGCGCGGACGTGCGCATGTCGCATGACGTGAACGAGGGAGTGCGAGAGGCCGAGGCCATCTATGTGGCCACGTGGAAGCCGGGCGGGGCGGAGGAAGAGGGTGACGAAAAGATGCGCGCCTTCCTGCCATTCCAGGTGAACTCGGCCGTGCTTGCGCGCGCGAAGAAGAATTGCATCGTGATGCACCCGCTGCCTGCGCGGCGCGGGGTCGAGATAACAAGCGAGGTGCTGGACTCGAGGAACAGCGTGGTGTGGGAGCAGACCGCGAACAGGCTGCACGTGCAGAAGGCGATTCTGGCATACCTGCTCGGGAAGAAATAGGAAAATCAGTAAGGGGAAAGACATGCCTAAAAGAAACGACATAAAAAAGGTGCTGGTCATCGGCAGCGGGCCCATTGTCATCGGGCAGGCGGCCGAGTTTGACTATTCGGGCTCCCAGGCATGCCAGTCCCTGCGCGAGGAGGGAGTGAAGGTCGTGCTCGTGAACTCCAACCCCGCGACAATCCAGACCGACATCGAGATTGCCGATATCGTTTACATCGAGCCGCTGCAGCCCGAGTTCCTGGAGAAGATAATTGCGAAAGAGAAGCCGCAGGGCATAATAGGCACGATGGGCGGGCAGACTGGCCTGAATCTCACTATCGAACTTACCGAGCGCGGGATTCTGAAGAAATACGGCGTGGAAGTGCTGGGCACGGGCGCGCACGCGATTGCCGAGGCGGAGGACAGGAAGAAGTTCTCGGACCTGCTCATGAAAATAGGCGAGCCCGTGCTGCCGAATGCCGCTGCCACCAGCTTCGGGCAGGCGCACGCGTTCGCGATGCAGGAGGGCTACCCGGTGATTCTGCGGCCGGCATATACCTTGGGAGGAACTGGCGGCGGGATTGCGCACGACAAGGCAGAGCTCGAGAGGCTGATGAAGCTCGGGCTTTCGCTCAGCCCGATTCACCAGGTGCTTGCGGAGAAGAGTGTGATTGGCTGGGGCGAGATAGAGTACGAGGTCATGCGGGATGCGAAGGACAATTGCATAACAATCTGCAACATGGAGAATGTCGACCCGATGGGCGTGCACACGGGCGAGAGCATGGTGGTGGCGCCCTCGCAGACGCTCAGCGATGACGATTACCAGATGCTCAGGTCGGCCTCGCTGAAAATCATAAGGGCGCTCGACATAAGGGGCGGGTGCAACATCCAGTTCTCGCTGAACCAGAAGACCGGAAAGTATTTTGTCATTGAGGTCAACCCGCGGCTCTCGCGCTCGAGCGCGCTCGCCTCCAAGGCCACTGGCTACCCCATAGCGCGCGTTGCTGCAAAAATAGCGCTGGGCTACACGCTGGACGAGATTCTGAATGCGGTGACGAAGAGGACGCCGGCGAGCTTCGAGCCTGCACTGGACTATGTGGTCGTGAAGATTCCGCGCTGGCCCTTTGACAAGATGCCCGAGGCGGACAGAAGGCTCGGCACGCAGATGAAAAGCACGGGCGAGGTCATGGCCATTGGCAGGACTTTCGAGGAGTCGCTCAACAAGGCCGTGCGGAGCCTTGAGGTGAAGAAGTCGGTGCTCGAAGTGAAGGAGAGCGAGGACCTGGGGGAACTCATCAGGGTGCCGAACGACAGGAGGCTGAATGCGATTTTTGCGGCGTTGCGCAAAGGAAAAACGGTGGAGGAAATAGCGGCGCTTTCGAAAATCAACCCGTGGTTCCTGCACAAGATGAGGAATATCGCGCACATGGAGAAGGAGATTGGCCTGAAAAGGCTCGAGGAGGGCGTGCTCAGGCGCGCGAAGAGGATGGGCATCAGCGACAAGCGCATCGCGGAGCTCACCGAGAGCGACGAGCTGACTGTGCGGAAGACGAGGCTAATGTTCGGCATAAGGCCGGTCTACAAGATGGTGGACACTTGCGCCGCCGAGTTCGAGGCCACGACGCCCTATTACTATTCTACCTACGAGCACGAGAACGAGGCCAAGCCGGAGGATGTGAGGAAAGTCGTCGTGATTGGCAGCGGGCCCATAAGGATAGGGCAGGGAATCGAGTTCGACTACTGCTGCTGCCACGCGTCCTTCGCGCTGCGCGAGGAGAAGGTGCAGTCGATAATGATAAACAACAACCCGGAGACCATCAGCACGGACTTTGACGCGAGCGACAGGCTGTATTTCGAGCCGCTAACTTTCGAGGATGTGCTGAACGTCATAGAGAACGAGAAGCCCGATGGCGTGGTGGTGCAGTTCGGGGGTCAGACGAGCATCAACCTTGCCGAGCATCTGCACAAGGAGGGCGTGAAGCTGCTCGGGACGCAGATCGAGGGCATCGACGTTGCCGAGGACCGCGAGAAGTTCAGGGCGCTGCTGCACGAACTGAAGATACCGCAACCCGCGAACGGCACGGCGACAAACGAGGCGCAGGCGCTCGAGGTTGCGAACAGGATAAGCTACCCGATTGTGGTGCGGCCAAGCTACGTGATTGCGGGCCGCGGCATGGCCATCATTTACTCGGACGAAGATTTGAAGAAGTACATACGCGAGGCAGTGGAGGTAAGCGAGAAGCGGCCGGTGCTGATAGACAAGTACCTTGAGAATGCGCGCGAGGTCGAGATTGACGGAGTGAGCGACGGCCACCGGCTTTTCATTGGGGGCATTATGGAGCACGTCGAGCGTGCGGGCGTGCACTCGGGAGACGCGAGTTGCGTCACCCCGCCCATAAGCGTGAGCGCCGAGCATCAGCAGACGATTATAGATTATAGCAACCGGATTGCGATGGCGCTCAAGAACGTGGGCGCGATAAACATCCAGTATGCCATCAGACACGGAACAGTCTACGTGCTCGAGGCAAACCCGCGCGCCAGCAGGACCATGCCGTACTTGAGCAAGGCTACCGGCGTGCCGCTTGCCAAAATCTCGATGAAGGTGCTGCTCGGGAAGACGCTTGATTCCCTTGGGCCCAAGCTGCGCAAAACGCCCGTGCTTCCGTATTACGCGGTAAAGAGCGTCGTCTTCCCGTTCCTGAAGCTCGCCGGAGTCGACATCGTGCTCGGGCCAGAGATGAAGAGCACGGGCGAGAGCATGGGCATTGACAGTGATTTCGGCATCGCCTACTACAAGTCGCTTCTGGGAGCCGGTGTGATGCTGCCCAAGAAGGGCGAGATTGCGATAACGCTGAACCGGGAGGACAAGGACAAGGCCGGCGAACTTGCCAAGAAATTCCTGGAGCTCGGCTATAAGATTGGGGCCACGGAGGGCACTGCTCAAGCCATGGGCGATGGCGTCGAGGTCCTGAAAAAGGCCAGCGAGGGCACGCCGAACATACTGACCATCATGGAAGAGGGGAAGCTCGGGATGGTCATAAATACGCCGCAGGTCGGAAAGCGCTCATTCACCGACGGGTTCAAAATAAGGCGGGCAGCGCTCGAGAACAACCTGCCGCTCATAACCAGCATCGAGGCGGCATTCGGCATAGCAAACGCGCTGAAGGCCGCAAAGGAAAAGGAGATTGAAGTGAAGAGCGTCAACGAGCGCATGAAGGAGATGGAAGGGCAAGGCGGCTGATTGCGCGGGCACGTGAAGGAGATAGAAACATTGGTGCCTACTGCTGAACGCCTACGACAGATCCGTTGTCCTCGTCCATGATGAAAACAGCTGCGGCGACCACTGTAGTCCAGTTGCCATCTTTGTCGCACACGGCGGACTGGCTCACGTTCGAAGTCTTGACGAACTTGCCGCTGAGCTTGAACACCTGCTCTTTTTCGTCCCATCCTTCATCCACGTTGAATTCAATGCCCAGGGTGGACGCAAGCATGGACGCGGCCATGTCCTCCGCCTTCTCGCCCGCCTTCTCATCTGTCTCGCCAAAGGAGTGGTGCTCGCTCAGGTAGCCGTAAACTGCAGGGTCCTTGGGCTGCGCGAAGCCGACAGACGCGGCGACCAGCCTGTTGGGCTCGTTGGTCGCGTTGCGGGACATGACTACAAACGTGATGTTGCCGGGCTTCAGCAGCTGGCTCCCTTTTTCGCGTGAAATTATTTCGCAGCCCGGCGGGAAGATGCTTGAGACCTTCACGAGGTTGCATTGCTGTATGCCCGCATCGCGCAGAGCGGCCTCGAAGGACTCGAGCTTCTGGCGGTGCCGGCCCACGCCGTTTGTGAAGAATATTTTTTTCGGTGTGAAAATTCCCATTCAAATCTTTTCTCCGTGTCTTGTTCAATATCTACTTTGGCGTTTATAATTCTTTCCTAGAAGCTGCAACAAAGCGCATCATGAATTAGCGCATACTGATTTGCAGATTTACTGCAGGTTCATCGAACCGGAACTGCCGGCACCGCCCAGCCTCACGTTCTTCAGCGCGTTCTCCAGCACCGATGAGAGCATTTGCGAGGAAGAGGACATCAGGGCCTCGAAGAAGCCCTTCTTCTCGTTCAGCTCGCACACGCGCGGCTCTGCGTCGGTTATGCCGCCCAGCTCGGCCGCCTTTTTGATTGCATCGCCCCTTGAGCCCAGCTCATCCACGAGGCCAGACGCATAGGCCTGCCGTCCGCTCAACACCCGCGCATCCAGCACGGCTTCGAATTTTTCAAGCGTGAAACGGGGCTTGCCTGCGCGTGCGGACAGCACGATGTTCCTGAACTCCTCGAAAGTCTCGTTGACTATTGCCTGCATGAGCGCAATCTCTTTCTCGGTGGGCGGCCTGCTCGGGTCTCCTATGTCCTTGAGCTCGCCGCTCTTCACCGTTGTCTGGTTTATGCCCAGTTTCTGGAAGAGCCCGCTCATGTCGGAGAAAGTAGTGCGCACTCCGATGCTGCCTGTCAGGGCGTCGGGATGCGACATCACCACGTCGCCGGCCATGGCAAGATAATAGGCGCCCGACGCGCCCACTTCGCGGAAGTACATGACCTTGGGCTTCGCGAGGCCCTTCGCGGCAAGGTACATTTCGTTGCTCGCCACGACCGAGCCGCCGCCGGAATTTATTTCGACCACTATGGCCTTTATTTCGTCCCTATTGCCCGCTTCCTTAATCATCTGGGAGAAGGACTCGCTGCTCGCAGCGCCGGCGCTGAAAAGGCCCGCCGGCGCCTCGGTGACTATCTCGCCATTCACCCGTATCAAGCCCACGCACGGGGGCTGCGGCACGTAGGCTGAAAGGAGGAAGAGCAGGGGAAGCACTATGAAAATGAAGCAGAAAACGCAGGCCAGCAGGACGAGCAGCAAGTCCTTTTTTTCCATGCCTGCACATCGCTTGCGCATATTATAAATATTGTGGTAAAAATTTCTCCATGGACCTGCTGATGCTTCTGATTCTCGTTCTGCCTGCCTACCTGGCCAATGCCTCGCCCGTGATACTGGGGGGTGGGGCGCCGGTGGACCTGGGCAGGAAACTGGGCGATGGCCGGAGAATTTTCGGAGATGGGAAGACCTGGCGCGGGCTGGTTGGCGGGATTGCCGCCGGCACGCTGACGGGCATCATTCTCGCTTATCTTGTGCCCGGCACGTCCTACACAATCTATCCGAGCGCAGGCGCATACGTGGAAGCCGGCTTCCTCGCTTCGTGCGGCGCGCTTTTCGGGGACTTGGCGGGCTCGTTCATCAAAAGGCGGAGCGGCATGAAGCCGGGCAGGCCTTACCTCCTGCTCGACCAGTTGCCGTTCATAATCTTCGCGCTGCTTTTCCTCGCGGCCTTCGGCCTTCTGCCCGCGCTTTCGCTATTCGACTGGGCCGTTATCCTGGCCGCAACCCTCGTGCTGCATTCAGCCACCAACTGGATGGCGCACAGGCTCGGCTGGAAGAAGGTGCCGTGGTAAGGCCCGGCAAGGCACGCCTTATTTAAGGTTGCACAAAGAAAAAATAGTGCATGGAAGAGCAGACTGAGGAGAAAGAATTCTCTGCATGGCTCGATGAACATTTTCCTAGCAAAGCGGACTTGTCAGAGGTATTGCAAGATAAAAGGAGCGGAGAGAAGGAGGCGGAACGACCACGGCAGAAAAAAAACGACTTCGGAAAACGCCCGGCAGACTTTAGGAAGTTTTTCGAATCGATGGTCAAATGGGAGGAAGACCGGCAGGAGCGATTCGTGGTGTGGGTCTCAAAGCACCAACCGAAAAGACTTTATGTGATGATAAGGGTTGCTGTCGGATCCCTTGATTGCAAGGATTGTCTTGATGGAAAGGAATGGAGGGATACCCTTCGTTTTCTGAGGATAATTGCGACTAATCGCCAGGTCGAAATGGAGCATAAGCATGCGCTTGCGCGGTTTGTAGTTGGCGGGGCGCTAAAAAACGAGCCGTCGAGGAGAAGGGCGACTGGACTATTATTTTCGATGCGACCCATGGGAACTTCAGTCACGCATCTCGCGGCTGGATTGATGAGTGAAGATAAAAATGGAGAACATGTGCGTTGTGTCAGAATGATTTTAGATGGGCTAAGGCCGTCTGAATTTGTTGGTAAAAAACTCGTTGAAGAAGCAGTCAACGCAGACAGGCATGAAGGGGATGATGCACTGCTGAACAGACGCAGGAAAGTCATTTTTAAATTTTTAGAAAAGCACATGGCGCCGACAGATTATGCCGCTCCGCTTGCAGAGGCACTCCTGAAGCCAGCCACGGAGAAGTTTGCCGTCGGGATATTTCTAAGAATGGATCAGTCGGTGGCTGAAAGTGCGTTAAGATTGAGGGCTTCTGAAGACGGGCCGGTGGCGGAAAAGGCGGGGATGTTGCTTGCGCAGATAGAGACTAGACGGCAAGCTCCGAGGCAAAGGGACATGAACTTGGTGCCATTATCCAGAGCCATGAGGCAAACGTCCGGCGCAAGGCAATCCGTTAACTAGTCCTTCTTATGCGAAATATTCCTTGAACTTCGGCGTAGTGCGCAGGGCCATGGTGCGGCCCTTCTTGGCGCGCGTGACGAAGCCCTTTTCGAGAAGCTCGTGCACGTATTCGTAGACCGTCGAGCCCAGCGACTTCACGAGCTTCGACTGTTCGATGCCGTCGTTCTTGGAAATGAACGCGAGGACCTTGAGCCCGCCCCGGCTGATGTCCACGCCCTTTGCGAGCACGCTCGCCTTGGCCGCATACTCGGAGCGCACGCGCATGTAGTAGCCGCCGTTTTCGTTCGCTATCTCGATGGCGCTGCCGCGCGCTTCGTACTCCTTCTGGAGCTCGCGGAGCTCGTTCTCGACAAAGCCCGGCGCCGAAACGCCGACTATCTTGGCCAACTCGGCCACGGCCATGGGTCTGGAGCTCATGAACAGGGCCGCCTCGAGGTTCCGCCTCACGCTCTCGCCGGCCGCGGCCCAGACTTTCGAGCCTGAATTTTCGGTTTGATTGCCTTGGACTGGGCTTGGCTGGTTGTTCTGGGCCGGATTGTTTTTGTTGTCCTGTTCGCCTTCAGCCATTTTTTCACCTGCAACTACGTGACGCTGACCTTCATCTGCACGAATATCTCGCCGAAGAGTTTTTCCTGGAAGATATTAATCTTGCCGTCCTGCGCCAGGTGCAGGAGCGGGAGGAGCGTGAGGATTATTTCCTGCCGCGTGTTCTCGCGGAGCAGGGCGGAGAAGAGCACCAGGCCCTCGGCATCGGCGAGGCCCGTGATGCGCGAGAGCAGCGCGCTCATCCGCTCCTCTATGTTGTACTCGGGCAGGATGATGGCCAGGGGCTCGGGCACCGCGATGTGCTCCTCGCGCGACTTCTGGTATTCGAAGGCGTCCTCGAGCGCCTCCATGAGCTCGTTCAGCGTCACGCGCCTCTTCGGTGCTATGCGCGTGCGCAGGGTCAGGACGGGCACCTCGAGAGGCGGCTGGTCCTCCTCGAGATAGACCTGCTCCTCGGCCACCTGCTCCTCCTCGAACTTCAGCGCCTCGCTCTTCAGGTGAAGCAGTATGGCGGCGGCGAGCACGAGATTCGCGGGCAGCGCGAGGTCCATTGTCCGGATCTTGTGCATGCGGTCAAGTAACTTTTCGGCAACCTCTATCAGGTCGATGTTCCAACGGTCGAGCCGGTCCTCTTCCACCATGAGCCTGAGCTCCTCGCGCCAGGTAGGCTGCGCGACCAGCTTCTCGAGGTCGAGCGAGCCGCCGGGCAGGGAGGTTGAGGATGGGACGTCTTCCAGTTCCCCGCTATCTTCGACGTTAGGCATGGGCTTAATAATGGTTCCGTGGTTTATAAGTTTATGCGCATCCACTCCGGCAGCGGAAAAAGCGATGTCAGGAGCGTGCTGTTTGAACCTGGCCGGCTCGCTGAGCCTGACAGGCTCGTGCTCATCGACCAGCGAGCCCTGCCGTTCGAGTTCAGGTTTGTTGAATGCACGAGCGCCGGGCAGGTGGCTGCGGCCATCAGGAATATGACTGTAAGAGGAGCGCCCGCCATCGGGGTGGCCGGCGCCTACGGCTTCGTGCTCGGGCTGAAGGGCCTGAAAGGCGGCGGGAAGCGCGAGCTGACTGCAAGGGCCGACAAGATTTTCACCCTGCTGGTTGACGCGAGGCCCACGGCCGTCAACCTGAAGAATGCCGTGTCGCGCGTGATGCGGGCATGCATGCACTCGCGCCATGCCGAAGAGGGAAGGATGGCGGCGCTCACGGTTGCCAAGAGAATCGACGAGGAGAATTCGGTGGCGTGCAGGATGATTGGCATTAACGGGGCGCGGCTCGTGAAAAAGGGCGCGCGCATGCTTACGATATGCAATACGGGGCCTCTCGCGTGCGTGGAATACGGCACTGCTTTTGCAGTTATAGGCGAGGCAAAAAGGCAGGGGAAATTGGAGCTGGCCTACGCGTGCGAGACAAGGCCCCGGGGCCAGGGCTCGCTCACCGCGTGGGAGATGCAAAGGGAAGGCATACCGCATCGCGTCATCGTGGACGGGGCTGCCGGAGATTTGATGCGCCGGGGCCTGGTTGACGTTGTCGTGGTTGGAGCCGACCGCATTGCACGGAACGGCGATTTTGCGAACAAGATTGGCACCTACCAGCTGGCTGTGCTCGCGCACGAGAACAACGTGCCCTTCTACGTGGCCGCGCCCATGAGCACGTTCGACCATGGGCTGAAGAGCGGCACGCACATCCCGGTCGAGGAGAGGGACGAGCGCGAGGTGCTGGAATTTCGGGGGGCGCGGCTCTATCCTGCCGGCACGCGCGCGCTGAACCGCGCCTTTGACGTGACTCCCGCGCACTATGTGAAGGGCTTCATTACAGAGGTCGGAATCGTGCGGAAGTGAAATTCAATGGCTGAAGCATATGCCGGCATAAGGTTTGACGCCGCTGGTTTTGTGAAGGGCGAGCTTCCAGATTACCTGCTCCAGCTTGCGCGTGAGATTGAGGCTGCCTGCAAGGAAGTGGAAAGGGCTGGCCTGGCGCGCGGCATCGCGGGCAACTTAAGTGCAAGGTGCGCTGAGGGGTTTTTGATAACGCCCACGGGCACGGGGCTCGCGAACGTGCTGGCGCGCGATGTGGTGCTGATAGAGGAGTTTGATTTTGAGAAGAACGTCCTGAAAAGGGCACTCGGGCGGCGCCTGCCTTCCTCCGAAACCCCGATGCACAGCCTAGTCTACGCCAGGATGAAGAAAGTGGGCGCGATTGCGCACATCCACGCGGAGCTGGACGGCATTCCGGGAGTGCCGATTACCGAGAGCAAGCTTCCCTATGGCACGCGCGAGTCGGCCCTGGCCGCGCTGAAGGCGCTCGCTGGAGGAGACGTGGTAGTGCTACGGGGGCACGGCGCGGTGGCGGTAGGTTCGAAAATAGGCGAGGCAGTTGCGAAAATCATTAATAAGAGTGCGTAATCAATGCGAACATAGAACCGGAAAGGGGGAGGATGGTTGGGTGGCGCTTGATGAGGTTGATGCCAGGATAATCGCCATACTGCGGGAAAGGGGCGATGAACCGAACACGGCGATTGCCAAAAGCATAGGGCTGAGCGAGGCCGCCGTGAGGAAGAGGATCGCCAACCTCGTGCAGAGCGGCACGATAAAGCGCTTCACCATAGAACTCGGCTCGAACGCGGCCATAAGCGCGCTCACGCTCGTGGTTGTGGATTCCCACGCGCCGGTGGACAAGGTTGCTGAGAAGATAGCCAGGATGCCGGGAGTGTCCGCGCTTTACGAGATTACCGGCAACTACGACATCGCGGTAATCCTGGAAGGCCCGGACTCGGATTCCATAAACGCCAGGGTGGACGAGATACGGGGCCTGAAGCACGTCTCGGGCACTGAGACGAAGATGGTGCTCAGGAAATGGAGATAGGACCGCGCTGCGAGGATTGCCAGTGGTTGGTGCGGGAAACGAAATCTAGAAGCTAACTATGCCCTTCTTTTCCATGAAATCGAGCATGTCGACCAGCTCGTCCTTGCTTATTCCGACCTCTTTCGAGATTTCGTCAATGTCCTTCTTGTCGTCTATCAGATGGTAGACCTGCACGCCCATCTTCCCATATCTTTCGTAGATTATTTTCTCGTTGGGAGTGAAGGAAAGCAGAGAGTTGGCTGGCTCCTCCGATTCCGCGGGCTGCTCCTTTATCGGGTGCAGCCAGCCGCCCCGTCCGCCAATCTGCTCGGTCGTGGATGCTACGACCACCAGCTCTATCAGCGCCAGCAGGATCCCCAGCGACGCGTAGCTTATGAGGCCAACGAAGATGGGCAGTAGGAAGAACGCGACTCCCTGCAGGCGGCCGAACTGCCTGCTGCCAACATAGCCGGCCATGGTTGCAAGTATGAGGAGTATTAGCCAGAGGAGGTTGCAGGTGAGCGCATCCAGGCCGAGGTCAAGGCCCGCGCAGGCACTCTTTATCTCAACCCCGCCTGGCAGGGTCACTGCTGCGGCAGTTGGTGGCCTGAGCCTGCATACGCCTGCCTCGCAGTAGCCCGAGCAGCATATGCCGCTGCCTCCTTCTTCGCACGTTTCCTTGCACTGGAAGGGCGGCAGGATTATGGGCTTCTTGCGGCAGGTGTGGCTGTCCAGGTCGCAGAACTCGTCCGATTGGCAGGCGGAGTCCGAGCAGCACTGGTAGTCAAACCACTGGTGGTCCTGCACGTAGCCGCACTCGCCGATCGTTATGAACTTGCACGTGCCGCCAGAGCAGTAGCTGGCCACGCCGCAGTCAGCATTCGTGGTGCATTCCGGAGGCGTCACCGGCGGTGGCGGGGGCGGCGGAGGTGGCGGCGGTGGGGGTGGTGGTGGCGG
>CABMJK010000016.1 GCA_902386535.1 Candidatus Burarchaeum australiense | reverse complement strand
GACTATATCCTGGAAACAGCCTCGCTTTCCAAGGCCCGGGCAATGGCAAGATTTGAGGACCCATACGGCCCTCCCCTCGGGGTCAAGGACAGGGATTCTTTGAGGAGCTAGGCCTCGTCCCTTCTCTCCGGGTGCTCCTCCCAGAGCTTGTGCCTCTCGTCGTTCAGCCGCCTTCTGCCGGCCTCCAGGAATTTGTAAACAGTCGTGTGCATCGAGCCATCCAGCAGCATCTCAATCGCCTTTTCCGCGAGCGCCAGCTCGTCCACCCTGCCGATTATGGCAATCGTGTGCCCGTAGACTGACACGTAGGCATCGCTGCACTGCTCGATTATGGCCCGCGTCCTTCCCTTCTCGCCAATGATCCTGCCCTTCACGCGCATCATGTCGTTGTTCGAGTCGAACAGGTTCCGCAGGTCTATGACCTTCAGGTAAAAATCCTCGTCAATGAGGCTGAGCGCCCGCGAGGGCGAAAAGCCCCGGCCTATGGCGACCACGACGTCCCGCGCCCTCCACTCGCACAGCGGGTCCTTGGCCTTTATCTCCACCGTGCCCTCCTCGCCCACCTTGAACTTGGCCTGGCACAGCCTCTCGAGCCTCCGCTTGTCCCTTCCCTTCTCGCCCACGAGCACGGCCACCCGTTCCAGCGGTATGTTGACAAGTTGCATGACGCTTACTAGGCAGGACTAATCTTATTACGTTTATCCCGGCTTACAACATACCATGCGCTCGAACTTAGACCTCATTGCGCATCTTTTCGATGCCGGCTATGCCGACGCGAGAATAGCGGAAGCGATGCGCAAGGTTGACAGGGCGCAATTCGTTCCCGCTTCACTGACCCCCAACGCCTACATCGACTCGCCCCTGCCCATCGGCCACGGGCAGACGATAAGCGCGCCCGGCGTCGTGGCACTCATGAGCAAGTTGCTTGATGTGAAAGCGGGCATGACCGTGCTCGAGATAGGCTCGGGCAGCGGCTACCAGGCCGCGATTCTCGCCGAGCTTGTCGGCAAGCGCGGCAAAATAATCACAATAGAGCGCATCGAGTGGCTGTCCGCTGCCGCAAAATCCAACTGCGAGCGGGCAGGCTACAAGAACATCGAGTTCATCCACGGCGACGGAAGCAAAGGCTATGCGAAAAATGCGCCCTACTCCCGCATCATCGTAACCGCGGCGGCTCGTGAAGTTCCAAAAGCCCTTACCGCGCAATTGGCCGAAGGCGGCAAGCTCGTAATTCCAGTCGGCCAGCCCTACCGCCAGGATTTGCTCGTAATCGACAAGCTCGCCGGCGGCGTGCTGAAAACCGAGCGCAGCATCCCCGTGGTTTTCGTGCCGCTGATAGAAGGTTATTAAATATTCGCGGACACAATTCCTCCGCTCCGTTGATACAAAATTGAGGGGCAGGTGTTTTTCATGGGCATGTACAAGTACATCAAGCAGACGCTACAGAAGGAATACGCTACTCGTTCTCCGGAATACCGCGCCAGGCTTACCGCATGGGGCAAGCAGCCCGCGGTCATACGGGTCGAGAAGCCGACCAACCTTGCGCGCGCCCGGGAGCTCGGCTACCGCGCGAGGCAGGGCCTTTTCGTCGTGCGCGCGCGCATTGGGCGCGGCTCGCGGAAGCGCAAGAAGCCTGATTTGGGAAGGAAGGCGGGCAAGTCGGGCCAGTTCTTCACGCCCGGCAAGTCGCTCCAGTGGATTGCCGAGGAGCGCTCCAACAAGCACTACCCGAACTGCGAGGTTCTCGGAAGCTACTGGGTCGGCGCGACGGGCCAGGACAAATACTTCGAGGTAATACTTTACGACCGCATGCACGGTTCAAACAAGGAGCTGCCGCAACAGGTCGGCCGCGTCTTCCGCGGCCTGACCGCGGCGGGCAAGAAAAGAAGGGCGGTGTGAGGACAAAAGGGGGAAATGAATGCAACATTACGCGCCATTTAAACCTGTGCACTACGGGCCATCTAATGCCCGTGCAATCCGCGGCATGCCAGGGAAGCTGGTCTTAGCAAACGGCAACGGGAATGACGGCACCAAAGGCAATTCTTTTGCCGTGCCAGGTAAAACAAACGTAAACGGGACGCGCAAGTTGGTTTTCTCCACATCCGACCCCTTCTTCAAGGATCCCCGTGCCAGTGTCGTGCTGTTTCCGCCGCCGGGTTTTTACCCTCGCCTCTTTTCGCCTGCAGATGAGCTTTCCGCCAACGAGCCCAAACCGCGTTTAACGGGCACCAATGCCGACACCTCGCCTGCCGCGCTTAAGCTCAGGCAGATGGTTTCGAACGCAGAATCGCGTCTCGGCGTGCTCGCAGCCCAACTCGACGTTGCGCTTAGAATGTCCGAACCCCTGGATGGCGAACTGGCGCGCATCGCAGGCAAGGCGCAGGAAGAATTCGATGCCGTTTTCCAATACGCTAAAAAAAACAAGCGCATTGGCCAGCTGCCAACCTCACTCTTCAACGCGGCGCTGAACATTTATGCGAAGCTCGGGCAACCCGGTAAAGCGCAGGGCATTTTCCATCACATCCCCGACGCGGTCACGTCGGACGCGACCTACGCGTTGATGATAACGGCCCACGGCAATGCGGCGAAGATTGCCTACCTGGAAGGCGTGGCACTCTGGTCTGAAAAACAGACGGGCAAAGCAGATGCGAAATTCGATGAGGAAGCGCGCCGGATTAAAAGCGCAAAAAACATTTACAAAAGGGCAGCCTCAAACGGCGCAGCTGGAGAACGGGCGGTTCTGGCCATATCGCGCCTTTATGAGGACCTTATCGAACTGCGCTCCAGGCATGAGCTTCCGGAGTCCGTGTTGGGGCTTCTTGAAAGCGCCATTGCCAACGGGTTCCCAAACGAAAATCTGCTCCAGCTGGTGCGTGGCCAGCAGGAAGACTTTAACCAGCGCATAGACGAGCTCTTGAGCAGCGGCCAGCGGGGCGAGGCAATAGACCTTTCACATCGTGCCATTGCCCTGGGCTTGCCTGTCACGTCCCTCTGAAACCTATTTTAACCGTAGCTTCGCAACAGCATCATGGCCTACCATGACTTGCACGTGAGATTCAAGCCATCTGCTTCAGACCTGCGCGAGCTGGGCTTTGCCTCCGCGTGCACTGCGGGCGAGCGGGTGCAGGAGCTTGTCGCGCGCAACGAGCAGGAGATTTCGCAGCAGGCGCCGAAAGAAAAAATATCCATCCTCGCCGGCGAGGATGCCGAGCTGCTGCGCAGGGGCGTGAAAAGGTTCGATTTGCTGTTCGTATCCTCGTTTTACCCCGACACCGCCCTCATGCGCGAGGTTGCGCGGGAGGAGAAGGCCTTCGAAGTGCCGATAAACGGCCTGCTCAGGTCCGGCGGCTATGCGAGGGCGAATCTTCTCGCAAGGATGAGGTTTTTCCTGAAGCTCTGTACAAAATACAAGGCAGATTACGTTTTAACCAGCAGGGCCGCGGACAGGCTCGAGATGAAAAACGTGGACGAGCTGGTCGCTATAGGCGCCGTGCTCGGCCTTGACCCTCCGCAGGTGAAAAAGGCGCTGAGCGTGGTTCCAGAGCGCGTGATGGAAGGTGCAAACCCATGACTTTGAAGCCGAGCATGCGCGAAAAGTGGCGCTACATTTCATTCAGGCTCGAGGCCGCCGGAGAGCCAGGCGAAGCCGAAGCCAAGGCAGGCGCTGGCGCGCCGGGCGAAGCAGAGGTCAAGGAGTCAATAGCCAAGGGCATGATCCGGTTCATCGGCGAGCTCGGCGCCTCGCGCGCGAAGCCGAAGGTGCTCGAATACTCCGGGGCAAAGCGCGAGGGCCTCGTGCGATGCACCACTGAGGGCGTGGGCGAGGTGCGGGCAGCGCTCGCGCTCATGAACAACATTGGCGGCCGCGCATGCGCAGTGCGGACGCTCAAGACAAGCGGCACGATTCTGAGCCTTCGGGCAAAGCAGCACACTATTTAAGCCTGCGACGGCATAAAAAAGAGGCATGACCAAGCCAGCCCTCGTGCCGCAAGCAGAAATGCGCGTGAAGCCAACGCGCAAAATCACCCATGGCGAGCTCTCCAATTACAACACGCGCATGCTTGCTTTCCTGCACCAGAAGCTCGCAGAGCATGAAGGCGACTTCGGCAAAATCACAAACCCGGCAGTACTCGAGAATTTTGATGTCGGGAAGGAAGTTTGGCGGCGTTCAGAATGGCACCCTGAAGGCGAACCCCTCACCATCCGCAAGGTGAAGCGGCAGCCCAACACCAAGGAGGAAGCGGAGGATGGCACTAGGAAAAGAGTATGCTGGGATATTCGGACGCACCGCGATTCTGCCCTGCAGTTCTTTTCACGCAAGGTCTGTCCTGACGTCGATCCAACGGCCTTTTCAGTCGCACTTCTCGAAGCCCACGGCCTGGGCGGCATCCTCAGATACGGCGGCCTCGCCAAAGTGCTTTTCGAAGCGGGTCTCATAAACGAAGTGCAGCGGGACAACATGCTCAGGCACATTGGCCTCAAACGGTCTGAACAGGAATATACCATGACGGGCCAACAACGTGCATATAGGAATCCACACCGCACTCGTTATTGAATATAAGACTAAATGAATGGCTTCGAAGCTATATAGATAAATATCTCCTATAGTGCCTACTTTGGCCTACTTCGCATCCTTTAAATCCCAAAAAAGCCGGAAAGAAGCAGCATGGCACAAACAACTTCTGCCGGTTTGGCTCTGGTTCAGCGCTCCCCGGCGGCGCCGAAGGTCTCGGTCGGGTCTGTTACGTCGTCCGAATATTTGCAGCGCCTCATAGCGTTCCGCAACGAATGGTTCTCTACGCCAGTTGGGATCTCTGGTCAGAAGCCTGTCGACCTCCCGTCCGAATTGCGCCATCTCTACGCCAAAGACAAATCAGGCGGCATCGTCCGCCATATGCCGAAGGTAGTGCCCAATGAAGGGCAAAGAATCGCCAACCTGGAGCTCATTGAGAATTTCAAAGAAGAAAGCCGCCAAAAGCACATAGATCGCGTACTCGCAACGGATAAGTACGCGCGCATAAACGACCTCAATACGCGAAAGGGAGCGGCGCGCGAAGTCGAGACGTGGCAGGCGTCTCAAACCAAACTGCTTGAGCAAAGAGGCCCTACCATGTTCGACGCGTATGAGCAAGAACAAATGAACCGATACGCTAAACCTAAGAACGGAAAGGCTAAACGTAGGAATGGCAAAGGCTAACTTCGCAAGCTTATCCTCTGTTCCTCAGGCGGCAGGAGCCGGGCCGCCGGCGACCTCTAAATGGTTTTAAATCTATCCTGCTCAACTAATCCCAAGGATCTGTTCACAGAGGTGAATCTAATGTATCCAGCTGCAAATCCACAGGCTTACGACCGGGCTATAACCGTATTCAGCCCCGACGGCAGGCTCTTCCAGGTCGAGTATGCCAAGGAAGCCGTGAGGCGAGGCGCAACCGCGGTCGGCGTGGTGTGCGCGGATGCCGCGGTTCTCGTGGCCTACAAGAACATAGCATCGAACCTGCTGGTCTACGAATCCATGAAAAAGGTCTACAAGATTGATGATCACATCGCCGCCACGGCGAGCGGGCTGGTGGCCGACGCGCGCAGGCTCGTCGACATCGCGCGCCTCGAGGCGCAGAAGCACAAGCTGCAGTACAACGAGCCCATCGGCGTCGAGATGCTGAGCAGGCACCTGTGCGACCTCATGCAGATGTACACGCAGTACGGGGGCATAAGGCCCTTCGGCGTCTCGCTTTTGCTCGCAGGCATCGACTCCGAGCCCCGCCTCTACGAGGCCGAGCCCAGCGGCGCGCTCACGGGCTACAAGGCGTATGCCATCGGCTCGGGCAAGAAGGACGCCGAGGCATTCTTCGAGAAGGAGTACAAGTCGGGCCTGAAGGCCGAGGAAGGGATAGATCTCGCGCTCAAGGCGCTGAAGAAGAGCGAGAACCTGAAGTTCAAGCCCGAGAATATCGATATTGCGGTTGCTACAAAGGCCACAAAGATCTTCAAGGTGTTGGAGCCTGAGGAGGCGGCGAAGTACCTTTGAGCCTTGCCCGCAGAGGGCAATTTTATGTCATCATTGGAGAAATCGGTCATAGCGCACCTGGATTCGAACGGAGAGCACTTCGAGCTTCTCGTCGACGCCGATCTTGCCTACATGTACAAGACGGGCAAGAAGACCGACTTTGCAAACATCCTGGTAGTCGAGGAGGTCTTCAAGGACGCGAAGAAGGGGGAGCGGCACAAGAGCGAGCTCCTCCAGAAAATGTTCAAGACCACCGACATAGTCGAAATCGCGAAGCAGATAATACAGCGGGGTGAGATACAGCTGACAACGGACCAGCGCAGGAAAATGCTCGATGACAAGAGGAAGCAGATCGTGGCGATAATCGCGCGGGAATGCATAGACCCGCGCACGGGCGCGCCCCATCCGCCGGCAAGAATCGAGAAGGCGATGGAGGAGGCGCGCGTGCACATAGACGCCACCAAGAGCGCCGAGGCGCAACTCGAGGACGTGATGAGTTCCCTGAGGCCCCTGCTGCCCCTGAAGTTCGAGAAGCTGCGCATTGCCATAAGGATACCGGCCGAGTTCGCGCCGAAGGCATATGGTTCGCTCAAGGAGTTCAACCTGCAAAAGGACGAATGGCAGAAGGACGGTTCGCTGATAGCCGTCGTGGAAATTCCCGCCGGCCTGCAGGGAGACTTCTACGACCGCATGAACAAGCTGACGGCCGGGAAAGTCGAGACAAAGGTCTTGAAGTAAGTGACGATACGGGTTGATTATCGAAGTAAAGGTGATTATGATGGGTGGCAAGATAGTTGTTCCAGGCGAAATCATCGCCGAAGGCTCAAAGGGCAGCACGAACTCCTACGCCGAGAACGGCGAGGTCAGGTCCGAGGTCGTGGGCCTGGCAGACGAAAAGGGCGGCCGCGTGATAGCGCTCAACGGCCAATACGTACCGCGCGAGGCCGACTGGGTAATCGGCGTGGTCGATGATGTGCGCTACGCGGGCTGCAACGTCGAGATAAAATCCGCCTACAAGGCATTCATACTGACCAAGTTGACGCGCATAGAGTTCAGGATGGGCGACGTGGTCGGCGCGAAGATAGAGCGCATAGACGAGGCCAAGAACATCGACCTGGCCGAGCCCCGCAGGCTCGCTGGCGGCGAGATTCTCGAGATAAGCGCCGTGAAGGTGCCGCGCGTGATAGGCAAGGCCAACTCCATGATAAACCTGCTCATAAAAGGCACGGGCAGCGAAATCCTGGTGGGCAGGAACGGCAGGATATGGATAAAGGGCGGTAACAGCGCGCTCGCGGTCCGCGCAATCCTGATGATAGAGCGCGAGTCGCACAAGAGCGGGCTCACGGACAGGATAACCGACTTCCTCCAGAGCGGCGGGCAGAGCGGCTGAAAATAGTTTTTGAAATTTGCGTTGCAAAAAAAAGGTGATTTGATGGTTGGTGGAGCTACCACGAAGGAGCTCATAGTGAATGGAAAACGGCTGGACGGACGGGAACTGGACGAGCTGAGGCCCATAAAGATAGAGGCCGCGGTTCTCAACAGGGCCGACGGTTCGGCCTACGTCGAGTGGGGAAAGAACAAGGTCATTGCGGGCGTGTTCGGGCCGCGCGAGTGCTTCCCGAAGCGTGACGTCAATCCCTACCATGCCACTCTCAGGTGCAGGTACCGCATGTCGCCCTTCGCGACAAGCGACCATGGAAGGTCGGGGCCGAACAGGCGCTCGACCGAGCTCTCGAAAGTGATTCGCGAGGCCTTCCAGGGCGTCGTGCTGCTCGAGCAGTTCCCGAAGACCGCGATAGACCTCACGGTCGAGGTGCTGCAGGCTGACGGCGGCACGAGGTGCGCGTCCATAGTCGCGGCCTCCATGGCTCTCGCGGACGCGGGCGTGCCCATGAAGGACCTGGTGAGCGCGGTTGCGGTCGGCAAGATCAACGGCCAGCTCGCACTCGACCTCACTGGCGTCGAGGACAACTTCGGCGACAGCGACATACCAATCGCGATAACCTCGCGCAACAAGGAGATAGTTCTGTTCCAGATGGACGGCGTGCTTTTACCCGAGCAGATTTCGCAGGCGCTCAGGATGGCGCAGTCTGCGAGCGAGCACATACATGCGCTGCAGGTGGATGCGCTAAAGCGCGTCTACGAGTCGAAGCAGGCGGGCATGGGTGCGATCCCGGGTTCGGAGGAGGACTGATTACATGACACTAAACATACTTGACGAGATAAAGCGCGACTACGTGCGCGACCTGATTCAAAAGGGCAACCGCACCGACAACCGCGCCATGGACGAGTACAGGAAAATTTCGGTCGAGCCGGGCGTGATAACTTCCGCCGAGGGCTCCTCGCGCGTCAGGATAGGGAAGAGCCAGGTGATGGTGGGCGTAAAGCTCGGAGTGGGCTCGCCCTTCCCGGACAGGCCCACTGAGGGCGTCCTCACGACCAACGCCGAGTTCCTGCCCCTTGCTTCCCCGAACTTCGAATCCGGCCCGCCCAACGACGAGTCCATAGAGCTTGCGCGCGTGGTTGACCGCGGCATCAGGAGCGCCAATGCGGTCGACATCGCCTCCCTCATGATTGGCGAGGACGCGGACAGCAAGCCCAAGGTGTGGGCAGTCTACATCGACGTTTACGTGCTCGACCACGATGGCAACCTGCAGGATGCGGCGGGCCTTGCGGCCATGTCGGCAATCCTGAACACGCAGATGCCCAAGTACGAAGACGGCAAGCTGATGCTCGAGGAGAAGACGGGCCCGCTGCCCTCAAAGGGGACCGCGGTTTCGTGCACCTTCGGCAAGATAGGCAGCAAGATTTTCGTAGACCCCTCCTATGAGGAGGAGGTCAGCCTCGACGCGCGCCTCACGATGGCCAGCATACCGGGCCACATCTGCGCGTGCCAGAAGACCGGGCGCGGCTCGTTCAAGGTCGAGGAAATAGATGCCTGCATGGACCTGGCGCTCAGAAAGGGCGACGAACTCAGGGCGCTGCTGGGTCAATGACGCGGGGAATAAAAATAATAATGTGCGCAGGCACAATTTGGAAAGTAAATTGAGAGCTTGAAGCACAAATTGGAGAGATTGATATGGTAAAAGCATCTGTGCGGGGCGGGGCTGAAATGCGCAAGCGAGCCGCTGCAATCGATACCCAGAAGCGCTCGCGCTACGCGTGCCCGTCATGCGGAAAGGTATCGCTGAAGCGAATCTCGAACGCGGTGTGGAAGTGCAAGTCCTGCAAGGCAGTATTCGCAGGCGGCGCCAACACGCCCACAACGCCCATGGGGCAGGTGGGCAACAAGGCGCTCGAGAACCAGCAGTCGGCAGGCAAAGGAAGCGGCTGAACAGAATCGGCATCTATGCGGAGGATGGTTTCATGTACGTTTGCTGGAAATGCAATGAGTCGATAAAGGAGCTCGACCCCTCATTCATCCGATGCCCGAAGTGCGGCTCGCGCGTGCTATTCAAGGAGCGCCAGCCCGTCACTCGGGACATCAAGACCGATTGAGTTGCCCCGCGGGTTAGCACCATGCCGAAAGCCGATTGCACTCTCACTATCCATTTCGGCAGCGAGAAGGAGGCGCAGCAGGCGGGCCTCATCCTGGAGCGCGAGACTGCGTTCAAGAAGCGGGGCAGCGCAGAGGTAAGGATAAAAAACCGTTCCCTTACAATAGTCGTTCAGGCCGATGACATAGTGGCGATGAGGGCCACGCTCAACACGTACCTGCGGCATCTGCAGGTCGTTGGCGCGGTATCCGAAGTCGCCGGAAACGGGTGATGATAATGGCGCAAGCGCCTTCAGGTGTCGAAGATCAAATCGCGGAGTACCAGTCCCTCCAGACGCAGCTCCAGTTCATGATGTTCCAGCGGCAGCAGTACAAGATGCAGCTAGATGACGCCGAGGCGGCCCTGCGCGAACTCACGGGCGCCAGCGGAGAGGTCTACAAGAATGTCGGCCTCATCATGATAAAGTCCACCAAGGAAGATGCCCAGAAGGACATCAATGAGAAGAAGGAAATGATCACTGTTCGCGTGAGCTCGCTCGTCAAGCAGGAGGAAAAGCTCCGCGAGCGCCTCGAGGAGCTCAAGGGCTCGCTCGAGACCGCGCTGAAGAAGAAGCTCTAAAATTAGGCGGGCGCGCACCCATGGCCGGAGACCTGCGTTTCCTCGATTCGCTGAAGGGAAAGCGAGTTTTGCTCACGTTCCATTCGCTGGGCGACGTGGACGGGGTGGCAGCTGCATTTGCGCTCAAGCACTATTTCGGCAAGGACCGCGCGGCAGTCGTGCCGGTCGACCGCGTTTCCTCGCTCACCCGGAACCTTCTCGGGCACACGGGCTTCTCTTTCGATTATCCTTCCTCTTCCGCGCTGCGACCCGAGGCCTACGACGCCCTGGTCGTGCTCGACTGCAACTCGCGCATGCTCATGGGCAAGTTCGCGGATGCGCGCGCCTATGCGGTCATAGACCACCACTCGGCGCACACCGACCCGCTCGACTCGGCCAACAGGTTCGTGAATCCCTCCTATTCCTCCACCTGCGAAATAGTCTACGAGTATCTGCGCGAGCGCCAGAAGCGGAAAAAACTCGACAGCCGCATCGCGCTCCTTCTCGCCGCGGGCATCGCGCTCGACTCGGCGAACTTCAAGAACTCGCGCGAGAAGACCTTCACCTACATGGGCGAACTGCTTTCGCAGGCGCACACGGAATACGGGGACCTACTCGAGCTTCTCGACATGCCGCGCACGGTTTCCCAGCGCATCGCAATCCTGGGCGCCTGCCAGCGCGCGCGCATCGAGCGCGCACGCACCGGCGACTTCCTTGTCGCAACCTCGCGCGTGAACTCCAACGAGGCCGATGGCGCAGAGGCCCTTCTCTCGCTCGGCGCCGACGTCGCGTTCGTGGGCTACGCGGGCGATGACGCGCGCATCTCGGCCAGGACTCGCCTGCACCTTGCGCACAGGCTGAGGCTCACCGAGATAATGGCCCGGGCAGGCAAGCTGCTGGGCGGAAGCGGCGGCGGCCACCCATGCGCCGCGGGCTCGACGGGTCCGAAGAAGTCGAAGCTGCCCGCCGCCCTGGCCCTCTGCTCCAAGCTCGCACTTCAAAGGCTGGAACAATGAAAAATAAAAACGCCCGAACTCTTTCATCACTCACGCATTTCGAGAGTCTGGTTCTTCGTGCAGTTTCCAAAATCCCGCGCGGCGAGACGCGCACCTATTCCGAAATCGCCCGCGCAATAGGCAGGCCCGGCGCAGCTCGCGCGGTAGGCAATGCGCTGGCCAGGAATCCAATGCCCATAAAAATACCCTGCCACCGCGTTGTCAGGTCAAACGGCTCTCCTGGCGGCTATTCCGGCCCGGGCGGAAACAGGGCGAAGCGCAGGCTTCTCGCAGCAGAGGCTGGAAAGCCTCCCAAAAACCCCAAAAACATATAAATAGGGCAAAGCTGAAAGGCCACCATGATGGACTGGTTTTTCTCAAGCGCGCTCGCGGTCCTGCTCAGTGTAGTAATAATTTACTCACTCTACGCCAGCTTGATTTCCTACCATTCCGCGTTGTCTCCTCCATCCAGCGAGCTCGCAAGCCCCCCGTCGCTTCCTTCGGGCCCGGCCACTTCACAAACTTCCGCGGCGCCCGAGTGCGCCGAAGGCTCCAAAACCGCCTGCACGCTCGCCAGCGGATGCGAGGGCAAAAACGTATGCCTGGACGGCAAATGGAGCGGCTGCCTGGCTCCACTTCAAGTGTGCGTTCCCGGTTCGCAGAAGGGCTGCACTTTTGTTCGAAATGACGTATGCGGCGCGGGCATGAGCACGTGCAATGCATGCGGCACGGCGTGGGGTGAATGCTCATGAGTTCCGGCAAACGCGGCTTCGTATTCACCTTTGACGCCTTCGTGTCACTCGTGCTGGCAGTGTCCATAGTGTCAATCATAATCTACCAGCTGAACACGCCCTCGTCCTTCTTCCCGCAGCAGGCGCAGACCTATGATTATGCCCGCGACGTCATGGGCACGCTGAGCACTATGACGATAAAGGAACTGAAGGGCACCCCTTACTTTGGCGGTTTGACGAATGGCCTTGGTTATTCCGACCCGGTCACGACCGAGGACGACCACATGGTTCTGGAGCAGATAGTGAAGGAATTCCGGGCTGGAAACTGTAACGCGGCCAATGCGCTGGCCCGGACGCTTCTCGCAACCGGCGACCGGCCCCTCATTCCCGAACAGTTCGGCGCAAGCATAACCCTCATCGACCCAAGTTCTGGCGCAGCCCTATCCTGCACTGACCCTGGCACTGGGGCCGTCATGCAGCACGTGACAATAAGGGACACCGTGCCTTTCACGAAGATGCAGTCAAGCGCAAGTTATGTGCTCCTCGGCTACACGCGGAGCAAGGATCCGGGTCACTCGGAATACGACTATCCGCCATATGAAGATCCGACCGGGCCCAATGGGTTTGACAAACACTGCTCGAGCAACTTTGACCCCTATTCAAACGTGCCCTGCAATATTTATACGCCGGGCTATCCTGCATATCAGGCCGGCGAGACTGCGGTGACCTTGGTCAGGGTGAACGTATGGAACTGATTCCAATGAAAATTCCCAAGCTGGCTTCGGGCTCGCGCAGGGCCTTCTTCTTCACGGGTGCAGTCATCATACTGCTCGTGCTTCTCCTAACCTCGACGCAGCTCTGGGTTGCGGTTTCAAACGCGCGCTCCGAGCGCGCCCCCATCCTCACCGAAGGCCAGCAGGTCCAAACGCTGAAGGCCAGCATATATGGATATCCGCGCGCCCTGCAGGCGGCCTCGGAGCAGGCATTTTACCAGAGCCTCGTCCACATCTATGAAAGGGCAGTGAACCTTGATACCCCCAGCCCGGATCCTTGCTATGCGAGCTACCGCTACAGCTGCCAAGATCTTTACAATCAATGCATGCCCGGCGGAGCCCATAATCCGCTCGGAGGCGCTCCAGATGCCTGTTGCGTAGCTCCCGGTTCTCCTGGCTACTGCGCCGACATGAATCCTCTCTGCGACGAAAGGGCCGCCATTCTAGGCGGATACTTCGATCCTCTTTATCCTTTCACCAACGTGCCTTATGACTCATGCGTTAACGACCACGTGCTTCACAATTACTTCTGCAACCGGCTTGCCATGCAGATGGACCAGTGGGCAACTTCAACAGTTTCTCTAGCAAACCAGATGGGGCTCACGGCTAGGCTCACACTTGATTATCGCAGTACGAGTCCGGCGTGCCAGCTCGAACTGTCCGACTACAGGACCGTGCACGTTATCTTTACCGGCCGTTACGAAATACACGACAAGGAGACCGGGGCCATGCTGGCGAGCGGCGAACTGCCCGGCAATGCGTACGTGGACGTGAATGGGATGCCCGACCCGGCCATTTGGGCCCTTACCCGCGACGCCGGTCATTTCGCGGGCATTACGCGTGCAATGTACTTCGACGACAACGTCAAGACCCCGTCTCAAGCCTCCCCAACGCTCGTGGCGCAGGGCGCGCGCGGAAAGGGGTGGTTCTACGGAAAGACAACTACCCTCAACAATCCCTCGGAGCTATGCCAGCTTCCGGCGGTCGGAGGCAACGCGAACGGGAATCCGAAGAAGTGCATAGTGGTGGTGGATTCATCGGCGCTTCCCGCCGCAATTCCTTCACTGCAAAACTACGGCGGGGTGATAGTCCGGAAAGTGCGCACTCCGCCCATATTCGGAATACCTGTCACGTGCGACGGGCTTCCTGCCGGTATTGGATTCCGGGATCCGACGGACACGCTCGACAGCCTCTTTTACCTGGGTTTCGGGATAGACAACCCGAGCCCCACTTGCTACACTCCTGCCCTAGGCGTGTTTGCAAATGCCATCAACGTGCCTTTCGTGGAAGTAGATCCCGCCGATTTCCCGGACAGCAAAATAGGCAACTATTATCTCATTGAATCGGGCGAGAATTCAAACCCCCAGCAATATTGGCGGAACACGGTCGCGGGCAACGGCAACTTCCACGACATCTGGGACATGGAAAACCTGCGCGCCATGGCAGTGTGTGGCTACTATGTGAACAACCCCGATGCGCCCGACTTCCTCCAGCGCATGCTCGTGTGGCCTGCGGACGAGCCGATTCCACAGTCTATAAACGGCGTAGAAAGCTTCGTGGTCGGCAAGGGCGTTACTTGCGCCTGGGGCCAGAACCTGCCTAGCGGGCCATTATGCAGTCCAACGGGTGACATCAATCCGCCTGGGATGATTCCGCCAGCCGAGAACGGTATCTTCCTTTTCTCCAACGTCGACCACATGTTTTACGCACAGGTGTTGGAACAGGCAGCGAGCGGCGACTCCTCCCATACGGCGTCCGAAGCCACGAGAATCCGGGGCATGCCCGGCTGCAGGGAGCTCGACCAGTGCTCTTCCCTGACCCACGCGGGCCAATACTCGCCCCTGGGCCACTTTGCGCTCGACGCGAGTCATATCGTTAATGCAAATCCCCTCAATTCCTATCTTCCCACGGGCGCCGATTCCTTCCAGTGCACCTTCTTCGCCTCGTGCGACGAGGTCAAGACGCCCTAGCGGTCAATAAGGATGATTCTATGAAAAAAGCCCAGGCAAGCACCGAATTCCTCGTGCTCGTAGCATTCTTCGTGGTTTTCCTCACACCTATCGTGAGCATCATGCTCGACATGTCCGGCGACAAGGCGAACGACGTGGCGCTTACGCAGGGCCAGCAGCTGGGCAGGCAGCTCGCCGACACGGCGGACGAAATCTACATCCAAGGCACTGGCGCCTCCAAGGTCGAAAACGTTTTCTTCCCGGCCAAGCTGCAGAAAATCGACGTAGGCGGCCCGGACGGTCATGAAATCACGATAACGATGGACAGCGGGAGCGGGCCAACGGAGTTGGTCTTCATGACGATAGGAACCGTAAGGGGGCCAGTTTCAGCCGTCATTACATCCACCTGCCCTTCCATGACCAACCAGCAATACCTGGGCGCTGGCTTAAAACCGATTCGCACATACAGTGACCCGTTAAATCCAGGAACAGTGGTGATAGAATATGCTTCCTGCTAGGGAGAAAAAAGCCCAGGTGGCGCTCGAGTTCATGCTGCTCGCAGCCTTCTTCATGCTCGTGCTGCTCGTGGTCATCGCCTATTTCTCCAGCATGCAGACCAGCGAGATGGCGGACCGCGAGTATCTGCTGGGCCAGCAGGTGGCCGGCCGCATAGCCGACGAGGTCCACACCGCGCTCCTGGCGGGGCAGGGCTATCAGAAGACAATCATGCTACCTCCCACCATAGCCGGCGCGCCCTACGAACTGCGCATAACCAACAGCATGCAATATGCAACGGCATACGTGGAGATAAGCTGGACCAGGGGAACGACGAACTTGGATTATTCCTTCCCGCTGGAGACCAGGAACGTGTATGCAGAAAGAGGCATGAGCGGATTCCCGATAAATGACGCGAATCCTTTAACAATTGATGTCACGAAACCATTAACTATTATGGATACGGACTTTGATTTCCATAGGGTTGGTAACATTGTATTCCACCAAGACTAAAACCTCCAAAGGCCAGTTCTTCTCGCTCGACGTGATAGTGGGCTCCCTAATCTTCCTGCTGGCCTTCTTCATAATTGCCTTCTACTGGCTCAATGCGCAGCCGCGCCTGACCGACCAATCCGCTGACCTGCAGAGGGACGCCGACCGCATAGCAGACCAAATCATGACGCCAGGGGAGATATTGCCTACAAAGGACGGTGGCATAACACCGACTTTCTACCCCGGTTGGGGCATAAAATACCTCGCCTATCCAGGCACGCCCGGATATCCGGGACAGTCCCTCCCTCATATTGACGACTACGGCACAGTGCCCTATATCCACCTGGTCCGCTACGCGGAAACGCCCAACACGATTTCCTGCCTGCTGATGTGGGATTTAGTTTTTATGAGCAATACTGCAGAGAGCTCCAGGTATTATTCACAAGTAAAGGAGAAGCTCGGAATACCTCAATACGAATATTACATCGCAATCGAGGGCGTTGACGTGATACCGGGCAATGCTGGCGTGGGGCTCGAGGATCACGTGCTGACCGGCTGCACATTTTACGACATTCCGGTCTTTCCCGTCTCCCTCTACCTTTATGCCGGCAGGCTTGCACCCGCGAATGCGCGGGAAGTGGCTAACGCGGAGCGCATAGTTCTGATAGACCTGACGCCCACGTCCGGCGAAGAAGCGCCTGAAAATACGCAGCCTCAGCTCGCCAAGCTCCGCGTGCAGGTTTGGCGCCCCTAGCCCATGAACCTGATATATATGCTTTTCCCGGGAATGTTCTACCCAAAAATATGAGAGGTGGCCCCATGATAATCGGCGTTCCAAAGGAAATAAAGGACAACGAGAACCGCGTCGCGCTTACGCCGGCGGGCGCGGCAGAGCTCAAGCGCAGCGGCCACGGGGTTCTCGTGCAGAAGAACGCGGGCGCGGGCAGCGGCTTTTCGGACGAGCAGTACGCGAAGGCGGGCGCGCAGCTCATTGAATCGGCTGCCGAAGTTTTCGAAAAGGCGCAGATGATAATCAAGGTCAAGGAGCCCCAGGCGCCCGAACTCAAGCTGCTGAAGGAAGGCCAGATACTTTTCACCTACCTCCACCTGGCGGCCGAGAAAGAAGTTACGAAAGGACTGCTCGACAGCAAGGTTACGGGCATAGCCTATGAGACCGTGGCCGAGGGAAATTTCCTGCCCCTTCTGGCGCCCATGAGCGAGGTCGCGGGCCGGATGTCCTCGCTGATAGCCGCCTATTATCTCCAGAAGCCCCAGGGGGGCAAGGGCGTGCTCATGCCTGGCGTGCCTGGCACCAAGCCGGCCAAAGTGCTCGTGCTGGGCGGCGGTTTTGTAGGCACGAACGCGGCCACCGTGGCCTATGGAATGGGTGCGGATGTCACGATACTCGAGCGGAGCATACCGCGCATACGCGTGCTCAAGGATTTGATGCCCAAGGCCACTGTCCTGGTCTCCAGCCACTCGCTCATCGAGGAGGAGCTAAGGACAACCGATGCCATGATAGGCGCGGTGCTCGTGCCCGGCGCAAAGGCCCCGAAGCTCGTCACCAAGGAAATAGTGGCAAGCATGGAGCCTGGTTCAGTCATAGTGGATGTCGCAATAGACCAGGGCGGGTGCTCCGAGACCTCGAGGCCCACGAGCCATTCCAAGCCCATCTTCGTGGAGAGCGGCGTGACGCACTACTGCGTGACCAACATGCCCGGAGCCTATCCCCGCACTTCCACGATGGCCCTGACCAATGCCACGCTTCCCTATGCCCTTCTTCTCGCCAAAGGTGGCGTAGGCGCGCTGAAGGAGAACGTGCCTCTAAAGCTTGGCCTCAACACATACAAGGGCAAGTTGACGTGCAAGGGCGTTGCGGATGCGTTCGCCATTACATACGTCAATCCGGACACGCTGCTGTAAATCCTGGCCGCGCGCCAATTTCCCGAGCCCCGCTTCCCGGACCGCACTTCCAGCCACACTTTCCGGGCCCCACCATTTCAGGCAAAAGAGACCTTGACCTGCTTCACTCCCTTAAGGTCCTTCACGTGCTCCTCTATTTCTTCGCCAATGACCTTGGAGAACTCCGGATCGGTGTTCCCGAGTGAAATATCGATGTTAACGACTCCATCTTCGATGCCTATTTTCTTCACCATCTTCAGCCTCACGATGCTTAGCCCGATCTCCGGGTTGAGCACGCCCTCGAGTTCCCTGAGCACGCTCTCCTGCGTCAGCCCCCCCACTTCCCGCGGCTTGGCCAGCCCGTGCTCCTCCTCATACTTCCTTATGGCTTCCGCCAGCGTCTTGGCGGCAAGCAGCGAGCAGTGCATCTTGACTGCGGGCAGGCCGCCAAGTTCATCTGCGGCCGACCTCCAGCCAAGCTTCTTCGCCTCTTCCAGCGTCTTGCCCTTCGCCATCTCGGTAATCACGGAAGCCGTCGCAATGTTCGAGGCGCAGCCGTAGGACTTGAACTTCACGTCCGTAATCTTCAGCGTTTTCGGGTCCACCTTTATGGCCATGGTGACCATGTCGCCGCACGCAGGGCTGCCGTCCGTGGCCTGCGCATCCGCGTTGGGCATTTCGCCCATGTTCTTGGGGTGCATGAAATGCTCAAGCACCTTTTTCGTGTATTTCAGCGCCATGATTTATTCCTCCAGCACCTCTTTTCTCTCCTCGTAATATGCCTTCTTCTCATCACCCGGCTTGAACGCGCTTATCTTCCGCAGCTCCGCGACCTCCTTCTTCACTTCCTTCACGACATACCTTGCCTCTCCCGCAGTATTGAATTTCGAAAGCGAGAACCTTATCGAGCCGTGCGCCTGCTCGTGCCTCAGCCCCAGCGCCTTGAGCACATGGCTCGGCTGGAGGGATTTCGAGGAGCACGCCGAGCCTGTCGAGACGCAGATGCCCCGCGCGCTCAGCCGCATGAGCAGGGCCTCGCCCTCGATGAAGTCGAACGTTACGTTCGCGTTGTTGCACAGCCGCCTTCCGATGTTCCTGCCCGCCGGACCGTTCAACCTTGTATTCGGCATCTTGAGCAGTTCGGCAATCAGCAAATCCCGAAGGCGCGTCACTCGCGGCGCCTCCTTCTTCATTCCGCGCACCCCGATTTCAGCCGCCTTCGCAAAGCCGACGATGCCCGCAATGTTCTCGGTGCCAGCCCTCAGGTTTGCCTCCTGCGGCCCGCCGAAAATCTGCTTGCCCAGCTTCACGCCCCTGCGAACAAACAGCGCGCCCACGCCCTTCGGCCCATGAATCTTGTGCGCGTTCAGCGTGAGCAAATCGACGTTCTGTTTCTTGACATCAATCGGGACCTTCGTGAAGCTCTGGCACGCGTCCGTGTGGAACAGCACGCCCTTCTGCCTGCAAACCCTTCCAATGGCCGCGATGTCCTGAATCGTGCCAATCTCATGGTTGGCATGGATGACGCTCACCAGGATGGTATTGTCATCAATCGCCCTCGCCACCTGCCCCGCATCCACGAATCCCTCGCCGTCCACGTCCAGGAAAACGGCCTCGAAGCCCTTATTTTGCATGCGCTTGAACACGTTGCCCACGGACGAGTGCTCGATCTTCGTGGTGATGATTTTGTTTTTCGCACCGCGCTTTGCTTCGCACGCGCCCACAATCGCGAGATTGTTGGCCTCCGTTGCGCAGCCCGTAAAAACGATTTCCTCCGGTTCCGCGTTGATGCACTTCGCAATCGTGCGCCTGCCCTTCTCCAGCGCCTCCTCGGCCTCGAGCCCCATATAGTGCAGGCTCGACGCGTTGCCGTACTTCTCGCCGAAATAGGGCAGCATCGCCCTCACAACCTCGGGCAAAACCCGGGTTGTCGCGCCATTGTCCATGTAAACCTTCATAATCTCTCCCTTCAGCAGAAATTCAGCCGACCTCGACAAGGAACGCCTTCCTGCCGACTGGAATCAGCCTCGTCTTCGCGCCCTTCTTTATGCCCATGTGCCGCGCCAGGTCTTCCGGTATCGTGATGATGAGCGACCTGCCGGAATAGCTGACCTTGCGCTCGAAAATCAGGTTCTTCCTCCGTATGTTCTCGAGCGAAAGGTCGCAATAGCCGCACATGCCCGCCTTTCCCGGTTCCTCCTTCTTCGCCGTAGAGTCCATATCAATCACTAATCAGATTAGTGAAAGATATGTTTATAAGCGTTTATTGCCCCGTAAGCCGCTGCCTCAAATGCTCATCCCGCGCTCAGCAGGCCGGCGGCCATGATGATGAGGCCCAGCGCCAATGCGACATAGGCGATGTTCATCCTGCGCACAATTTTCAGCAGCGCGTCAATGGTGAGATAGCCGAAAACAAAGCTCGAGCCCGCGAGCATCAGGCCGTCGGAAACCGGGAAAGAGGCAAGCTCTCCGCCCACATAGAATATGAGCTCGGCAACGACCACCGTCGGGATGCTCAGCAAAAAGCTCAGGTGGAAGCTGCTTTCGCTGTCAAAGCCGCGCCATATAAGGCCCGTCGTGCTCGTGCCCGACCTCGACACGCCCGGCAGTACGCTCAATCCCTGCAGTGCGCCGGTCAGAATCCCGTCCTTCCAGCCCGCTTCCTCCCTGCCGCGCTCCTTTTTGCCGCTCTGCTTCAGCAAAAGGAAGCCGGTCAGCAGAAGCCCGGCGCCCATGAGCGCAAACAGCAATCCGCCGGTCAAATCCGGGAAAAACTTCTTCTCGAGAATCAGAAGCGGGACTCCAACAATGCCCGTGAAAAGCAGCGCGGTGAAAAGGAAACCGGTCTTGCCTTCTGCCTGGGACCTGAAGTCGGCCGGTTTTCGCAGGAAATTCAGGACGAGTTCCGTCACCTCCCTCCGGAAATAGATGAGGGCCGCAAGCACGGTGCCGACGTGCACGTAAAGCAGTATCGGAATTAGCAGCGACGGATCGCCGTTAAAGAGCTTTAGGTAAACAAGACTGACCTGCGTCTTCGAGCTCACCGGCACCCACTCGGTTATTCCCTGGACGAGGCCGAGTATGACTGCCTGAATGAAAGTGAGCATGAGGGAAGTTGGGGGTCAAAGTATAAAAAACAAGGCGCGTCCGGCCGCTATTTTTTATAGCACAGCGAGGTTATGGAGATTTTGGCTGTCACGGGGTAATTCATATCGCTGTTCCTGATGATTACCCTGAATTCATCCGGGTCGGTCATCGTAAACGTGTAGTCCGCGGTCGATACCTGCTCCTCGCGGTAGTAATAGCTGTACCCCTGCCCGTTTCTGAAGCTTTCATAATCCGAAGCCGGTATGATGTACCAGTCGATGAGCCTTGACTTCGAGGCCAGCTTTACTTCGTACTTGCAATATTCGTACTGGCTCTTGTCTACGGCATAGGTGAAGTAATACCACGTGTTCGGGTCTATCACGTCGGTTCCGTCGTAGAGGTCAAACGGGCCGTATTCTATCCATTCGACGGTGGGCGCTTTCAAGTCCCAGCCCTCAAGATAACAGTCACGCAGCACGAAGGTTCGCAGACCGCTTGCGAAACATTCCTCTATGCTGTTGCCGGGATAACGTCCTCCGGCAGTGTCAAGGGGAATCCAGAATTGGGTGTCGTTGTTCGAGGAATGCCATGTTATGGTCGGTGCCCGAGAGCCATAATGAGCGAAGGTAGCCTCCACAAAGCGGTCCTTGCTGGCCTTGTCGCCGACATAAACTTCGGCAAACGCGTGCTGGCAATCCGGTATCAGGAGCACTCTGGCGCTGCCGCCTATGGCCTGAATCATCGAGGCCATGAGCACCGCGTGGTTCTTGCAGTCTCCGGAGCGGGTCTCCAGGGTTTCCGCCGGCGCATAGGGCTGGTATGTCAGATTCACCGGCACGTTCTGATAGATTACATGCTGGTAGACCCAATCATAGATGTCCAGTATTTGGTTCACCGAATAGGCGCCGGGGTGATGGGTGATTGCCTGCGACGCGGCTTCCCTCACGTTGATGTCGAGCGGAGTAAACTTGTCGCAATAAACCTGCTGATATATGTCGCACGGCGGCCTCGAGTTGCCGTTGCAGCCGTACCAGCCGGCTTCGGTGATGGGCGGTCCCTGCAGAACCGTGAAGTTGATTTTGAAGGTGGAAACGTGGCCCGCCTCGTCGGTGCCAATCAGCTCCAACTCATGCACCCCGGGCGTGCTTATGGAATTTCTGTATGATTCCGGGGCCGTGTAGTTTTCAAACGGGTTTGCACCATGGAGCCCTTTCGTGAAGGTTATCCCATCAAGCTTGAACTCGCAGGACAGCAAGTCCCCGTCCTGGTCATTGCATGAATAGCGATAATGCACCCAAAAAGGCGCCGGCCCCTCGCTGCCATTGAGCGTGATGTGGACATATGGCGGCGCTTGCCCCGGAGGCGTGGAATTCGTCGCGTTGCCTGTCGGAGGCTCCGTGGTGTTGGTGGCATTCGTGCCCGAAGGCCCGGCGAAATACTCGCAGCAGCCCGCCAACAAAACTGCGGAAACTATCAAGACCAGTAGGTGTTCGCGCACGCGCTTCTTATCTCGCGTCGCTTATTAAAGCTATCCGATTAGGCCTCTGGTCTCGCTGCCGGCGTCCGCCTGACCTGCTTCTAGTTCGACTTATAATCGTACTTCCACTCAGTGCAATCGCGATGCCGCACAATCTTCGCGGCAGTCATCACGTTCTCTGCAAGAAGCTTCACGTCCTCTTCATAGCACGGCCCCAGCACCAGCGGCTTGTCCTTGTCCGTGGAGTTGCATACAGATGCCATTGCATACATGTTGTTGAAGGGCGGGAACATCATTCCGAAATGATTCAGCGTCATGAACAGGTTGGATATCGCCATGGTGGCGCCCTCCTCATGGCCCGTGACTATGATTCCCGCCACCTTGCCGAGAAAGCGCCTGAGAAGGCCGCTTCCGGGAACCTCATTATCCGCCGTCAATTCTATGAACTTCATGTGCCTGATGTTCAGCTCCCTGTCCTTGGGCGCCCGCGGGTTTGCGGGCTTCAGGCTCCCGTCCATGCTTATGCAGCGGTCAATGAAGGTTGCCATGAGGGTCGAAATCTTGAAGTTATTCACCGGTGTGGCGAAAAGTACGACGTCCGCATCGCACAATTTGCCATAGAGCTTGTTGGTCATGTCATCCCCCTGGGGCCCTTTCGGGTAGCACGTGCAGGGGAAATGGCACTGCGTGTTCGTAGTCGAGTAGCAGGCCTTGCAATACCTTATGTCATATTTGCGCAGGGGAATCAGTTCGGTTTGGGCGCCCAGCTCCCTGCAGTGCCCAAGGCACCTTTTCAGAAGCTCCTCGGAATTCGAGGCTTCCTGGGCAGTGTCGAACTCATCCCTTGCCGAGCCCGAAATCCCGAGCACCTTGATTCTTCCGTTCTTCCTTTTCGCCATCGCCTGCGCTTCCTTCATCGTGTCGGCGCGTATTTTCTTGAATAAGCCGAGAGTCCTGCTGTCGACCTTCAGGAGCTTCATCAGTTCCTTGTCCGAGTGACGGAGTTCGTTCATATGGCCCTATATTTTTTAGCAAAATTAATAAGCGAGAGGCCCTATATCGGCGTGAGGATATGCTGATGCGCTTAGTCTCTCTTGCTTTGATGCTCGTGTTGTTCATCGCTATTTTCGGATGCACCGGGCCTTCACCCCCCGCGCAAACCCCTTCAACTCCCGCAATAACCCCTCCATCGCAGACGCCGCAAGGCCAAGCGCCTTACCCGCCCGCTCCTCAGCCAGGCGCTCCTGGTGAAAACCCTGCCGGTGCAATGCCGGCAGGCGGGCCTGGTGGAAACCATTCAGGCGAGCCGGGCGGAAACGCACCAGGTGAGCCGCCCGGCGGCCCTGCGCAGCCGGGGCAGCCTCCTGCGCAGGAGTTCGTTCCGCCTCACGTAAATGCGGATGCCCCGTTGCCTTCGCCGCCTGCGAATGCGCCTGAGGGAAAGTGGATGGAACAAAAGCTCGGCCCAGTGCAAGTGAAATATTTCTCTACCGCGATTGCGAGGGGCCTCATGGAAAGCGGCACGGACTATTTCATCACGCTCAATAACACGGGCACCAGCGCTGCAAGAATATGCGGACCGGCGTGCTGCGACGAGCTTCGCGGCTTTGTGCCGGGCTGGAACCTGCACTTTTTCGCACTGCAGGATTTCCCGGTTGAGCTCGCGCCGGGGCAGGTGAAGAAGCTTTGGTATTTTGCCTCGCTGGACCAGCCCAATGGATTTTTCAACGTCACTTTCAGGCTGTGGCAATGCAACGACGAGTCTGATGCAATGGCTCTGCCGGTAACCTTCGGCGCCACGGATGAAAACTTTTGGGGAAAGGAGACGAGCTACATAATGGGCACGGTCACGGATGAGGCTGGCGCGCCTGTTCCGCGGGCAAGCGTGGTTGCGGTCGTCAATTGCGGAAGGGCGAATTTCCAGGGCGAGAGCGACTCGCAGGGAAGGTATGCCGTCCCGCTGCTCGGGATGGAGGACATCGAAGCGATATACCTCGGCAGGGACCTTGCCTGCGACTCCAAGGACTACGCACTCTCAGTGGACCAGCCAGGGTATGAATACTACTACGCGAGCGGATTCGCGCCGACAAGGACAGAGCCTGCCAGCGCGTCCATCGTGCTGAAAAAGAAAACCGAAAGCGCGGACTATGCGCTGGAATGGGAGAAGAAAGTGCAGGACAATTTCGGATTTTTCTGGGTAAAGCCCTCGCAGGACTGGAGCGTCTTCGCAGCAGCTCAGGCAAAGCACCCGCCAGAGCTGAACACGCCTACAAACTTCTACCTTTTCGACGAGCATGGAACTGTCCTTTGGAAGCAGCCAACTGGAAACGAGTGCTGGGGCATTGACATTGCAAGGGACGGCAGCAAGGTGGTGGCAGGCTGCCATGACGGGAAAATCTACGTTGTTGACCGGAGCGGAAGGCTGCTCTGGGAATACTACAACGGCGCAATGGTGCGAAGCGCCTGCCTCTCGCCTGATGGAAGCAAGGTGCTGTCCGGTGGTATCGGCACGCTCTTCCTTTTTGACTCCGCCACGGGCGCCAAGATGTCGGTCAACTGGGCCGGCGACTGGCTGAGGAACTGCGCGTTCTACGCTGACAACTCGGGCTTCGTAGTCGGGGCAAGGGAACTAGGCGGGTTCGACTCCTCGGGCACCCAGAAGTGGCAGTACGTAATCGGCGAGTTCCCTCTGTTCATGGCAGTGGACAACCATGGAAATACCTATGCCACTGGCAAAAGCAGGACGTTCTTCTCATTTGACGCGAACGGCAACTTGCGCTGGACGCACAAAATCGCCGAGCCTGCCGTGACCGCGGGTGCAGCCACACCCGACGGGAGCAGGATAGCCGCGGGAAGCGTGGGCGGCTCGGTCTATCTGTTTGATGGAAACGGCACGCTCCTGTGGAAACGGGGAACCCTGGGAACGGGCGGATTCGGCGCAGTGGGCCACAACGCAATCGCCATTTCACAGGATGGGACGCGCGTGGTGGCGGGGACGGATTCCAACTGCATCGCAGTTTACGATGAGCTCGGCACAATGCTCTGGAAGACTTGCATCGAGCCCGACACATCCAACCCTGACCTGAAGACGGGCGTCACCAACGTGCAGATTTCGCCTGACAAGACGCGGATAATCGCATCCTATGGCGACAACTATGTCAGGATGTTCAGGATGAAGGAGTAACCTGAGGCCAGCACAACAAGCCGCTAGGGTCTGTCTAGATGTGGCGACAGCCGGATACAATCGTTAACTTTATAATAACAATCGTTATATAATAACTAACATGTTACAACTGCTGTTCAGGTCAAAGGCCGAAGTCGCCGTTCTAGGAATAGTCCTGTTCTCAGAAGGCCTTCACCTCAGGGAAATAGGCAGGCGCGCAGGAGTTTCGCCACCAGAAGCAAAGCGTGAGCTGGATAACCTGGTGCAAGCCGGAATCCTCATTAACACGCCAAAAGGCAACATGTCCGCATACTCGCTGAACGAGAAATGCCCTTTCCTCGATGACCTTAAGAACCTCTACCTGCGAACCGAAGGCACGATTCCCCTTTTGCACAATGGACTCAGAAAAATACCAGGCTTGACGTATGCTTTCGTTTACGGAAGCTTCGCCAGCGGAAGATTTACCGCCAGAAGCGATGTTGATCTGATGTTAATAGGCGATGTCGATCACGAGGAAATAGACTCGATTTGCTTCAAGACCCAAAAAAAGACGCTGAACGAGATAAACTACATAATATGGAGCAATGAGGACTTCAGGAAAAAAGCAAAAGAGCAAGGCGCCTTCATTAAATCAATAATAAAAAAGGGGAAGATCTGGCTGGTAGGTGATGAACGTGAGTTTGAGCGAGCTGTTAAAAAAGCGTGAAATCCTGCAGGTCGAGCGTGATAGCGAATTGGCGAAGAAGCTGCTTGCGGTGGCTACGGATGGATTCAAGGCCGCAGAGGACAACGTGAAGATGGGGCATAATGACGTGGCCCTGCAATTAGCCTACAATTCCATGCTGAATGCAGGAAGGGCGTTGATGGCAGCGAAGGGCTACCGGGGCTCGTCTGAAACCCACCACAAGACAGTCGTTCTTTTCTGTTCCGCCATACTCCCTGCAGATTCCTCATCCCTCGTAGGTGCCTTCAACCGCTTCCGAGTAAGAAGGCACGACATAGTTTACGGAGAAATAGAGGGCGGTTCGGTTGGTGAAAGCGAAGCGCGTTCCGCAATAGCCACGGCAAGGGAATTTCTGGAATTAATAAAGTCAAAAAGTTCCTAGGGTCTGTCTAGCTGTGGGCACGGACCAGGCACGAAAGTGTCCAATTGTGCATCAAAGAATAATAAGACTTGTAGCGGAGGCCAGGAACAGCCCACACTAAGCGGACGGACTGACATATGTTCCTTGGCCCGAGCGCCTACCATTTCCATTTGTCGGTAGTCGCATAGGCATAGTGCTTGGCCCATTCAGTGATGAAGAAGAATATCACCGACCATCCCCAGATGAGAAGGATGAACTGGATTCCGACCGGGGTGACAAGGATGCCGCCCAGTGCCATGCCCGTGGCTATGAGCTGCGTGATTATTACTGCCGCCAACAGCGTTCTGGAAGGTGGGGTTCCCTTGAAAATCGGGCCCTTGTTACGGGCGTGGAAAAGCATAAGGTGGCCCGAGACCGACAGCTTGAGGAAGAAAAGAGTCTGGATGATTTCCACAGGGATGTTCAGGACAAACACGAAGATGGTGAGCAGGATGCCGCTGTTCACAAGCCCGACCAGCCCCAGCGCAGAGGAGACCCCGAGCAGGCGCTTGACCCGCCACTTCTCCGGCGCAGGCGCGTTGTCCACCCTGTCCGTGGCCATTGCCAGTATTGGAAGGTCATTGAGTACCGACAGCATTACCAATTGGATGGGCGTGAGCGGGAAGAAGCCGACCGTGATGATGGCAAAAGGCACCAGGAATAGAACGCGGAATGTTTCGGCAAGCCTGTAAGTCATGTAGTGGTACATGCGCTTGTAGATTGCCCTGCCCTCCTGAATACCATTCACAATGACCGTAATGCCAGCCCGGGTAAGTACTAGGTCTGCGGCTGAGCGGGCAACCTCTGTCGCCCCGGTCACGGCGATGCCTACCGCGGCCCGCTTGAGCGCAGGCGCGTCGTTCACGCCATCTCCGGTCACGGCGACTATCTCTCCTTGGTCCTGCAGCGCCTTGACTATTTCGTATTTCTGGGATGGCAGCACCTCGCTGAAAATCCTGGTTGCGCGTATCTGCGCAGCGCGTGCCGCCCCGCTGAGCTTTTCCATGGCTGCCGAAGTCATCTCCTTTCCTTTCAGTCCGATGCGCGATGCAATGTAGCGCGCCGCCGCAGCATGGTCACCGGTGACCATGCGCACATCCACGCCCATGAACCTCGCCTGCCTTATGGTCTCTGCCGCATCGGGCCGAGGCTGGTCGGCAAGCATGATGAGCCCGAGAAATGCGGCGCCATTCTCGTCGAATTCTTTCAGCTCGGCATGCGGTCCGGTGGCCTGCTCCGCGCTCAGCGGCTTTACTGCCACCGCAATTGTTCGGAACCCGTCCTTCGCGGAATTTTCCACATGCGTCATCGCCGTCTTTCGCTCGGCTGACGATAGCTTGCAGAGCTGAATGACCTTTTGGGGCGCGCCCTTGATGATTATCTGGAACGCACCTGTGCGGGAATTGTGAAGGAGCATCGTGGCGCGCTTGCGCTCACCGTCCGCGGGTATGTATCTCCTCGCTTTCCATCCGTCTATGGTCGTGCCAGCCGGAACTCCTGCGCGCTCCGCAATCGCGCTGTCTATGATGTCTCCAGAATCCCGGGGCATGCACGCGGCCGCGGCGCCCAGCAGCATTTTTTCACTACAGTGGTGCGTCCATACGGGGCCCACGCTCAGCCTGTTTTGCGTCAGCGTTCCTGTCTTGTCCGAGCAAATGGTGGTGACGCCCGACAATTCCTCGAGCGAGCTGAGCTGCCGCACCACCACTCCTTCTTTGGCAAGCTTCATTGCGCCAACGGCCATGATGGTCGCGAGAACCGCGGGCATCGCGGATGGCACCGAAGCCACCAGCAGAGTGAGCCCGAGAAGCGTGGTCTCGGCGAGCGAGTAGCCGCGCACCATGCCGACTGATATGACTATGACGACTCCGATAAACGCCAGTATCACAAGATACTGCCCGATTTTGAATATTGACTTGTCTAACTGGCTTGCCGGCCGCTGGAGTTGCGCCAGCTGTGCGGTGCGCCCGAACGTGGTGTGCGTGCCCGTGAGCGCCACCACTCCTTGCGCATGCCCGCGCTGCACCAGTGCCGACGCATAAGCCAGTTCGCCTGCCCCGCAAGCTACCGGCAGGCTCTCGCCCGTGAGAGCCGACTGGTCCAGCTCGACTTCTCCCGCTATAATCTTGATATCAGCGGGTACCACGTCCCCGCCGTCCAGTTCAACAAGATCCCCAGCCACTAGCATTGGTGCAGGTAGGCGCGCCCATTTTCCGTCCCGCCGGACCCGTGCAGTGACGCTTATCTGCTCCGAAAGTTCTGCAAGCGCACCGTCCGCCTTGCGCTCGATGTAAGTTCCAATCAGCCCGTTAAGCAGGTAAAGGCTGAAAATGACTACGGCGTCTTCCAGGTGTCCTATCCAAAGGGCAAGCAACCCTGCCGCAAGTATGACCAGTGCCATCGGAGCTGCGAAATGCGAAAGCGCCTTGCGCCAGAACGGGACGCGCCTTTCGGGTATTGTGTTTGGACCGTCCCTTGCCAGCCGCTTCTGCGCCTCTGCACCAGTTAATCCCTGATCTGAGCAAGACAGGGCCGCCATGACTTCACTTGCCCGTGCATTTTTGAAGTCCATCGAGGAATTCTAGCATGTATTTTATTTATACCGATGCCTGCATTTTCTTCGTTTCTGCGGAAATGACCCGTGTCCCAACGTCGTAAAGTGCAAAATAGGCCTGTTAGACTGCCATCTTCACTTACTAGCCAAGTCGAACGCATCCTGTGGTGGCATACCCATATCCTGCAGCTTCCGGAAGTTTTTAAAAAATGTAAGCGCCTTATCAGCGTCCGCATACCTGGGTGTGCTCTTCGGAATCCATGCAAGCGTTTTCTCAACCGTTTCAATTTCCGAATCAGTATATGGAAAATAAAACCAGGATTCGTCCATTTCCCGAATCATGCTCTCAAATTTCTGCAGTTGTTTCCTGCCCCTGCGGTTCGTTTCTATGAGCTGTTTATTGCTTCTTATAAAGTCCACTAATACATTCCTTATTTTCATAAGCTGTGGTTTTAGTTCTTCCACCTGTCTATTCGCTTCTCTTCCTGAAATAGCCCCTGACAAAAGCTCAATTTTCCATAGAGTCCAATCCTCTTTCGCCCGACCCTCCAAGGCGCTTACAACTTCGCGTAGCCATGTCACTTCCTCCATCATAGGAAGGCCGTCAGGCGTCTTCTTTGCCCGCTCCATAATTAGGCATGCTCGGGAGCTGTTTTTCGGGTCGTATGTTGACACCAGAAGTATAACGTCTGCAAGCGTTTCCACGTGTTCTTTTCGCTTATTCTCTTTTGTTGCCGCAACTAGTTCTAGCGTGTGAAGAAGACGTCTTTGAGCCTGCTCTAGCTCTGGCGCTTTTACACGAACCTCCGCGGTCCCCCTGCCTTTAACCGGCGTCCTGGCCTTTGCGGAAACAACCATGAGAATACCTGCAATAAACTTGCTCATCTGAGCCTTATAAACATGGGCAATGCGCTTCCTTGCACCGTTAGGCTGCTGTCTGTCCTCTCCCCGTCAATCACCTAGAACAAGCTTTATATACTCCAGCAGTTGATCCACGAGTGCAACAAGTCCACGTCGATGGTTAGGGCCTCTAGACAGATGCTAGAACTCTCTCCCTCTGCCTCTAGACTCTGTCTAGACGCAACCAACTCCGCAGAGTTGGTGCGCATTTCACGCAGTGAAATAGCGCCTACACGCTAGGGCCTCTAGACAGATACTAGACGCCTGGGCCGAGCCGCTAGGGTCTGTCTAGATGTGGCGACAAACAAGACACAATAGTGTTCAATTAGGCACAAACGTGCTACGGCCAAGTTATCACTGGCCCAAGCTCGTGCCTCAAGTCGGTGATAACTCGCGGTTTTGTAGTGCCTAAAACTGGGCCCCTAGTTTGACATGAGTATTTAGTTGCCTAGGCGCGGGAAACCCAACGTCTTCAGACGTTGGATGAAAGCGCCCCAATTCTTCTTTCTTTAACAAGCAAATATAGCCAGCGGCGGCGCGGGCGCCTTCGGCGCCCTAGCAGTGTT
>CABMJK010000015.1 GCA_902386535.1 Candidatus Burarchaeum australiense | reverse complement strand
CGCCTTGACTTTGCTGGCCTTCCTAATTCTTCTCTCTGGCTACGCCTACTCTCCTCCGCCTGAACTCTACAAGGATGTCCCACCCGTCGTCCTCCCGACAACCGTCTCGCCGCAGCCGGATTATTGCTCGTGCATGGTGTGCAACTATGAGGATCCGCCCAGCGCCATGAACTGGTATTACGCGCTTTGGAACTTCATAACCGGGCATGCGCCGGAAACGAAGCTCGTGGGCGGGCATTGCGGTTTAGTCCCGTGCCTTACCGAGAACCTTGCCGCTGAGCTTTCAACCAAGACGGGCACTCTCGTCGAATGCGGCAAAAACAAGCCCATCAAATGCGCCGAGGACCTTGCCGTGGCTCCCGACCAGTCCATCAACTATTTCAGCGGCAGCGACGATTTCATGAAATCCTTCATGCTGGGCCAGGGCCCGACCTTCAGCGACTTCGACACCGCCAACAGTTTCTGCGGCTACTCCATGGGCTTCGCGGTCCGCTGGTACAGCCCGACTCAAACCCTGCCGTTCACTCCAAGCAAGGATAGGGCGAGCTGCTACCTGAAAAGCAACGTCCTGCCGGTCTACGTCTTCAGGCCCGACAAGGCGCTCGAAGGCGAGCCCTGCTCGCACGGTGCAAACCTGAAGCTCTGCTATCTCGAGAACCTTTCAAAGGAAATGAACGGCGTCGGCCCGGTGATAATCGCGCCCGAGGCCGAGTTCACGGCTTCGCAGGCCGGGGACATAGCCACGCAGATAGAACTGATACATGATAATTGCGACAAGTGCCTGGTAGCCGTGATACCCGACCAGACCGTCGTGCCGGATGAATTTGACATAAACGGCGCACCGGTTCCGCCCGATTCGGCCCTGCGCGAACTCGCCACCGCCCACCCGGCCGAGTTCCAGCACGTAGACTTCATCGGCCTCCACTTCCTCCTCAACGAATACTCGCCCACCTGCACCGCGAGCGAGGCGGTTTATCGGCTCGTCAACTATTCCAAGGAAACGCTTGCGCACTACGGCAAGCCCTCCATGCTGCTCTACTATGGCGCGGCCAACGACAACACGATTTGCACTTCAGACCAGGTCAGCGCGGCCAACGACTATCTGATAACCAGCATTCCGGCCATGGCCTCTTCCGGAATAGTCGGCCTGGCGCAGTATCAGTTCAAGGATGGCGGGATAAACCCTGCGTTTGCAAACGCGGTCCCGTGCCCTCCCGACAAGCCCTACTGCAACCTGTTCGGCCTTGTCGATGTGAGCAGCACGCAGAAGCAGCCCCAGTTCTCGACCTGGTTCAGCAAGTGCCAGTTCTATTACAACGCGACCCCGGACACCGTGACCGGCTACCGCGGCATCTACTCCCAGCCGCCAGTCACTTTCCCGCCCAACGGCGAGAACACCTCCATGTGCACCTTCCAAACATACATAGACCTCTACAAGCTGGCAATATCCAGCACGCAATCAATCTCTCCCTCAGTGTCAGACATCGACCAGCTTCCGGTGATAGGATGCGACAACTGCCTTGGCATTCCGAACCCGCGCTTCTACTCCGGCGCAACGGCCGCCATTCTTGACCGCGACCTGTGCGAGGAATACGGCCTTGAGATGCGCCGCGAGTCCGAGAAATGCGACCTCGACCCGCTGCTCGTGAAGGCGATTGTCTGGGCCGAAAGCAGCTTCAATCCGGGCGCGGTCTCGCAGGTGGCTGGATACAACGGGGATTGCTGGTCTTCAACCCCTCCAAAGGATCCAGTTCCCCCAAGCGAGCCCAACTCCTTCAGGCCCGATACGCTTTGGTTCCCCGAAACCTCCCAGTGCGCCTGCGGCCTGATGCAAACGATAAACCCATGGCATGATTCTTACTTCGGCGACGTGTGCCCGAACTTCAACCCGTTCGTGCCCGAGAGCAGCATCTGCGGCGGCACGTTCAAGTTCTGCGATTACAGGCAGCAGTTCGCCACGCCTTTCGTGAACAAGCACGCGGGCGACTTCGGCGTGAACCCCAACGTCCAGGACGCGGACTACCGCTGGGCCGTGATGTGGGCAACCCTGATTGCTTACAATGCCGGTCCGGGCAACCTGAACCATTACTACAACAATTGGAAATCCGAGGCCGGCTGCCACAGGGACGAGGATGGCTTTCCGGAAGACCCGAAAGCATGCTGCTCGTCCGATTTCATCGAATACGTCAACGAATGCCCGGCAAAGAACGGCAACCCCTACGCGGCAAACGTGATTGCGAAATACATGCGCATACTCAAAACCTGCCCGAACGACTGCGAGGGCGGCGTCAACTCCTACGGTTCGGACCTGAATGAGGCTGGCGACAACACGCAGTATTCCCCGAGCTGCGACCTGCTCAACAACCCCTACACCTACACGCCAGTTCCAGCCAACGGCCTGCTGCTGCCCGTGAACGACCCGTCCCTCCACTGCTGCGGCCAGTACTGCACCTACCGCGCCTGGCCCTGGGTCCACTATCATGCGGGAATCGACCTCTGCGTGCCCATGGAGACCGTGGTGCATGCGGCCAACAGCGGAAAGGTCCACCGCAGCCACTCGACCAACGGCGGCAATATCCTCTGGATTACCGACCCCATCACAGGCATACGGACGAAATACATGCACCTGCACTGCAACGGCTACCTGGTTGATGAAGGCGATACCGTGAATGCCGGCGACCCGATAGCGCTCAGCGGCGGGGGTTCCCCGGACTCCGCCTACTGCAGAGGAGATTCCAGCACCCCGCACGTGCACTTCGAAGTCCTCGACGCCACCGGCCTGCCCTACAACGTCCAAGGTGGGAAAAACATGGACCCGGCCTATTTCGTCGACACGTGCCCCTCGATTCCGCCAAGCGGCTATCCCTAGACCTCGCGGCCCGATTCCTCCAAGAGGCTCCTAGACCTCGCGGCCCGATTCCGTTCAGCGCCTACCTCTCCAGCAATGCGCAGGCAATTCCGATTCTTAGGCCAAAAGCGAAGCTTATCCAAAGTGTTTTAATTATTGGATGCGAGCATTTCGCAGCGGGAAGCACGAATTTCCCGCACAGAGGTGGAAAACATGACGCAATCGAAAATTCTAGAGACTCTCGGGGTGGCTGTGATAATTTTCATAATGCTGTTCTCGGCAGGCTGCGCCAACCCGCAGGGCCCTGTCATACAAAACGGCACCGGGCCGACGGGCGGAACGGGCTCGAACGTCTCAGGCACCCATGGTTATGGCTTTGTGCAGGCCACCGGGCAGGCTGACGTTGAAAAAGCGTTCCTGCAGTCTTCCATGAGCGGCTACAACTACGGCGGCGTGAGCGCCGGAGGCATTCGCACGACCGCGGAAGGAACGGGCGCAGTGCAGGGGCCAACGGGTGCGCCGGCGCCAACCGTGCCGGGCGCCTCCGACAGCTCCAAATCCACCAGTGATTATTCCCTTACAAACGTGCAGGTGGCGGGCATAGACGAGCTCGACATCGTGAAGACCGACAGTGCGACGGGCCAGCGCATCTACGCCCTGGACGGCAACGTGGTCAATTTCGTGGACGCACAGCCGGCCGACGCAATGAAGCGCTACGCGACCGCCGACACGCAGTGGAGCAACGGAATTTACGAGTACAGGGACGTGGTCGTCGCCATCTCCTACAACAAGGTGGAGGCATTCTACAAGGACGACGGCTCCGAGGCCTGGCATGCTAACCTGAATGCAAGCTACGTGGACTCGCGCATGGCCAACGGCATAATCTACCTGGTGCTGAGCGAGTACCCTCAGATGCCATACCAGCCCCGCCCGATGGAAGTGTGCGGAGGCAAATGCATGCCGGTCTCGATAGACTATTCGCGCATCTACATCCCGACGGGCATCAGCTCGCAGGTCTTCTACGACGTAATATCGCTCGACGCCAAGACCGGTGACGTGCTGGACAGCCAGGCGTTCACGGGTCCCTACTCGACGACCCTTTACATGTCCCCGGACAACATCTACGTGGCCATGCTCCAGACAAACTCCCAGGACACGGCAATGTTCAACTACCTGCTCGACGGCGGCAAGGGCCTCGTGCCAACCGCAGTCTACAACAAGCTGACTTACCTCAACGGCCTCGACATTTCCGAGCAGGCCAAGACAGTCGAGTTCTCAATCATAATCCAGAACTGGGCAACGGGCCTGCAGCCCGAGGAGTCGGCCAACTTCTTCAATGAACTGCAGAGCGGCTTCAAGGCCTACGTGAAGAAAAACCCCGAGCAGCTCGAATACACGGGCATAGCCAAGCTGGGCTACAGCGAGCACGGGATTCTCACCATGAAGGCCAACGGCAAGGTGCCCGGGCACCTGCTGAACCAGTTCGCCATGGACGAGTATGACGGCAACCTGCGTGCGGCAGTCACCTACGGCACCTGGGACGACTCGGAGAACGGCGTGATCGTTCTCGGCTCCGACATGGCCGAGAAGGGCCGCGTGGTCGGGCTGGGTGCGGGCGAGCGCATATACGCCGTCCGCTTCCTGGGCGATGAGGGCTACGTCGTGACCTACCGCCAGACCGACCCGCTGTTCGTGATGGACCTCTCGGACCCCGCGAACCCGCGCGTGGCCGGAGAGCTGAAGGTGCCAGGATTCTCGACCTACCTGCACCCGCTGGGCAACGGCGTGCTGTTCGGCATAGGCCAGGACGCGCAGAACGTCAAGGTCTCCCTCTTCGACATCTCGAATCCCGCGAAGCCGAAGGAGCTTGACACCTACATTGTGAACGAATACTGGAGCGAGGCGCTCTACAACCACCACGCCTTCCTCTACTATTCTGCCAAGGACCTGGTGATCCTGCCCATAGGCGGCAAGGACTATGTCTTCAGCGTCGCGGGCAACAGCATAAGCCTGAAGAAAATCATAAACGAGCAGAACGCGCAGAGAAACCTCTACATCGGCGAGGACCTCTACGTGATGACGGGCGATGAGATTGTCGCCTACTCGTTCGGCGACTACCAGGAGCTGAAGCGCGTGAAGCTCGAGGGCGGCTACGGACCGGTATACTATGGCGACGTGATTCCGCCGATTCCGGCAGTGACTCCCACGGCCTCGGGCGGCTCGTCTGCGGGCTCCGCCGGTTCCGCGCCCAGCAGCACCAGGTAGGCGCACTTTCCTTTATTTTCTTTTCAGTTCTTTTTTCGCAGGGGCCAGCCTGAGCCCTGACAAAAATAAAAAAAGCTGAGGCCGAGATTTGAACTCGGAATCCCTTGCGGGAACCAGTTTTCATGGGGTTGCGCAAAGGGGGCGGCTTGCCGTGCCCCCTTTGCTTTCAAGACTGGCGCAATAACCGGATTCTGCCACCTCAGCGCAAAGGGACCAAGGTCCCTTTGCTAAACCTCCTTTACGATTCTAGCTATTCTAGCGCACCGTTCAATTAAAAAGCTTAAGCACTGAAACACCGATTCATGGCAACCAAACCACAAAAATCAAACGAGCTCATCCGCGCCTGCCCCATATGCGGCAACCCCGACCTTAAGTGGGTCGGCGGCGGCGAAAACGCGGCATTCGACGTCATCGGTGAAACTTCCCTTTCCGGAGAACTCTTCTGCGAGCGCTGCGGCAAGAAAGTCATGCCCATAGAATTCGACTCGGAAAAGGCCTACTTGAGGTTCATGGCTGAAACCAAGAAGGCAAAAGTCGGAACAAAGGCAAAGCCGAAAAAGAAATAGGCGCTTGG
>CABMJK010000014.1 GCA_902386535.1 Candidatus Burarchaeum australiense | reverse complement strand
CGCCGCCGAAGCTGAACGAAATGCAAGTCAGGCAGCCCCGTGGCCCGGTAACCGTGCACGTTGCATGAGCGGGGCGGCAAGCGAGAATCAGGCCTGCTGTTTCTTCCGATACTTTTCCACCAGGGCCTTTGCCTTGTCGATGATTTCCTGCGGGGGCCTGGGAATCTGCTCGCCTAATTTCCAGTATTTGCCCTGATGATAGAGAAGCGACTCGAGGTTGGGGTCTGCGCTTATTTCAACCAGCTCGCCGACAAACATGACGTGGTCGCCGACCATCTCGCTCTTGACGAGCTTGCATTCGGCATTCATGGACGCGCCCTTCAGCATCGGCGCCCTGATTTTCTTCGCCGCGTAGAATTCCGCCCCGAGCGCCTTCAGCAGCCCGATCTTGTCCACCTGCTTGCCCGTGCTGCCGCCTGCCGCGCTGCACAACTGGGCCTGATTCTCCGCCGCGAGGTTGATGCCGAACTCCCTTGACTTGAGGATATTGTCCGCCGTGGCGTCCACTGCGTGCAGGTTCAGGAGCATGATGCTCGGGGAATAGGAAATGTGGCGGCTCCACTCGGCGCACATTATGTTGGGCCCCCACGGCCCGTCGCTCGTGATTAGACCGAGCGTGCTCGTGAACTTCCGCGTGCGCGCGTCGTCCCAGGCAAGGTCCATGCTAGTGCATGGGCGGAAAAATTTAAAAAAATATGCACAGATCGGCAAGGGTCAGAAAAATTAGTGGGCCGACTGCGATTTGAACGCAGGACCTCTCGGTATCAGAAACCTACGGTTTCCGATACCTTCCCTCGGAAACCTTCAGGGTTCTATCAGCCGAGCGCTCCAACCAGGCTAAGCTACCGGCCCAAAAATCAGAAACCTACGGTTTCCGATACCTTCCCTTTACATTAGCGAATATTTTTAACTGATTAAGCGGTCCGCGCGGGCGGTTGCCGGGGCTCAGGCCTTCAGGTTCAGCGCCTTCTTCAGCTCGCGGTATCTATTGCGGATCGTAACTTCCGTAACGCCTGCGACGTCCGAGACTTCCTTCTGCGTGCGCCGCTCGCCCTCGAGCGAGGCCGCGATGTAGACTGCCGCAGCCGCGACGCCGCTCGGGCCGCGGCCGCTTATGAGCGAGCCGTTTATCGCCTTGTGGGTCATCTCGATGGCGCGCTCCTGCACGCGGCCGCTCAGCTTCAGGGACGAGCAGAGGCGCGGTATGTACTGCGACGGGTCGGTGAGTGGAAGCTTGAGGTTCATCTCGCGCGCGATGAGGCGGTAGGCGCGGCCTATCTCCTTCTTCTCGATGTTCGACTGCGCCGCGAGCTCGTCCAGCGTGCGCGGCACGCCGTATTCGCGGCATATGGCATAGAGCACGCCGGCCACCACGGCCTCGATGAGCCTGCCGCGGATGAGGCCGCGCTCGACGCAGCGCCTGTAAAGGAGGGCGGCTGCCTCGCGCATGCCCTCGGGCAGGCCCAGGTAGCTCGCGATGCGGTCAAGCTCGCTCAACGCTATGGAGAGATTGCGCTCCATGGAACTCGCCACCGAGGCGCGCTTGTGCCACTTGCGCATGCGGTAGAGCTGCGCCTGCTTGTTGGAGGAAATCTTCACGCCGCGTATGTCGCGGTTGTACTGGTCTATCTCGGTGACGAGGCCCTTGTTGGGCCTCATGTATTTCGACGGTGCGCCGGTGCGGGCGCGCTTGTCGCGCTGCTCGGAGTCGAAGGCGCGCCATTCCGGCCCGGCGTCCAGCTCCTCGCTCACGATGAGCCCGCATTCCTTGCAGATGACCTCGCCCTTCTCGTGGTCCCGCACTAGGTTCTTGCTTTTGCATTCCGGACAAGTTTCAGTCATTTGAGCAACCCTTGATGATTGTAAGTAGGCCAGCTCATGCCTGCGCCCGCACGTCTGCCGACTCTCGTTAGTTTTAAAAAGTTTAGCAGGCAGGTTTAAAAATCTTTCTCTCTCTGAGCCTACCAATAGTTTGCTAGAAAACGAGGGTAAAGTTATTGCACCTTGAACAGGCGCATGGTGGCATCGTCGACTTCCTGAAGGTTGAAAAGCGCGCCCCCTGCGCCCGCGGCGTCCATTATGCCTTCCAGCTTCTTCATTATGTCGCCCGTTGACTCGGACTCGTAGTGCGTAATCACGTTTGAAAATACGGCCTCGGTGAGCTTCCGCTTCCTGAACAGGTCGAAGATGCCGTCAGTGAGCAGCAGGACTATGTCCCCCTCCGCCAGTTTCACGGTTTTTTCGGTGAAGCCATTCTTGTTGCACAGGAAATCATCAAAGAACACAGGCATTGCAACCTCCGAGTCCAGCGGGGCGGTCTTTTTGTCCATGGCAGAATAGCGGAGAATCGCCTCTTGCCCCGCGCTCGCATGCGTGAGCTCGTGCTTTTCGAGGTCAAATACGACGCAGGCCAGCGTCACGAATTTCCCGGAATAGGTATCGAGCGCCTTCTCGGCTGAATTGTCCAGCTTCTCCTGCGGGAACAGTTTCTTCTGGAGCGCAGCTATCTCGGCATTTCTCCTGAACGGGGCGAGCTTTTCCTCGAAAACGGATTTTATCTCCGCCTCGGCCAGCTTCAGGATTTCTGCAGGCGAAGGAGGGTTCCCGGAGGGATGAGCGAGGAGATATTTGTTTATCGCGGTTTCAACTGCGACATCGATGTCCGAGCGGAAGTTCTCCGCTTCCAAGCCGTGGCCGCTTATGTCGGCTATTATGTGCAACTCCCAGCTCTCGCCCTTCTTCTCGTGCTTCCTCTCGCACAGAAGGTCGCCGCCGAGCTTGGAGCCTTTGTACGGAAGGTGGAAGATCGTGTCTTCAATCGTGAGGCGCCTGCGGGCCGAGGTTTCGAACTCGCGGCCCTGACCCGGGGGTGCTTTTTGTGTTACCGTTGCAGGGCCGGCAGCACCCGGTTTAGTTATGACGGCAATCGGACTAGTCCCTGGATTGGCGCTCATGACATAATTACGTCGTTTCAACTTATTAAACCTATCCATTTTCAGACGTGGGACGGGGCGCGAAAGTAAAGCTTAATATAGAGGCTGAGCGATGCCCATGCGGTCGTGGAATGGCGCAGGAAGGCCCTATTACAACTGGCATAGACGGCCTCATACGGATAGTTCACGACAGGCAAAAAATCGAGCTCAGCGAAGCGGCCTCGGCGCTCGGAGTCTCTACCCCGGTGGCCGAGGAGTGGGCCAAGCTTCTCGAGGAGGAAAAGGTGCTGAAGCTGGAGTACAGGCTCACGCGCATCTACCTCGTGTGGAAGGGCCCGACCGAGGAGGACATGAAGGTCAATATCGAGAAGATTGACGAGCAGAAGGCCTCGATAACGCGGGACCTGAGGGCGCTCATTGAGCGCGCGAAGGCGAAGGAGGGCGACCTGCAATCCATAAGGAAGGAGCTGACCGAGCTGGCGGGCGCCATGGACCAGCAGCTTCCCGAGAAGCTGAGGGGCAGGCTCGACGCCCTGCACGCGGTCGACAAGGACAAGGAAAAGCTGTTCCAGGAGAAGATGACCAAGATCAGCGACATGCTCGAGAAGCTGAATGCGATTGAGCGCGAGATTCAGCGCAAGCGCGAACTGCTGGCGGAAATGAACAAGCGCGTGAAGGAAATCGAGAAGACGCCCGGCCTGCGCGACCGCGTGAACGAGATTGCCGACGCGAGGAAGAAGCTGGACAAGAGCCTCGAGTCGGTCGAGGAGGTGAAGACCTCGCTGCAGCAGGCGCTGAAGCGGAGCGCCGAGCAGAAGACCGAGATTGCCGGAGCCATCGAGGCCATGGCCAAGCTCGAGGAGAGCGCCAAGGAGATGCAGCAGTACAAGGCCGATGCCGAGGCGCTCATCGAGAAGCTGCAATTCCGCGTGCTGGACATCGACCGGAAGCTGGGCACGATGAAGGACATACTTGTGAGCGGGAACGTGAGCGAGAACCTGGCGCGGCTGAGGAAGGAGAAGGAGAGCCTCGAGGTGATGGAGCGCGAGGTGGACGAGCAGAGCCGCATACTGGCAGACCGCACGGACGCGATAACCAAGGCGCTGGAAACGCATGAGAGCAAGTACGAGGAGCTCATGAGCGCGAAGAAGAAGCTCATCGGCTCGCTGGACGAGTACGACGGGCAGCTGGCCAAGGTGGACATGGGCTTCCGGCAGGAGGCGGGCCAGATAAGGGAGCTGACCGACGAGATGGTTGGTGCACTGAACAAGAGCAAGAAGGAGATAGAGGACCAGGTCGAGCTTGCGCACAAGGGCGTCGAGAAGTACGAGAGCGCGGTGGCCAAGAGGCAGCAGGTGGCCGAAATAATTGACGCTATTGACGAGATGGAAGTGGAACGGGACAGGCTCGTGAAGCAGCTCAGGCTGCTGTCCAAGTCCGTGAGCGCGCTAGAAGTCTCGGCCGAGGTGAGCGGCAAGAGCGGGAAGATTACCGAGATAAAGCAGAGCATGTCGGACGTGAGCCTCAAGGAGAAGGCCTACGATGCCAAGAGGCTGCAGCTGCAGAAGATGATAAGGAACATGCTGGAAGAGGAGGACGCGAATAAGAAGAAGTAAAGTGACGTGCGAAGGCGTGACGGGGCTAAATCGGCTCAGTGATTCCTGTAGCGGTTCACGTCCTGGCCCCGGCTTTTCACGTTTTGACCTGGCCTAAGTCATATAATAGAGGAAAAGACTTGCACTGTAACTATAGGGTGCGGGAAGGCTACGGTAAAATTATTGCAAAAGCCCGTTTAAGCTTTAAATAACTTGCTGACTTATCTAAGAGCCAACTTGCACTTCTAAAGTAAGGTGGTTATTTGGCCGAGTCCCCAGAGCATATCCTAATTCCGAAACACGAGGTGCTGTCGGAGCAGGAGAAGGAGAAGTTCTTTTCCGAGAGCGGGCTTAAGTCGGAGCAACTACCCAAGATACATGCAAACGACGCGGTGCTGAGGGACAAGGAGGCCGAGGCGGGCGACGTTGTCAGGATAACGCGGAAAAGCGACGTTGACAAGAAGACCGAGCTGGCATATTACAGGCTAGTGGTCGAGTGAAGGGGCCGGAAAGGGGCGCGCTAACACGAGGGAGAGACCTCCCTTTCGCGCGCGCCGAACCGCGACGCCGGGAAGGACGAGGAGGCGGTTGTTGGATGGCGGGAAGGACGGGCCGCCTGGCAGGATGCGAGGATGCAAATGCGGGATGTGGATGATTGAATGACCGTTGAACTTCTAGACGCATATTTCCAGGAAAACTCGCTCGTGAGGCAGCACCTGGAGAGCTATAATAAGTTCGTGACTTTTGGCATACAGCAGGTAATCGACCGCGTGGGCATCATCGAACCGAACATCGAGAACTACAAGCTCAAGCTCGGCAAGGTGCGCATCGAGGAAAAGCCCATGATGATGGAGGCCGACGGCTCGCGCAGGCCCATCAGCCCGATGGAAGCGCGCATGCGCGATTTGAACTATGCAGCCCCGATTTTCCTTGAGATCATCCCGATCGTGAACGGCGTCGAGAGGCGCGGCTTCCCCGAAGTTTTCATTGGCGAACTGCCCGTGATGGTGAAGTCGAAGCTGTGCCACCTCGAGGGCCTGAGCCGCGAGCAGCTGGTCGAGAAGGGCGAGGACCCGGAGGACCCGGGCGGCTATTTCATAATCAACGGCAGCGAGCGCGTGCTCGTGTCCATAGAGGACCTGGCACCCAACCGCATAATGGTTTCGCGCGAAAAGGACGGCGCGCTCACGACCTCCAAGGTCTTCTCGATGCGCTTCGGCTTCAGGGCGCGGTGCGTCGTCGAGAGGAGCCAGGAGGGCGTGATGAACGTCAGCTTCCCGGCGGCGCCCAAGGACCTGCGACTAATGACCGCCCTGCGCGCGCTCGGGCTGGAGAAGAACGAGGACATAATTGCCGCTTTCAAGGATGCGGAGAAGGGCCCGATAATGAACGACCTGCTCCTGAACCTCGAGATTGACGAGACGAAGAACCACGAGGAGGCTCTCGAGAGCATCGGCAAGAAGGTGGCTCCGGGCCAGGCGCGGGAGTACAGGAACAAGCGCGTCGACGTGCTGCTCGACACCTACCTCCTGCCCCATCTCGGAGTCGAGCCCGGCGACAGGCTCGCGAAGGCATACTACTTGTGCAAGATGGCTGAGAAGGGCATGAAGGTGTCCTACAAGATCGTGCCCGAGGATGACAAGGACTTCTACGGGAACAAGAGGATCAAGCTGGCCGGCAACCTGATGGAAGAGCTTTTCAGATATGCGTTCCAGTTCCTCGTCAAGGATGTCGCTTACCAGGTCGAACGCGCGTTCGCGCGCGGAAGAAGGCTCGTGGTGCAGACCATCGTAAGGCCCGACGCATTGAGCGAGAGGATGAGGTATTCGATGGCCACGGGCAACTGGATTGCGGGGCAGACGGGAGTGTCCCAGCTGCTCGACCGCACAAACCACCTTTCATCCGTTTCGCACTTGAGGCGCATCATTTCCCCGCTTTCGCGCAAGCACCCGCACTTCAAGGCCAGGGACTTGCACGGCTCGCAGTGGGGCAAGCTGTGCCCGAACGAGTCTCCCGAAGGCCCGAGCTGCGCGCTGGTGAAGAACATGGCGCTGCTCTGCGAGATTACGACTGGCGAGAGCGAGAAGCCCATCGAGGAAATCCTGCGTTCCAACGGCGTTGCGATTGAGGAGATGCACACCGGCGCGGTTTCCCCGACCGGCGAGGGCGAGAAGGCCGCGATGATGGAAGAGGTGAAGGCGTTCCCGGAGGAAAGCGGGGGCAGGGGCCGCGCGGGCGAGAAGGAAAAGAAGAATTAGGCAACTGTGATGATCATGACTACCATAAAGAAAAAAAGCCGGAAAGTAAAGCGCATGGTTGCGGGCAAGATTCAGGAGATTGAAAGGCTTGCGCGCACCGCGATTTACATCAACGGCAGGCTCATTGGCTTCCACGAGGACGGCGACGTGCTTATTGCAATTCTCCGCGCTAAGAGAAGGGCGGGCGAAATAAGCTCCGAAGTCAATTTTGCGCTCAACCGCGCGACCGGCGAGCTGCACGTGAGCACCGACAGCGGCAGGGCGCGCAGGCCCTACGTGGTGGTCGAGAACGGAAAGTCGCTTTACACTCCGGAAATTAAGAAGAAAGTAGAGAGCGGGGACCTGAGCTGGAGCCAGATACTCAAGATGGGCATTGTCGAGTACCTGGATGCCGAAGAGGAGAACGACTTCGCGTTCGTGGCCGCAGACGAGGCCCACATGACCGAGAAGAGCACGCACATGGAAATAGATCCGGTCTCGATTACGGGCGTGACGGTCTCGCAGCTTACCTACCCTGAGCACAACTCATCGCCGAGAATCACGATGGCCTGCGCCATGAGCAAGCAGTCGCTCGGCTTCTACGCGAGCAACTACAACATCCGCATGGATTCGCGCGCCCACATATTATACTACCCGCAGGAGCCGCTCGTGCAGACCGAGCCCTACAGGCACATGAACTTCCACCGCAGGCCCGCGGGGCAGAACTTCGTGGTCGCGATTACGAGCTATTATGGTTACAACATGGGAGACGCCGTGGTCATGAACAAGAACGCCGTTGACCGCGGCCTTGGAAGGTCGGTCTTCTACAAGGTGCACGAGACCGAGGAGCGCCGCTATCCGGGCGGGCAGAAGGACAAGTTCGAGATTCCGAACCCGACCGTGAGCGGCTACCGCGAAGAGTACATGTACCGCTATCTCGGCGATGACGGCATCGCCGTGCCAGAGAGCGAGGTCCAGTCAAAGGACGTGCTCGTGGGCAAGACCTCGCCGCCGAGATTCCTGGAAGAGGTCAGCGCCTTCGGCCTCACCGAGGAGAAGAAGAGGGAGAACTCGCTCGTGATAAAGAGCGGGGACGAGGGAGTAGTGGACCAGGTCATGCTTACCGAGAGCCCTGCCGGCAACAAGTTCGTGAAGGTGCGCGTCAGGAGCATAAAGATACCGGAGAAGGGAGACAAGTTCGCGAGCAGGCACGGCCAGAAGGGTGTCGTGTGCCTTCTCGTGCCGCAGGAGGACATGCCGTTCACCGAGAGCGGCATCGTGCCCGACCTCATCATCAACCCGCACGCCATCCCCAGCCGGATGACGGCAGGCCACCTGATAGAGATGATGGGCGGCAAGGCTGCATGCTTCAGCGGCCAGCGCGTGAACGGCACCGCCTTCTCCGGCCAGGATGCCGAGGATTTCAAGACGATTCTGAAGGCCAACGGCTTCGAGAGCTATGGCCGGGAAATATTGTATGACGGCCTGAGCGGCCAGCGCATCGAGAGCGAGATTTTCGTGGGCGTGATTTACTACCAGCGCCTGCACCACCTTGTTTCGAACAAGATGCACGTGCGCTCGCGCGGACCGGTGCAGCTGCTCACGCACCAGCCGACGGAGGGCAAGGCGCGCGAGGGCGGACTCAGGTTCGGAGAGATGGAACGCGACTGCCTGATAGGCTACGGCGCCAGCATGCTCGTGCGCGAGAGGATGCTGGAGGAGAGCGACAAGACGGTGGAGATAGTGTGCAACAAGTGCGGCATGATTGCGGTCCATGATTTCATAAAGCGGCGCGACTACTGCCCGCTATGCGACTCGACCGAGCTTTACAAGGTCGAGATGAGCTACGCATTCAAGCTGCTGCTGGACGAAATCAAGGCCATCGGCATTCTGCCGAGGCTGAAGCTGAAGGACAAGGCATAGGATTGCGTATGACGTTGATGATGGGGAAGAACTGGTTGATTGGAACTTGATGGGAAATATGACTGATGGATTTGGGTGCTCGCATGGCTGACTTCGTTGAAAAAATGGTTGACAAAATCAAGTTCTCCCTGTTCTCGCCAGAGATGATCAGGAAGATTTCGGCAGCCAAGATTACGGTGCCCGACACCTACAACGAGGACGGCTACCCGATAGACGGCGGGCTGGTCGACCAGCGAATGGGCGTCATAGACCCTGGCCTCAAGTGCAAGACCTGCGGAGGTCGCACTCGCACATGCTCGGGCCACTTCACGCACATCGAGCTCGTCAGGCCGGTAGTGCACCCGGAATTCGCGCGCATAATCTACATGCTCATCAAGAGCACTTGCAGGAGTTGCGGCCGGTCGCTCACGAAGCGCAAGCACGTGGCGCTCGATGCGCTTGCCAAGGGCAAGAGGAGCAGCACCTGCCCATACTGCAAGGCAAAGCAGGTGGACATAAAGTTCGAGAAGCCCACCACATTCTACGAGGGCGAGAAGACGCTGCTGCCCACCGAGATAAGGGACAGGCTGCTGAAGATAACCAATGAGGACCTGAAGGCAATGGGCTATGACCCGGAATACGCGAGGCCCGAGTGGATGATACTCACCGCGCTGCTCGTGCCGCCCGTGACAGTCAGGCCTTCAATCACGCTCGAGACGGGAGAGAGAAGCGAGGACGATTTGACGCACAAGCTAGTCGACACCATGAGGATCAACCAGCGGCTCGAGGCCAACATCAACGCGGGCGCGCCCCAGCTGATTATCGAGGACCTGTGGGAGCTTTTGCAATACCACGTTACCACTTACTTCAACAACGAGACCACGAACATACCTCCGGCCCGGCACAGGTCGGGCAGGCCCCTCAAGACTTTGTCGCAGAGGCTCAAGGGCAAGGAGGGCAGGTTCAGGTACAACCTGTCGGGCAAGCGCGTCAACTTCTCGGCGAGGACCGTGATTTCGCCAGACCCGAACATCTCGATAAACGAGGTGGGCGTGCCGCACGTGGTGGCCGAGGAGCTCACCGTGCCAGTGCGCGTGACCGAGTGGAACATCGAGGAGTGCAAGAAGCTCATAGATGCCATTGATTATCCGCACGCAGTCTATGTTATCAGGCCGGATGGAAAGAGGCGCAAGGTCACGGACAAGACCAAGGAGGAGATAAAGACCACGCTCGCGGCGGGCTTCATAGTGGAGAGGCAGCTCGTGAACGGCGACACCGTGCTGTTCAACAGGCAGCCTTCGCTGCACAGGATTTCGATAATGTGCCACAACGTGCGGGTGCTGGACGGCAGGACCTTCCGGATAAACCTGCCCGTGTGCCCGCCCTACAACGCGGACTTCGACGGAGACGAGATGAACCTGCACGTGCCGCAGACCGAGGAGGCGCGCGTAGAGGCCGAGATGCTCATGAAGGTGCAGGACCAGATAGTCTCGCCAAGGCACGGCCATGTCATAATCAAGCCCCAGGAGGACCACGTGTCGGGCGTCTACTTCCTCACGAAGAGGGACAGCGTTTTCGATTTCACCGATGCGTGCAACATCCTCGCCACTGCGGGCATATACACGCTGCCAGAGCCTGACGTGAAGGGCGGCAAGTATTCGGGAAAGCTCCTGTTCTCGCAGCTGCTGCCTAAGGACTTCAACCTGCACGTGCGCTCGAAGCTATGCAGGTGCGAAGGCCCCTGCGGCAAGGAGAAGTGCCCCTATGACGGCTATATCATAATCAAGGACGGTCTGCTCACGAACGGCGCGATTGAGAGCCGCGCGTTCGAGAACGACATCATCGAAGTGCTCATGAAGAACTACGGCAGCGACATGGCGCGCAAGTTCATAGACACCGCGACGCGCATGGCGCTTTACGTCATTACCAGGCGCGGCTTCTCGGCCGACCTTTCGAACTACACGCTTACCAAGGAGGCGGCGCTGGAAGTCAAGGAAGTCGTGGACAACGCCTCGAAGGACGTGAACAGGTTCGTGGTGCAGTACAAGCACGGCAAGCTCGAGCGCATGCCCGGCCGCACGGTGCTCGAGACATTGGAGGAGAAGGTGATGGCCAGGCTGAGCAAGGCCAGGAACGACTGCGGCAAGATTGTCGAGAAGTCCATGGGAATCGAGAACACTTCAATACTGATGGCCCGCATCGGCGCGAGGGGAAGCATACTCAACGCCATCCAGATGGCGGCCATGGTGGGCCAGCAGGCGGTGCGCGACAAGCGGCTGGCGAGAGGCTACCGCAACCGCGCGCTCATACACTTCAAGAGGGCGGACCGCGGCACCGAGGCGCGCGGCTTCGTGGCCTCGTCGTTCGTGAAGGGCCTCACGCCCGAGGAATTCTTCTTCCACTCCATGGGAGGCCGCGAATCGCTTGTGAATACTGCGATCAGGACGGCGCGGTCGGGCTACATGCAGAGGCGGCTCATCAACGCGCTGCAGGACCTGGTGGTGAAGAGGGACCTGAGCGTGCGCGATTCCAAGAACATCGTGGTTGAATACGTTTACGGCAGCGACGGCAAGGACCCGCAGAGGGCGGGCAAGGGCGAGGCCCTTGAGGGACAGGAGCGTGAATAGTTATGACCAACAAAGCGCTGAAGTCGCGCATTGACTCGGGCGAGGCCGTGGGCATAGTGGCAGCCCAGTCCATAGGCGAGCCGGGCACGCAGATGACCATGCGAACGTTCCACTACGCGGGAGTGGCCGAGCAGGTGCCGACGGGCCTGCCGAGGCTGATAGAGCTGCTCGACGCGCGCAAGGAGCCGAAGAAGCCAATCATGGACATCCAGGTGCTCGAGAACTATGAGACCAACGAGGAGAAGTGCAGGCAGATAGCCGCGCTGATTGAGGACGTTACGCTTGAGAACGTGGGCAAGGTCGAGGAGAGGCTGGCGAGCAAGGAGATATCGGTCATCATTGATCCGACAGTCATGAAGGAGAAGAGGCTCGACCTCGAGGAAGTGAAGAAGACGCTCAAGAAATTCTCGGGCGGCGAAGTGCACTCGAGCGGCAACGAGGTAAAGATAAGCTTCAAGACCAGCACGCTGAGGGCCATAAGGCGCGTGACCAACAAGATAAGGGGCGCGCACGTGGCTGGAGTGAAGGGTGTGAGCAGGGCCGCGGTGCTCAAGGGCCCGGGCGGGAAATATTTCATCAGGACTTCGGGCTCGAACCTGCTCGAGGTCTCCAAGATACCGGGCGTGGACTTCAAGCGCTGCTACACCAACGACATCATGGAGATAAACAAGGTGCTCGGCATCGAGGCCGCGCGCAATTCGATAATACAGGAGATAAAGCAGGTGCTCGACAGCCAGCGAATGGACGTGGACATCAGGCACATCGCGCTGCTTGCCGATGCGATGACCATGGACGGGTTGATAAGGTCCGTGGGCAGGCACGGCCTGAGCGGAAGGAAGGCGGGCGTGCTCGCGCGCGCTGCCTTCGAAGAGACCATAAAGCACCTCATAAACGCGGCGGTCAGCGGCGAGGAGGACAAGCTAATTGGAATTACTGAGAACATCATAATTGGGCAGACGATACCGGTCGGAACCGGCATAGTCAAGCTTGCGAGGCGGATTTAGATGGACGTTGAAAAAAACCTGAGGATGGCAATCGAAAGCGGGAAGGTCGAGTTCGGGACGCGCAGCGGCGTAAGGTCCGCGGCCAAGGCAAAGCTCGTGCTCGTTTCATCCAACTGCCCTTCGGCCATAAGGAAGAAGGTAGAGGAGCAGTGCGCGAAGAGCGGGGCTGCGCTCGTGACCTACAAGGGCACTTCCGTGGAGCTCGGCGCAGTGTGCGGAAAGCCGTTCCCCATTAGCATTTTCACCGTGCTCGATGCCGGCTCGTCCGGAGTGCTGGAAATGGGCAAGCCGCCTGCTGCGAAGGCCGAGGCCCCTGCCGAAGAGAAGGAGGAGGCTGAAGGCGCGGGCGAGGCTGCCGCCGCCTAGGCGCGCGAGCGAGAAAAGATGAAGTTGGTTTTTTGATGGTCACCTTAAGCAACGACGAGATGAAGTGCATCGAACTGTTCGAGAGCCAGACCGGGGCAATCGTGAAGGACTGCCTCATTGGCGAGGAGGGCATTGCGTTCGTCATAAAGGAGGGCGAGATGGGAAGGGCGATTGGCAAGGGCGGCAGCTCGCTCGAAAGGGCGCGCAAGGCGTTCGGAAAGCCGCTTTTCGTCGTTGAAAGTGCCGACGATATCAAGGATTTCGTCGTAAACCTGCTCAAGCCGGTCCCCATAAGTAATTTAAACATTCAAGAGAAAGATAATACGCGGACTGCTATTGTTACAGTCGATGCGCGGGACAGGGGCGCGGCAATAGGGAAGGGCGGCGAGCGAATCAAGATGGAGAAGGCATTGCTCCGGCGCCGCTTCAACGCTGATCTTCGTCTGGCTACGAAGGATTGATGCGAGAAAGCGCGATATGCGGTGATGCGAGGCTGTTGGACGGGAAATGAAAAATGTCGGCATGATATGCGGGTGTGTTTATGGGTCGTGGAGAATTTGGAGCGCGGGATCTGCGGCGGCAGCGGAAGCGCCAGCGCGGGCTCAAGAAGACGTGGTACAGGCGGAAGCTGAGGCTCAAGGAGAAATATGACATGCTCGAGGCCGCGCCTCAGGCGCGCGGCATTGTGCTGGAGAAGCGCGCGCTGGAACAGAAGCAACCGCACTCCGGCCTGATAAAGTGCGTGAAGGTCCAGCTCTCGAAGAACGGCAGGATAATCACCGCCTTTGCGCCCCGCAACAAGGCAATCAATTTCATTGACGAGCACGACGAGGTAATCGTGGACGGGCTCGGCGGCTCGCAGAGAGGGCAGATGGGCTCGATACCCGGCGTGCGCTACAAGGTGGTCGCGGTCAACGGCGTGAACCTGGACCAGCTCAGGCTGGGCAAGAAGGAGAAGCCGAAGAGATAGAGATGATTGAAACTGAAACTCGATTGGGAAACAACGCGGTGTGATCTTATGGCTGAAATGATTTTCAACAAATACGACATGAGCGAAGTGAAGGTGGACGACCTGAGCCTCGGGCCCTACATAAACCTGACCCCGGTCTCGCTGCCCCACTCGCACGGAAGGCAGGCGCACAAGCAGTTCGGCAAGATGCGGGTGAACATCGTCGAGCGGCTCGTGAACAAGCTGATGAGGGGAGGCACGGGCGAGAAGACGAGCGGAAAGGTCATTCGCACGCACGGCAAGCTGCAGGGCAAGAAGTCGAAGGCCATGAAGACCGTGGAGGAGGCGTTCGCCGACATCGCGAAGAGGACGAACCAGAACCCGGTGCAGGTGCTCGTTCTCGCGCTCAAGAACACGGCGCCGCGCGAGGACACGACCCGCGTGCAGTACGGCGGCATTTCCTACCAGGTGGCAGTGGACGTTTCTCCCCAGAGAAGGCTGGACATGGATCTCAGGAATCTGGCGCTTTCGGCCATCATGGCAGCGTTCAACAACCCGAAGACGCTCGGGCAGGCGCTGGCGGACGAAATCGTGCTTGCATCGCAGAACAGCATAAACAGTTACGCTATAAAGAAGCGGGACGAGACGGAGCGCATGGCGAGAAGCACGCGATAAGGAGTGAGTGCGGCCTGCGGCAAATTCCCTTAGGTGTTTTGACATGGTTCGAAAAGAATACGTGGTCGAGGAAGTCCAGGCTATCATGAGCAACCTAGAGCAGGTCCGCAACATGGCCATAGTTGCCCACGTGGACCACGGCAAGACCACGATGTCGGACTCCCTGGTCGCGAGGGCCGGCCTCATCTCAAAGGATTTAGCGGGCGAGCAGCGCGTACTTGACTACGACGAGCAGGAGCAGGCGCGCGGAATCACGATTAAGGCAGCCAACATTTCTTTGGGCTTCACCTACCATGGAAAGCCCCACTTGATAAACCTCATCGACACGCCGGGCCATGTGGACTTCGGCGGGCACGTGACGCGCGCCATGCGCGCGGTCGACGGCATAATTCTCGTGGTCGACTCGGTGGAGGGCGTGATGCCGCAGACCGAGACGGTCGTCAGGCAGGCGCTCAAGGAAAAATCCAAGCCCACGCTTTTCATCAACAAGATCGACAGGCTCATCAACGAGCTGAAGCTCAGCCCCGAGGCCATGCAGGAAAGGCTTATGAAAATCATAAACGGCGTTAACAAGCTCATAACCAACTATGCCGGGGATTACAAGGACGAGTGGCTCATCTCGCCCGAGAAAGGCAACGTGTGCTTCGGCTCCGCGTACAACAAATGGGCCGTGAGCGTGCCCCACATGAAGAGGAGCGGGCTGAACTTCAAGATAATCTACGACTACTGCTCGAAGCAGGACCACAAGTCGCTGATGGAGAAGGGGCCCATCGACGAGGTCATTTTGGAAATGGCGATTACGCACCTGCCGAACCCCATGACCGCGCAGAAATACCGGGTGCCGGTCCTTTGGAAGGGCGATCTGGAGAGCGAGTATGGCAAGGGCATGACGTCGACCAACGCGAAGGGCAAGGTGTGCGGGGTCGTTTTCGGAGTCACCATTGACGAGCACGCGGGCGAGGTCGGCATTGCGCGCATATTCTCGGGCACGGTGAAGAAGGGCACCGAGCTCACGCTGGCGTCAAAGCACTCCAGCGAAAAGGTGCAGCAGGTCGGCATTTACATGGGTATTGACAGGGTGCTGGTTGAGTCAGTGCCTGCGGGCAACATTGCCGCGATTGTCGGCCTTCACGACCTCTATGTGGGCGAGACCATCAGCGAGGGCGAGCTCGAGCCTTTCGAGCAGATAAAGCACTACTCCGAGCCCGTGGTCACGAAGTCGGTCGAGGCCAAGAACACCTCGGACCTGGTCAAGCTAATCGAGATTCTGCGGCAGTTAGCAAAAGAGGACCCGACGCTCAAGGTCGAGATTAACCAGGAGACGGGCGAGCACCTGCTGTCGGGCATGGGCGAGCTGCATCTGGAAATCATAGAGTACAAGATTTCAAAAGAGAAGGGCGTGGCGATTGAGACCTCGCCTCCGATTGTCGTTTACCGCGAGACCATCATGGGGTCGGCCGGGCCGGTTGAGGGCAAGTCGCCGAACAAGCACACCAAGATAAAGGTGACGGTCGAGCCGCTGCCCGAGAAGCTGGTGCAGGCGCTTACCGAAGGCACGGTGCCGAACAAGAAGCCGAAGGGCAAGGGCTTCTGGGAGCCCTACATCGAGGCCGGCATGGAACGCGAGGATGCGCGCAATATTGAAGATGTATTCAACATGAACATCCTAGTGGATGCCACCAAGGGAGTGCAGTACATGGACGAGATAATGGAGCTCGTCATCCAGGCTTTCCAGGAGGCGTGCACCAAGGGCCCTCTCGCAAAGGAGAGGGTGTCGGGCATGATGGTCAAAATTGTCGATGCGAAAATCCACGAGGACCCCGTTCACCGTGGGCCTGCGCAGATAATCCCGGCAGTGCGCAACCCGATTTATGCCGCCATGCTTTTGGCGGGCGTGCAGCTGCTCGAGCCGAAGCAGAAGCTTCTCGTGCAGGCGCCGCAGGAATACATGAGCGGCATCATCAGCCAGGTGCAGGGAAGGCGCGGCCAGGTGCTGAACATCGAGCAGGAGGGCGAGGCAGTGTCAGTCACCTCAAAGGTGCCCGTGGCCGAGATGTTCGGCTTCTCGAACAGCATCCGCGGCGCGACCCAGGGCCGCGCCATCTGGTACACCGAGTACGCTGGCTTCGAGCCCCTTAACAAGGAATTGCAGAAGAAGATCGTTTACCAGATCCGCGAGAGGAAGGGCGAGCCCAAGGAGCCGCCGAGGCCGGAAGCTTTCCTGGATTAGAGAATTTCCAGCTTCCTTTTGCCCACCACGAAATCATTCTCGTAGCGCAGGCCGAACTTTTTCCCGTAGTAGGAGGGCTCGAGGGCCAAAGTCATGCCGGCCTTCAGTTTCTTCTTCGAGTCCGCGTGCAGCGAGGGCTGTTCATGCACGTAGAGGCCTATGCCATGGCCCATCGCGTGCGGCAGCTTCGGCAAGCCTGCCAGCTTCATCAGCGCGTCTGATTTTTTCACGAACTCGGAAATGCGCGTGCCTGCCCTTCCATAGTCGGCCAACTCGTGCTGCACATGCTGCAGCTTGCCGTAAACCGCGCGCTCTTCTTTGCATGGGCCTGTAAAGTAGCATCTGGTCAAGTCCGAGCAATAGCCATTCATCTTCAGGCCGAAGTCCATGAGCACGGCCTCGTTGGCCCCGACCCGCCGCCCTCCCGTAATTCCATGAGGCACGCGCGCCTTCGGGCCGCTAAGAATTATCGGGGGGAAGGAAAGCTCGGCCCCGAGCTCGAGCGCGCCCGCGCGAAGGCGCTTCAGGATTTCCTCTTCGCGCATGCCGGGCCTGATTTCGGCCCCGACCGAGTCAAGCAGGGCGCGAGTTTTGGCAACGCATCTTTTCAAAATTGCAAGCTCCTCCGCATCCTTCACCGCGCGGTTCTCACCCAGCTCCTCGCTCACGTCCATGAATTTCTTCCCATTACCGGCCTTTTTCAGCACGTCGAAGGTCGAGAGCCGGAGTGAGCGCTTGTTGATTCCGATTCTTTTGCAGCCTGCGAGCAGCTTCTTCAGCTCAAGCGAGAGCGCCTTCCGGTCAATCTTCACGACCGATACGCCCGCGCCTGCCTTTGCTTGCGCGGCCTCGTAGTTCAGGGGCGTGCAGAGCAGGGTCGAGGCGCCGTTCCTCTTAGCGAGGAGGAGCGAGTTGTCGAGCGCAAGGCCGGTGAAGTAGAAGTAGTTAACGTCGAAATAGCCTTCCGCATCGCCGTTGTGCAGCAGGAGCGAGTCTGCCCTCGAGGCTGCGAAAAAGTTCTGGAGCCTTTTCTTGTGAAGGGGCATGCGCATCAACTGCCTCAGGCTGGCGGAGCCTGGACCGGAGCCGAGGCTGCCGCCACCTTCTTGAACTCTATGCCGACAATCTTCGAAGCCCCGTCCTGCCGCGTCACGCCGAGAGCGATGTCGGCCGAGGAGAGCACGGTGTCGTTGTGCGTCACGACGATGAACTGCGCATTCTTCGACAACTGCTTCAGCATGTCGGCCAGCTTCTTGCTGTTCTCCTTGTCCAGCGCCGCGTCGGCCTCGTCCAGCATGTAGAATGACGCGGGCTTGGTGGAGTGGATGGAGAACACGAAGAGGAGCGCCAGCAGCGAGCGCTCGCCGCCCGACTTCGCCTCGATGTAGTGGTCCTTGCCGTCAACGCGGACCTTTATCTGCAGCCCGCTGTCGAAAATCTCCTCGGGCTTGTCGAGCAAAAGCGTGCCCTCGCCCGGGAAAGCGTAGTTGAATATCTTGCGGAAGTTCTCGTCCACGTTCCTGAAAGTCTGGAGGAAAATCTCCGCCTTCCTGCCGTCTATTTCCTGGATCATGTTGAGCACCGCCTTCTTCTCCTCGCCGAGCTTGCCTATGATGTCCTTCTTCTCCTTCAGCTCCTTGCCCTTCTGCTCGTACTGCTCGGGAGCCAGCATGTTGACCGCGCCGAGGGTGCTGAGCTGACCCTCGACCTCCCTCATCCGGTCCTCGAGCTCGTCCTTCGAGAGCTTCATGGGCTCGATGTCCTTGTACTCGACCCATTCGGCCTTCAGGTCCCCGAGCCGCGTCTCGGCCAGCATGCGCGTGGACTTCACCTCGCCCAAATCATTCGAGGCGCGGTTGAAGAGCGCCTGCGTCTTCCCCTTTTCCTTGGAGAATTTCTCTATCTCGGCGCTCATCTGCTGTTGCTGCTCGTAGAGCGCGGTCATCTTCTTGCTCGCCTCCTTGAGCTTGACCTCCTTCTCCTCCAGAACGTCGGAATCGGTTTCGATTGCTGACTCGAGCTGCGAAATGGCGGCGAGCATTTCCTTGAGCGAAAGGCCCGCAACCCCGAGCTCCTGCCTGTCCTTGGCTGTGTTTTCCTCGAGAAGCTTGACCTCGGTCTTCTTGGACGAGGCAACGCCCTCGAGCTCGCGCCTCTTTTCCGACAGCTCGTTTATCTTGCCCTCAATGAGCGCGAGCTCCTCGGCCTTTTCCTGGGGCATCTCCTGGCTCTCGAGCATCTTCGAGATTGACGCGAGCTCCGAGTCTATGCGCGAGAGGGATTCCTTCAGCTCGCCCGCCTTCTTACCATTTGACTCTATTGATGAGCGCAACTTCCCGAGATCGGCCTCAAGCTCCGAGCGCCTCTGCGCCAGCCCTTTCTTCTTCTCGCGCGCAGCATTGAAGCTCTCGAGCTCAATCTCGATGCCGCGCACCTTCACCTCGAGGGTCGCCTTTTCCCGCCTCTTCAGGCCCAGCTGCTCGCGCGAGGAGTAAAGCTCCTCGAGTGCGGCCTTCTTGGCCCTCTGCACCTCGTCCATTTCCTTCTCGAGCCTCTCGAGCTCGAGCCTGCTCTTGAGCGAGGAGGTCTGGCCAAAGGGCCCGCCCGTGATTATGCCCGAGCGCTCGAAAAGCTCGCCCTCAAGCGTGACCGCGCGCACTTTGCCGGCCAATCTCTTTGCCGTAGCGGCATCGCTCACGAGCAGCGTGTCGCCGAAGACGTAGCTGAGCGCGTTCGTGTATCTCTTGTCGAACTGCACCAGGTTTATGAGGAAGCCCAGCGCACCCTGGGACTTTTCGAACTGCACTGCGTCTGCGGGAAGCTCGGAAATCTTCCGGTTGAGCGGGATGAACGAGCACCTGCCTGCCTTCGTCTTCTTCAAGTGCTCTATCGCATCCATTGCGGCATCTATGTCCTCTGTCAGAATATAGTGCAGGCGCGGGCCTGCGCTCGCCTCTATGGCCAGCGCATATTTCTCGTCGAAAGTGCAAGTGTCGGACACCGTGCCGATGATGCCCTCGAGCTGGCCGCTCTTGGAGGCGCTCAGCACCGCGTCGACCGCGGGCCTCTTGCCGCTCGTCATCCTTATCTCGGGCAGCTTGTTCCCTATCTCGAGTATTTTCCTGTCATAGGAAGGCAGGACCTTGTTGAGCTCCTTCTCGCGTTCGAAAACGTCATCCTCCTCTTTTGCAAACCCGGAGAGCTTGGCCTTGAGCTCCGCCAGGCTCAACTCGAGTTCCTCGGTCTTGCCGTTCCCCTCGCCCAGCTCCTCGCGTATGTCCCCGAGCTCGGCTTCCTTGAGCTTGGCAATCTCGGAATCGCGCACGACCGCCGATTCGGACTCGAGCGAGGCGCCCTTCTTCTCCTCGAGCTGCCTCATGAGCTCGGCATGCCTCTTGCGCAGCTCGGCTGCGCGCTTCCCGCCGGCCCCCGAGAGCACGCGCGCCCTTTCCTTCTCGCCCGCACCCACCTCGCCCGCAATCGCCTTGGCCTGCTTCTCGGCCTCGCCCATCTCCTTGCGCGAGACCGCAATCTTGCTCTCGGCATCCCTGAGCTCCTGCTCGACCGCCTTGTTCTTCGCCTTGAGCTCGTCCACTTGCCGCGCCTTCTCGAGCTTCAGGCGCGAGTTGCTCTCAATCTCGGTGCGCAGGCGCTCGAGCTCCTCGCGCAGGCCCTCCTTGCCGGCCTGCTCGTTTATCATGCTAGCCACCTTGGCCCGCTCGGCCTCGAGCCCGCTCGTCTTGGCCTCCAGCATCTCGAGGTCATGCTGCAGTTGGTCGTATTTGGCCTGCAGGTCTGCAGTTTTCTTCGCGCTGCCATCGAACTCCTTCTCGAGCCGCGCAAGCTCGGAATGAATCAAAGTGCCCTTGGCCCGCTTGAGCTCCGTGCTCAACTCAGTGTAGTGCAATGCCTCGTCCTTCTGCTTCTCGAGCTCGGACAGCAGGCCCTCGCGCTCGGAAATCGCGATGTTGGCCTCGCCTATGCGGCTCTCGACCTTGGCCAGCTCGGACAGCGCCTCCTTCTTCTTTTCCTCGAACTCGTAGACGCCGGACACGCGGTCGATGATTTCGCGCCTTTCCTTGGCGTTCATCTTGACCACGCGGTCGACCTCGCCCTGCGCTATGACGTTGTGCTCGCCCACGTCCGCACCCAGCTTGCGCAACGTCTCGATTACGGAAGTGCGGGTTGCGTGCTTGTCATCCAGCTTGTAGGCCATCTTGCCGTCATCCCTTATGGCCCGCTTCACCTCGACCCCGCCCTCGCCCCCGAAAATTATGCCGACCTGCGCGTGCTTGGCCCCGCGCCTGATGAGGCCGCTCGCCTTCTTGCCCTCGGGCCTGAGCTGCTTGAGGCTCATCTCGCCCAGCGCAAACCTGATGGCGTCGGTCACGTTGGACTTGCCCGAGCCGTTCGGGCCCGCGAGGCACACGAGGCCTGGCGTGAGCTTTATGTCCACGCTCTTGAAGGACTTGAAGTTCCGAAGTGACAGTTCCTTTATGAAAACCAACCGATCGCCCTCTTTACGTATCCGTCCTCTTTCTGCCCCGAGGCAGAAAGGGATCCCTTTACGCTTTGCGTAAAGCGGACGTAAAGGGGCCCCTTTCTCCGTAGAGAAAGTGGGCCTGCCCAGTTTTGACCTGAGGGGGTATTTATATCTAGCGTCGAGGTTCCGGGCGCTTTCGGCCGGAAAGGCAAGCTATTTATAGGGCCTGGGCGATGGCCTTTCATGCACCTGCACGCGCTTTTGCTCGCATTTTCGCTCATTTTCCTGCTTTTGCTCGCAGGCTGCCCTTCGCAGCCCGCGCCTCCATCGCAAACACCTGTCCAGCAGCCGCCTAGCTCACCGCAAACCCAGCCGCCTTCACAGACTCAAACGCCCGCACAACAGGCACCCGCACAGGCGCCGCCTCAGCAACCCGCAACTCCGCCCGCACAACCACCGGCGCAAACGCCGCCTCCTGCTCAAACCACGCCGCCTTCTCCGCCCGCAAACATCTCGACCGCTGATTTGAATGCGTTCGCAGCCGCCGAGCCCCGGTGCCTTGGCTTCGTGATAGGCTCGCCTAATGAGGCCATGATGGAGAAGCAGATTGGCGTGGCCTGGGAAAGGCCGCATCCGGGCCCGTTCGCGTGGGGCATGATTGAGAAGAAGGATGGCGAGTTTGATTTCTCGCAGGCCGACAGATACGTGAAGGCCGCGCAGGACAACGGGGTCCTGCTGCTCGGCACCATCTGGCCCTTCGCGGACTGGGACCAGGCAAAGTGCAGGCAGGCATCAGCGTGCGAGGTCGGGCCTGCCGACACGTTCTACAATTCCGAAATACCGAACTCGCGGTGCAAGCCCTGCGACATGGACAAATATTCCGCTTTCCTGCGCGCGCTGGCTGAAAGGTATGACGGAGATGGCGTGGACGACATGCCCGGCCTGGTGCTGCCCGTGCGCTACTGGGAAGTGCTGAACGAGCCCGAGATGCAGTCGGGCGAGCTCACGTTCTTCAAAGGCACTGCATCAGACTATCTCGAAGTCCTGAAGGCGAGCAGCAAGGCCATAAAAGAGGCCTGCCCGGAGTGCAAGATCGTGCAGGCGGGCGCGGCGGGCACCGAGCAATACATGCTCGACTATTGGGCAGGCCAGCTGGATGCCGGCGCCGCGGACTATTTCGACATTGCCAACATACATTACATCAATAACGGCGACCTAGCCTCTCTGAATGTCAAGCCCTTCAAGGCGCTTTTCACCGAGCGGGGCATTTCAAGGCCGATTTGGGTGACGGAAGCGGAATATGGCGAGGCCAGCACGGATGCTGCGGTAAAGTCCAGCACTGAAGGGGCGCTTTCAGCAGGCGCCTCGAAAGTTTTCTTCACGCGCTTTGCAGTAGGAATCAGGGGCCCGCCCACGCCAGGGAAGTTCTCATCCGTTTACTTGGAGCTGGCGGACATGGGGTGCAATAAGGAAGGATAGAAGAGGGAAAACTCCGTGAGGTGAGAAAATGGCAAGAATGGAGAAAATGAGCGGGGAGAAATGCGAGTGCGAATGCCATGAGGGCAAGGATTGCGACTGCAGGTGCCACAGGCGAGGGGGAGGCGGCATATTTTTCGGCGTGCTGATCTTCCTGCTGGGCGTCGTGTGGTTGGGCAATGACATGTACTGGTGGAACGTGAACCTGCCTTTCATACCGCTGGTCGTAATCCTGGTGGGCCTGTGGATGATGAGCAGGAAGATGCGCTACATGGGCGCCGGTCAGTAGGCCTTGCGATCACCGCGCAAACCTTGCAGCGGCCATGCCTGCCAGCTCGTAGGTGATGAAGCTCTGCACAAGCCACGAGACCAGTAGGCCCTGCGGCAGGTTGATGAGCAGGGTCATGCTCATATAGGTTGGCAGGCCGGCAAGCAGCATGACGAACATGCCGTAGTTCAGGCCCTTTGACAGCCAGTTATTGCCGGGCATGGCGCGCCTTACGAGCGTGTAGCAGTAGACGAAGATGGCGCCGGTTATGAAGCCGAAGAGCAGCGAGGCGTAGGTGAACTCGATGGGAGGCGGGCCTGCAATCGGCATCATGAGCGGGCTCCAGACGCTGAAATACGCGGGCATCATGTAATAGCCCATGTCGACCATGGCTCCCGCCATGTGAACTATGAAAGAAATCACGGTGAAGGCCAGCGCGCCCAGAATAAAGATTTTCAGCGTGTGCCAGTCCAGGCGCGAGCCGGCATAGGAAGAATAGTCGGTGTCAGTGGTGCCCCTCGGGCCTGAATAAACGCTTGTCGGCTTGAAGGCCGCGGACTTTGATGAAGCTTTCCTGGGCATGGACAACACCTCGGAAAGGCGATGGAAGACAGGATATTTATAGTTTTGCGCCTCAAGGCGGGCTGCAGAGTTTAAAAATCTCAAATGAGCAACAAGTTTGACTGGTGGCAAGGTGGAGTCATGGAAAGCACTACGATTATTCCGAATAATTTAATTTCAAAAGAAGTGCGCACGGAAATGTTCCTGCGGACCCGGTTGGGAAGAACGTTCTTTCACAGGCACATGCCGACGGTCGTTGCCTTTGCCTCCCCGCGCGTGAAGAGGGGAGTGATAAGGGAGTGCATAAGGGCTGCGTTTGACGGCTTTGAACCTAAGCCGCCAGTGCAAACGAAAAGGATTGACCTGAAGGAATTTCTGGCCAGCTACAAGTGGGAGGAAACCCAGAGCCGCGAGGCCATAATTGCCGAGGTGAGCAGGCATCCTGCGGAGTGCATGGACGTGCTGGAGGAGCTCATAAACAAAAAGTCACCTGAGTTTGAGTATTGGACCGCGAACAGAGAGGCCTCGGCGCTCATCGTGGGTGCGCTCGAAGGCATATTGTTGGAAGACCTGCGCAGATTCATGTCGCTGAAGCGCAGTCTGATAATAAGCCGTGCAGGGAATATAGCAAAAAGGGCCAGCATCGTGATTAAGGACCGGGAGGTTTGCAAGGAAGCGGAAAGGATTGCATCCTTGAAGTATTAGCGCTCACTTGGGCAGCTCGGCAAAAACCTTTTTCATGTTCCCGGTGTAGGTCTGGAAGGCGGCCCTGCCCTTCTTCGTGAGACTGAGCATGGTGTGCGGCTTCTTCTCCACGAACTCCTTCTTCACCTGCAAATAGCCGGCTGCCTCGAGCTTGCTCAAATGCGATGACAGGTTGCCGAAGGTCAGGTTGGTCTGGCGCATGAGGAAGAGGAAGTCCGCGCCCTCGACCACGAAGAGGTGGGCCATCACGTTCAGGCGCGCAGGCTCGTGGATGAGCCGGTCTATCTTCGCTATTGCCTTGGCTTCTTTCCTGCCTTTTTCAGCCCTGGCCGCGGCATTCGCTTCCCTTCCTTTTTCAAGCTTCGCCATATTTCATTCCCTCTGCGGGCAGCGGGTTTTTCTGCAGGAAGCGCATTAAAAACCAGAGGCCGCCCAGCACGATTGCCGAGCCCATCACGCCGAAGAATATGGTCTCCTTCTGCACTTCTGGCAGGCTGGTCGCGAATTCCAGGTACAGCACCGCGGCCTCGGTGACTGCCGCGTAGAGCAGGATGCGCCAGAGCTTCAGGGCCACCGTGCCCACCAGCAGCAGGACCACGAACATCTGGCCCACGAAGAAGAACTCGCTGAAGGAGGAGGCCTTGGAAAGCGCGCTGAAGAGCCACATTGTCATCGCGGCTATCACGGCGCCCAGCACCGCGGCGGCCAGCATCCGATTCCTTGCCTGCTCCTTGCTCATGCTCTTGGGCGGGAACTTCACGAGCCCCGCGCGCGGCACGGTTATGAGCCGCTTGCCGGCATACCACGCGGGCGCGATGAGGAAGTAGAGGAACACCATGAAAACTGATGCGCCCACGAGCGTCATGAGGCCGAAGAGTATGAACCATGCCCCGAGGCAGATGTCGAGCAGCCCGTCCTCGAAGACGGACATGTACGCCTTCCGCCTTATTTCAACCAAATCGATGTTGTTTTGCATCCCCATCACCTTTTGCGTTCGCACCCCCATAAGGAACGCCAAACTATATAAAGCTTTGCACTGCAAAGTGCTTTGCCAAGTTGAATTCGCGCAATAATTATAAAGCCGCACGCAGATTCCAAGGCGGTGATGCCGATGGCTGGTGCAAAGTGGTTCGTTCTTATCTTCGTGTTTTCGCTCGTTCTTCTCGCGGGTTGCGGGCAGCAGGCGCCTCCTGCATCCCAGCCCCAGGCGCCCGCCACTCCGCCAGCTTCCCAGCCCAGCGTGCCTGTCAAGACGGTGGAGGAGCAGGCCCAGGCGTTCTGCGGCCAGGCCAACGTTGCGATGGTTTACGTTTGCGGCAACTACTTCGGCGTCGTGAGCTCGCTGCTCGGGGGCGGCACCACCTACTATAAGGCCGACGGGACGCAGGTAAGCTGCCCGGTCGTGGGGCCCGACTCGATGAGCGCGGAGTGCAAGCAGCTCACTCTGGGCTCGAACTGCGCTCAAGTTGACATTTGCAATGCAACGGCCTCGCCGATGCCCGGTTCTGACAGGGATGAGCACGGATGCATTGGTTCTGCAGGATACTCGTGGTGCGAGTCGAGCCAGAAGTGCATCAGGATATGGGAGGAGAACTGCACAGGGCAGATGGTCGGCAACGACACTGATGCGCATGGCTGCATAGGCTCGGCAGGCTATTCATGGTGCGAGGAGAAGCAGAAGTGCCTGCGCGTGTGGGAAGAAAACTGCTCGAGCAGTTGAAAAAACAAGAGGTGGTAGCGTGGGCATGGCATCCGAGTTCATGGATTTCCTGAAGAAGTATCAAGTTCTGGGGCTGGCGGTCGCGTTCATCATTGGCGCTGCCTCGACCAAATTGGTGACCTCGCTCGTGACCGACATTATCATGCCCATAGTCGGGGTGCTCGCGCCGGGCGGCGACTGGCGCACCGCAACCCTGCAGCTCGGACCAGTCAAGTTCCTGATAGGCGATTTTGTCGGCGCTTTGATAGACTTCGCCATAATAGCGCTCGTGGTCTTCGCAATAGTGAAAGTCATCATGCGCGAAGATGCGACGGCGAAGAGGTGAGTGCATGAAGGGAATTGCTTTGCTGCTTGCGTGCATGCTGGCTGGCCTTGTTTTTGCATATTCTTCCGAATCACCCGACCCCGCAATAAGGGAGGTGACATATTCCACGGCACCCGAGTGCTTGCAGAGCGGCGAGGAGACCGAGTTCCAAGTGAAGGTCGAGAACATCGGCGAGGCTTCTGGCAACGTCATAGTGGTGCCGGAGTGCACCTCGCCTTTCGTAGGCTTTCCCTCGGACCCGTTCTTTCTTCACATTGACGCCAGGCATTATGCCACCGTGAGCGTGCAGGCTGTGAGCGAGACGGATGCCACAGGGACGTGCACGATGGTTGCGCGCTCGGGCGATAACGTGCGTGAATGGCCCATCACGGTGTGCGTGAAAGGCTCGAAGTCAACCTCCGATGCCGGGCCGCAGATGCCCGCGCCCCAAACACCTGCTTCAACGGCACAGCCGCCGCCAGCCACCAAGCCCTCAACCGGGGAGAACAAGACATACCAGCCCTCGTCAACGGCCGGACTGGGAGGATGCCCCGGTGCTACCATCATATTGGGCGGAATCCTGCTAGCATATGCATCGCGGTGCTAGGCTCGCGCAGGCACCGGATGGCGCTGCCGCGGGGTCACGGGCTGGATGAAAATTTATAAACGATTGCCATGATAGCCAGCCATGAACAGGATGCTCTGCGCATTCATGCTTCTCCTCATATCTTTCCCGCTCTCTTTTGCCCAACTGCAGGCTGCCCAAATCACGCTTGAAGAGCAGTACATGGAGGTTGAGCCGGTGGAAGGCGAATCCGGCGGGCAGAGCACATCCGGCATAGTGGCCTCCTCGGCCCAGGACCTGCAGATGGCCAGCGTCGATCAGTGGACGTCGGGCGCAATAAGCGACATCGCTGTGCTGGAGGACATTGACGCGCTCACGCAGAAGCCCGGCCAGCCGCCGCCCGTGCCCGACATGCGCTCTGCCGCGGCCCAGCCGAAGGTGTGCACACTGAAAACCCACATACCCGGGTACGCTTTCGAGTACTATGACGATGTCTTCGGCTCGCGCCAAAATGCGTACATGGATTATTACCATACATACGTGGCGATGTACAACGGGAACAAGAATGACATAAAGAGCTACTACGGCCAGGTTGTCGAGGACGAGATGAGGAGCTTCATCGGCCAGGCGGACTTTGACGCTGCGTATGATTTGGGGGCAGTGGAGGAGGGCGAGAGCCAGTTTGATGTAGTGATGGGCCTGGTGAAAGCAGTCTACGGCCCGACGGTGAAGGATTTCGTCATAAAAGACTATCTCATCACCAACAAGCTGTTCGGCATCGGCTTCGTGATTGTGGGCGCGCCCGCGGGCTTCCTGCTCAGCTTCGACGACGTGCTGCAGGCGACCGCGTACCTCATGCACGAAACGCTTGACAGCATTATGGAATGGTATGCGAATGTGCAGGATGTCACGAACATCAGCCTGTGCTACGGCAACCTCATGGCATCCAGGCACTATTATCACGTCTATAATGAAACTCCGGGGCAGGGCTGGTTCGGCTACTATTCGCTGAGCGAGATGACGGCGCTTGCGGCCGCGGACAAGAACGACTTGTCGTGCATGAAGCAGAAAGCGGATTCGGACGGGCTTGCGAGCTGGCAGTGCGAGGACAGCTTCGTGAAGCGCCTTGGGAAGGAATATGAGCTGCTCAAGTACCAGCCCGACGGCATCATACAGATAGGCGGGTGGGAGGCCTATGACTGGGAGTTCGGGCTCGGCTCGGCGTGCGTAATACCCTACGTGCAGAACCTCATGCAGCCCGTCTTGCAGGGGCTCAAGAGCTACGGCGAGGCGGATGCGGGCAGGCTCGGCAACATGTACGTGAGATATTCGATGGACGTGTGCCTGGAGCCGAGCGAGGTGCAGTATTCGACCCCGATAGTCGGCAGGTATTTCGAGATAAAGGTGCCTGTGAAGAACATCGGGCACGGCGAGGCGAAGAAGGTGCGGGCATATGTCTATGATTCGAACGGCAATTTGCTGGGGCAGAGCACTACGACACTGCTGCCCGCGCCTGCGGGCGCGCCCTCGGGCGGAGTGCTGACTGTAGTGATTGACAGCAACAAGTTCCAGCCGCGCGCATACACGCTCACGCTGATAGTGACGGGAGAGCAAACGTGGACAGGGCCGAAAGGCACAACGCTCTCCTCGGGCTATGACTTCTTCAACGAGAATAACGTGTACAATATCTCCCTGACTTTCAGCAACTATCCGCCCGCGGAGTTCGAGACGTGGGTGAGTGATGTGACCGACACAAAGGCCACCGTTGCGTGGGACGAGTGCCAGGACGTGGACTTCAAGGAGTATCATGTTTACAGGACAAACGCCACGGGCGGCGGGCGCACTTTGTTCTACAACATAACGGACAAGGCGAAGACAACTGCTGAATTTATAGACCTGAACCCGGGCGTGGACCGCTACTATCAGGTTTCGGCGGTGGACAAATTCGGCGCTGCCAGATTCTCAACTGTCGTGCACGCGCGCACGCTCGAGGGCACGCGGGCGCAGATAACGCAGCCGCAGAAGATAGACCATGACTCGGTGCCCCTTCAGTGGAATAGGGTGTGGAACGAGTTCTTCGAATCATATGTCGTCTGCGTTTCGCAGAACCACATAAGCTACGATGGCATAAGGTCGAGGTGCAGCGTGCCCGTGGCATTCATAACCGACCCTGCGCGGACCAATTACACGGTTACGGGGCTGATGCCGAGCACCACATACTACTTCATGGTAATGGCCGCATACAATGTGAGCGCGACCGGCCACTACTACCTCGTGAAGCCGGATGATTATGATGTGGTGGATGTGAGCGCGAAAACGAATGCTTCGGAAGGACCCTATGCCGCTGCATGGGGCCCGGGCTATGTGAAGCCCTTTGAGGTGCTGGTGGGCGAGAAATTCTACGTTTATGCGAACAAGTCAGTGGGAAAGGATTATCCGCTGGCGCAGTACGCGTGGAACTTCAACGGCGGTGCGTACGATTTCATCGGCAACTGGAGCGCAGTGAAGCCGGTGCAGTGGAGCGAGGCCAAGGAAGGCACGTACATCTATACGCTAATGGTGAATGATACCGTGGGAAGAAAAGATTTGGACTCGCTGACTGCCTACGTATACAACCCCCAATATGCCATTACATATTTCAAGTTGCCGGAGGAGAAAATGGTTGAGAACGGTGCGCCGGGCGTGATACGGGTGGATGTGGAGTATCTCGCACCATATCCGATAACTGCGAATGCGAGCGTGCGCTTCTATGACAATGCGACCGAGTTTGCAAACGTCAGCTGGTCCTGGGGCGGCTCCCGCACCATCTATGTGAACTGGACGCCCCACTCGGAGGGCATGCACAACATAACCGCCAAGATAGTGTGCGCGCTCGACTTGCACCCGGAGAACAAGCAGAAGAGCGCCGAGAAGTACGTGATAATGGCCTTCCGGCCGGATGCAGGCATAGAATCGCTTTCCGTGAAGCCGGATGACATAAGGCAGTATGATACGTATGACGCGTATGCTGTTATGCGCGTGGTGGGCGACATTTCCCCGCCGAAAGGAGTCTTTAGGACCAGAAATAAAATAGGCTGGGAGGAAGGGACAGTGGCATCTGATGCGCCCTATCAGCAGTGGATTACGCTGAATCTGACGGGCCTTGACAGAGAAAATAGCACCGTAGGCGCAGCGCCGGTTGGTTCGCCGGCGGGCGGAGTGGCCTCGGGCGCGGGAGCGAATTTCAGGGAAAGCACGCTGTACGACGAGATAATGAAGGAGCGCGGTGGGTCGGAAATGAATACTTCATTCAACGTGGATGACACACTTACGGGCAGCAGCGCAAACGGCACTGGCGCAGGCATCATCGGAGGGCCGGGCGCCGGCATGAAGTCCCAGCTGTACTCGCCTGTGCCGGAATCGTACAAGAAAATACCCGTTAAATGGTGGGTTTACCACAAGCACCTGACAACAGTGAACGAGGGCTGGGATGCGTTCGAGTTCATACTTGACCCCGACCACGTGCTGGAGGAGAGCAATGAGGACAACAATGAAGGCATATTCTCGTTCCAGCCGGGCGCGCCCCGGACCAGTATCGACCTTTACATCGAGTCCATTTCATTCACAAAGGATTTGGGCGGCGTAGGACAGCACCTGATTAGCGTGGTGATAAAGAACGGCGGCAGGAACTTCTCCGGCTACTTCAGGTTCGACGTGAGGCTTGGCTCCGTGAACGGCAGCTCGATCAACGGGGAGCAGGCGCACTCGGGCATAGCGGGCGGGGAGTCTTATTCATATCTGAAAGGCGGCGCTCCCGAGAAGGTGACCGAGCAGGACTTGGCTGACAATGGCTACATCATCTGCGCGGTGATTGACATGGAAAAGCGGGTGGATGAGACGAACAGGAACAACAACTGGAAGTGCGCTGACGGCTATTATTATTACGGGCCGCTTGCGCCTGAGGAGCCTCCCGAAGAGCCCGCTACGCCGCCGGCCAACGAAACGCCCTACTATCCGCCCTACAATACTTCAGGTGGTTGAATGACTGGAATGAAAATCGTTGGATTGCTCGTGCTTCTCGCTTCCCTAACTCTCGCCACGTCGGTCGAGCGCGAACTCGTGGTGTCGGGCTCATCTGCCTCGGCCATGCTCACGATTCAAGCCTCGTCCAACGTCACGGGCATCATAGTGACCGAGATTTTTCCCGAAGGCGCAGTCTTTTCCTGGGGCGTGCCCGCACCCAGCAAGCAGTCAGGCAATGAATACACCTGGCTGCTCTTTGACCAGGCGCTTGCAGCCGGCAAGATAACCTACTCTTTCACGAATACGCAGGGCAACTTCACTGCAGAAGGCAGTTGGAAGACTGTTGATGAGCAGGGCGCGGTGGTGAATGCGACTGCGAAGAAGTCCCAGCCTGCAGTGCGGCCCCAAGCCCCGCAGCCCGCACCCGCCCCTTCAGCCCAATTCTCCTTCGGCGCGGTGGAAATCATCGGCGCACTGGTGCTGCTGGCGCTCCTGCTGCTCATTGGCCTGAAGCTCGGAAGAAAGTGAAAGGTCAGGAAGTGACGACGTCGAAAAGAAGCAAGCCGTTAGCTACTTAATAAGTTTGGCAGGGAATAGGGATGCGGTGGGTGATGTGCATGGTAAAGTCAAAATTCAGGACCAAATACCAGAAAATGGAAGGCAAGAAGGCCCGGCGCCTCAAGTTTTAGGGAAGGAAAGTGCCAAGGAGGAGGCTATGGCACAAAGAGCCTATTTTCTTCCCAAAAATTCCTCGAGCTCCTTTCTTGATAGGCAAGCTGAGCGAAGAATTGAAAGAATAGTGCCGATTGGCACGCCATTGACTCCGTGCATGGGCACGACTGCAAGGCGCTTCCTGTCAGCGGAAACGAATATCAGGTGCTGCCCTTCTGCCTGAACTCGGAGAAATTTTTTGATTTGAGGAAAGCGGCTATTTGCTTCGAAGTTATGTTCCGCAGGCCCGGCATTGGACCGCCCCTATTGAGCCAGTTTCAGAGGCAGAACTAGTTTCTTATAAGATGCCTTGGCAGGCAGCGGCAGCTTGAGCTGCTTGGCGGCCTCAAGATAGAGGGAGGCTGCTTCTTTCAGGTTCTCCATCGCCTCGGCCTTGGTTAAGCCGAAGCTCGAAACGTCGATCTGAGGACAGAGCGAGACATAGTGCTTTCCTTCCTTCCAGATTACGGCTGTAAGGCCCAAAGACTTCATGGATTTAGATGGATTTGGGAGGTATAAAAAGGTTTACATCAAATAGGAAGGCAATGGAAGCCAAAACCCTGAAGAAGATTGGTCAGGTTCTTTTCTTATTGGCAGTTGCGCTCCTGCTCGTTTATGCCCTGCTTCCGCCGCCTGCTTGTCCCACCTGTGCTGCGCAGGAAACCGGGCCGCGCTTCACGGACCCGGCCGTAAAGCTGGCCGAGCTTTCCTCTTCTAACTTCACAGACGTGCTCTTCGCCCAGGCGGTTGCCTTTGAGCCCCTGCTCAACCAGTCGGGCACGCAGGTGCACATGGGCTTCTGGTCGGGCGCAGGCAACCACGGGAGCCTTGTCAGGCTGCTGGACTCCGTCAATTCCTACGCTTCCTTCAGCAACTTCGCGCAGAGGGCAATATGGGACGAGGGCGCGCAGTCTTCCCTGCAATATCCCGCCTATGTCGAGATGAACGCGAGGGAGCACTGGTACGAAAGGGCCTCGCCCGGAGGTGCCGTGATTTACGGGGTTTCCTATGTCGACCCCCACCCGGTCACCTTTGCGCAGGCAGATGCCATCTGGGGCGTCTATTCCGTGCGCTATGCCGACATGGCCGAGCTGATAAAGAAGGCGACGGGGAAGAAGGTTGAAGTCTGGTGCTTTGTGCAGGGCGCGAAGCCCGACCGCATATTCTACACCTACGAGTATCCCGAGCTCCAGAAGCTCGAGCGCGAAGGGGTCGTGGAAGTGCATTTTGCGAAGACGGTGGATGCGGATTGGCTGAACGAGAGTGATTGGATGGTTGGAACGGGGAATGGGACGATGCAGGGGAATTAGGGGGCGAGGTATGGGGCGGGAGTGGAAGGCAGATGTTGTGTTAAGGAGGTTTGGAGAGGTCGTCTTGAGAAGCAGCCAAATTAGATGATAATACTTGGTTTGAGATAAGATTTTGAGCGAGGTAAGAGTTAGAAAAATAACAAAAAACCTTACAATAGATTTAAATATCTTCTCGTTGAAAGATTCTTGGGAGTAATTATGGATAATAATGATAAAGACAGTGAAGCGATACTAACTAGGCTTGATGCCATCTTGTGTTTGCTTGTAAGACAAGAGCAGGCACGAGAAGACGTGACAACTCGTGAGATAATATCCGCCCTGAATAAAGTTGGGCTTCGCGATGCTGAGATAGCTAAGATCCTAGGAAAAAGTAGAGGATATATCGCTAGTGAGCTGCACAATATAAGAAAGGGGGGTGAGTGAATGAGCCTGGATTCTGAAATGCTTGAAAAGTTAGATATATTGATCAGATTGACGGCGGCAAACGTAGTCAAAGAGAAAACACTCAGAGAGCAAGTTGTAATTTTATCTTCAGTTGGTTTAAAACCAAGAGATATGGCAGCCATATTAGGAAAGACACCTAATCATATCAGCGTTATTATGACGAAATTAAAGAATAAACAAAAAGGTGATTGAATGGAAGAAAAGCAGTTTCACGAAATAACGGAGAAATTAGATTCCATACTGAAACTTCTAGCTATGCAACAAGTAAGAGAAATGAATACGATGCAAGCGACTCATGCCCTGAGCAACATTGGGTTTAGGCCTGCAGAGATAGCTCGTTTGCTTGGTAAACCAGTGAATAGTATAACATCATATTTGTGTAGAAAGAAGACGCTCAAGAATAAAAAAAGAGGTGGGTAGATGGCGAAAACAACTGAAATAGGAAAAGGAACTGAGGACCCAGTAGGAACTCTTCTAAAAGAATTACGGATTACGAATAGACTACTATTATGTCGCCTAATACAGGAAGGTGCAAAACCAGAAATATTTTCGGATATCATCGGAATGAAAAGGAGCAGGATATATTCTATACTCCCCATAAAAGGGCTAAAGAAAAAATGAAGGTCATATAAATGAAAAAATTAGATGACAAAATAGTGAAATATCTCTCAAGAAAATTAGATATTGGAGAAAATACGGTTAGAACGAACATATATTTACTCGTAAAAAATCATCCACATTGTACCAAAAATGCAGTAGGACAGATTTATGCACGTAGCAAAGGACTTAGTGTTTTAAGAATGCTCGATAAAGAGGATAGGACAAGTTTACCGTCAACTTTCGAATTACAAGAGGAAAAAGTGATAATTAAACAGAAAGCGCGTGGGAGGAGAACGACTGTAAAAATTACAGAGTTTATAAGATATCCCAGCGAGGATCCATTTGTAAAAGCACACGTAGAGGAAATAAATCGCGCTTATACGCACAATTGCTGTACTGCAGCACTAGTTTTGTGTAGAAAAGTAATCGAAAATGCCCTAATAGAAATTCTAAGAGTAAAATATCGAACAGAAAAGGACAGAGGTATTCAGCTATATTTTGATAAGAATCGGGGGAGACATAGGGATTTTTCAGAAATACTCGAAGTGTTTAACAAACGGACTGCCGACTTCGGGCCAGAACGAAAATTGGTTGAAAGGATAGTTACAGTTACAAATAAATTTAAAGATGATGCAAATGATAAGACGCATTCACTTTATCATATTGTAAAAAATAGAAAAGAACTGGAAGATATGCAACTTCAGAACATATTCGATATGATAAAACGATTAGAGGAGCGAGTTTCTGAATAGGGCGTAAATTTATTGCAAAGTCACTCGCGCCCCACCCTAGGAGACTTTTAAATACTTCAGCTATAGAGGATAGATGACAATGGGGCGTAGAAAAGTGTTAAACGACAAATTTCTGAACAAGCTTTACGTGAAAGACTGCGTTCAGTTTATGAAAGAATTGCCTGCCGAGTCCATAGATATTATAGTAACGTCTCCACCGTACAATATTGGCAAAGATTATAGCGTCTATAAAGACGATAAAACAAGACTAGAATACCTGACCTGGATGGAACAGGTTGCAATAGAAAGCAAGCGAGTTTTGAAAAAAGATGGTTCATTCTTCCTCAATGTAGGCGGTAAACCTTCGGATTTGGCGATTCCATACGATGTTGAAAATAGGTTCAGGAAGCACTATATATTGCAAAACGACATAATTTGGGTAAAGTCAATAGCCATTACAAAGGATGATGTAGGCAAAAGCAATGGGTTGAAAAACGATGTAATGGTAGGCCACTATAAGCCAATTCAGAGCCGGCGCTTTCTGAACAACTGTCATGAGAATATTTTCCACTTCACAAAGAGCGGAGAAACCGAGCTAGACAAGTTATCTGTGGGCGTTCCATATCAAGACAAAACTAACATAGAAAGATGGGGTATAAAGAAGGATGTGCGAGACAGGGGCGACATATGGTTTATCCCTTATGAAACAATACAAGAGAGCAGGCCACATCCAGCTACGTTCCCAGAAAAATTGCCCTACATGTGCATAAAATTGCACGGCGTTAGAAAAGATCTTGTCGTGTACGACCCATTTATAGGAATAGGAACAACGGCACTTGCATGTACAGAACTGGGAGTAAAATATATTGGAACGGATATTGATGAGAGTTACGTTCGAATTGCTGAAGAAAGAATAAGAAGTCAGAAACATCAGATGAAGCTCCAGCCACTAGAAACAGCTATAGAAATAGAGGGATAAATTCTATTCACTTAGGAGTGCTAAGGCTTTTTCTCTGGATATTTTAGAAGTAGAACCTAGTTTACGTGCCTTCCACCATGCAAGAACTTGTGAGGTAGTAACGAACCAAAATGGAACTAAAGGAAAAGAAGTGATATCTGAGAGAGCATATCCTTTAATTTCGTGAAGTTTTCTCAGAAAGCCAGATTTATTGAAGTGACGCCCAGAACCCACCATATAGCTTGGACAGAAATACACGCCATCTTTACTGATGCTTCTTGCTTCCCATTTACCTCCTTGTGGATCCAAAATATCAAACCCAGCACCTTCACTGAGGGCAACTGAACCTTTCAAAATTTCGTATGCAAGCCGTCTTTCCAATAAGAATGAAACCCGACGTCCATCAGTAAAATATTCTTTGACGTCCGCTTCCTTTATCTTTAGTGCCTTAGCTATTTCAGAAGTGTTCCAATCGAAATGGCCCTTTGAAGTATAGGTGGGCATTCGTCAACCTCGTCTCGTCTTTTCACCCTCTCCTCTCACCCCTTCCCGAAAACCCCGGCTTTCCCGGCGTTCCAGACGGCCCGGGCTTTCCATACGAACCGCTCGGGCCCGCGGGCCTTGAGGTTGTGGTTGGAGCGGATGGAGAAGAGGACGGCACTTTCCCCGCAGGGAAAGGCGCCCCTTTCTGCTTCGGGCAGAAAGAGGGAGGCCTCACCGGCGCATTCTGAATGGCCTTCAGCCTCGCATCGAACTCTTCCTTCAGCTTCGCGCCAATCGGGTTTCTTGTGAAGGCATCGGCCTTGGAGCAGATGGCCAGCTTGGTTGAGAGCGCACGGGCAATCCTGCCGCGCTGCTTTATGGGGGCCATCGAGATGGAGACGTGCTGGAAAATCAGGCCGTGCTTGGGCGGCTTGGTGTGCTTCTTCAGGTGCTTGAAGAGCGCCTTCTCAGCTCCGAGAACCTGAATAGTGGAGGCGGGCATGAACGCGAGCTTGCGCAGGGAGCCGGCACGGGCTATCAGATTGGCTGCAAGTTCCGGGCCTGCTAAAAGCGAGAGGTTGGGGGCTATTTCATTGGCCAGCGCGGCCTGGTATTCCTCCAGCGAGGCGCGGTAGACGTAGAGCTCCTCGAGCTTGCGGGCCAGCTTGGTGAGCTCGGCCAGGTCCGCGGTCTTGAGGGCCGCGCCCATCGAGGTGCGCGCCTTGCCCTCCAGCTCCCGCGCCTTCTGGTCGCCCACCAGGGGCGAGAGGTCGGAAGCCTTGAGGTCCTCGCGGTTGATGAGCTGCACCAGCTTGGCAAACGTGGCCGGCTCGGAGACGCGGAGCTCCGGGAAGTAGAGGCCGTACCATTCGGTAAGCGTCTCGTAGAGCAGGTTGGCCGCCCTGTTCACCTCGAAGATTGCCTTCACGGTGTGCGAGAGCAGCATGTCGCGCGAGGCGTGGGCCTCCTTTATGCCCGCCCGTGCGTCTGCAAGGAAATCGCGCCTTTTGTTGAACATGGAGTGAGTTAGGAGGGGTGAGAGATATAAAGGTTTTAGGGGGGCGGGCTTATCTGCTGCGGTATTTGAACTTCTTGTCATAATCAGGATGTGAGGAAATATCCTGTATATAGACTATCACTTCACCCATGTCGCCCTCAAAAGTTGAATACTGCATGCGCCAGCGGTTTGCGAGCTCCACGTGGAAGAGGTTGGTGGCATTGCTCTTCAGCACATATGAGGCAGGTATCTTGGCCTTGCCGATGGGCTTGCCGTAATGAAAGTTGACCTTCAAGAGTTCGCATTTGTAGTCTACAGATTTCAGGATTGCCCGTTCCATCTTGGAAACGACTGCGCGCTCTTTCAGGTGCCTGTAGGCTTCGGTTGCTTCCGGAGAGAGACGAACGGTTACAAATCTTCCAGGGCCACGCCGTAGCGCTTCACGTACCTGGCCATCTTGGGGTTGTACATCCAGGTTATGCCGCGCGGGCCGAAGGCTATCTTGTTGCTTTTGTCCAGGTAGTCCAGTATCACCATCAGCGTGTTGTGGTTCACCTGCTTGGGCAGACGCCTCTTGAGCTGTGCTATTGTAATTACGCTTTCGTCCATCTTGGTCAGCACCTTCTCCACCATCAGAATCGTCTTCAGCGTGGGTGCATGCGCCATTTCGTAGTTTTGGGTTGCAGATGCCAAAGTAATCACCTTTTGATACTAGTTGATAGTTAATTGGTATAAGTTTATAAACATTTGTATTGACCGATGCGGCGTGTTCGTTCATAACTTAACGTCTGAAGATAGGCTTTTAAACCGACCGAGAGTAGGGTGCGAGTGACTTCCTTTCCCGCCGCGGGTTAACATTATATTGGTTAGGTGCAGCAAGTAGCCTGCTGAATCAGAGGGATGAAAAATGCCAAGTCTTAACATCGTGGTGCTGGGCGAGAAGCCCGAGGCAAGGGCAGCTGCGGCTGCCATGCTGGGCAAGAAGGGCTCGGCGGATGACCTGGCCTTCCATCACACGGTGGTGCAGGGCAAGATTGTGAGCGCGGTTGACCCGACCGCCTACCCGGAGAAGCTGGCGTGCATGATGCAGGCGCTTAATCTCGCGGACCATGCGCTCGTGTTGGCTGACGAGATTACGCCGAGCCTGGGCGAGAGCATCGTGGCTTTGGATTTGCTCGGGCTGAAGGCTGTTTTCGTCAGCGAAAACGAGATGATTGGGAAGCTGATTGAGAATACGGGGCTGAAGGGCAGCCCTGTTTTTGCAAGCGTGCCTGAGGCGAGGGATTATTTGATGGAGCAGGAGAGCGGTGCGGGCGCGAGTGGTACTGAGGGCGGCGGGAGTGCGGAGGCTGACGGCGCGGTTGTGCTGATAGACCATTGCTTCGAGGTGAAGGGCATCGGGACGGTGGCGCTCGGCATCGTGAAGAGCGGCGTGGTGAATGTGCATGACAAGCTGAGGTCCGTGCCGCTGGGCAGGGAGATTGAGGTGCGCAGCATACAGATGAACGACCAGGATGTCAAAGAGGCCGGGACAGGGGGAAGGGTGGGCATTGCGCTGAAGGGCGCGAAGGCAGAGGAGATTGGCAGGGGCGAAGTATTCTGCAGTGCTGGTGGGGCTGCGGGCGCGGGTGGAGTTGGGGTGGGTGCAGGAGTCGAGCCTGCCAAGATTTTCAAGTGTGAGGTTTCGGCAGTCAAGTTTGCAAAGGCGCCGCTGGAGTCCGGGGCTTACCATTTGAGTGCGGGCCTGCAGTTCGAGCCCTGCAAGCTCGAGTGCCAGGGCCAGATAAAGCCGGGCGAGACTGCCAAGGCGAAAATTGCGTGCGAGAAGCCTATTGCGCTCGAGAAGGCGGGCAGGCTCGTGCTGTGCAACCTGAATGCCAAGGGCGTGCGGGTGCTGGCTGCGGTAAAGCCGGGCGAAGTCGTGGTTTAGGCTGCCAGCCGGGTGCGCCTCGAATGCTTTTTAATTTATGGCGGGCAATAGGGAGAACGAGGTTGTTGAAGTGCAAGAAGAGCTCATGGAAATCGCGCTCAAAAGGAATTTCCTCATGCCCTCGAACGAGATATACGGGCACACGGCGGGCTTCTATGACTACGGCGTGGTCGGGGCCGCGATGAAGAGGAAGATTGAGAATGCGTGGCGCGAGCTTTTCCTTTGGCGCGAAGGGTTCTACGAGATTGAGAGCGCGAGCGTGCTGCCCGAGCCAGTGCTCAAGGCCAGCGGGCATGTCGACAATTTCGGCGATGCCATGGTGCAGTGCAGGAAGTGCAAGACTAGGGTGCGGGCTGACAAGCTGATTGAGGAAGTGACGAAGCAGAAGGCGGAGGGCATGAAGCCTGCCGAGATGGATGCGCTCATAAAGGAGAAAGGGATTAAGTGCGGGAAGTGCGGCGGACAGTACGGAGAGGTCGTGTGGTTCAATCTGATGTTCCAGACCAGCATCGGGGCGGGCGAGGCTGAGAAAGGCTATTTGCGGCCCGAGACGGCGCAGGGAATTTTCACCGACTTCCCGCGCATCTTCAGGGCGCTCGGGGCGAAGCTGCCGCTGGGCGTGGGGCAGATTGGCAAGAGCTTCCGCAATGAGATTGCGCCGAGGCAGGCGCTCATGAGGCTGCGCGAGTTCACGCAGATGGAGCTCGAGTATTTCTTCAACTCGGCAGAGGCAAAGCACCCGCATTTCGCGGAAGTGAGGGAGAAAAGGGTGCGCGTGAGGACCGCGGAGATGCAGCAAATGGAGGGAGGTGCCGGAACCGTAGGTTCTGGCGAGACGGGGGTAAGGGAGTTTTCGTGCAGCGAGCTGGTGGAGAAGAAGATTGTGCCGAACGAGATTGTCGCTTATTTCATGCACCGCACCTCGCAGTTCTATGAGGCCGTGGGCCTGAAGCGCGAGAAGTTCTGGTTCAGGCAGCTGCTGCCGAATGAGATGCCGCACTATTCGAAGGGCAATTTCGATGTCGAGGTCGAGTCGGGCTATGGCGTGGTGGAGCTGATGGGCCTGGCTTACAGGACCGACTTTGACTTGGCCAGCCATGCGAAGGCGAGCTCGCAGGATTTGAGCGTGCATTTGGAGGGTGTTGGAAGAATCATGCCGCACGTGGTCGAGCCTTCCTTCGGAGTGGACAGGCTGTTCTGGGCCATTCTGGAGCAAGGCTATCGCAAGGGCGGCGGGGCGGAGAAGAGGGACTGGGCATGGTTTGACTTCCCGCCAATTGTCGCGCCCTTCGACGCCTGCATTTTCCCGCTCATGAAGAAGGACGGGCTGGCAGAGAAGGCCGAATTGGTTGCGCGCGAGCTCAGGCACGAGGGGCTGTCAGTCTATTATGATGAGAGCGGCTCGATTGGGAAGAGGTATGCGAGGGCCGACGAGATTGGCGTGCCCTACTGCATAACTTTCGATTACGAGAGCATGGAAAAGGGGAGCGTGACCATCAGGTATAGGAATGACGGGAGGCAGGAAAGGGTGCCCATCAAGGGGCTGGGCGAGAAGATCAGGCAGCTGATACTGGATGCGAAGACGAGTTTGTGAGTGGCGCGCCTGCGGGATGATTGCATGAGCGGGAAGGGGCTGAAAACGCTTGGGGAATATTGGGGCGCAGTGTGGTTGCCAGTGGTGCTTACGGTTGCGTGGATTTTCCTCATGGCCGTCCTTTTGCGGCAGTTTGCGAATTATGAGGGGGAGATAAAAACTGCGGCCTGGGTGGTGTGGTATGTCGTGCCGCTCTACGTGGGATGGCGCGTGGCTTCGACATATCGCGGGACTGTCCTGAAGGGCGCGCTGGCCGGCGGGCTTTACGGCCTCGTGGCCGCTGCGCTGTATTATGGGCTGGCGCTTGCCTCCTCTGCACTTGGCCTGTTCGGCACGCCGATTGAGTGGGCGTTTATCAATGCGTGGGAATTGGCGCAGAATATTGGCGTGCAGGTTGGCATGAGCGCGGTGAGGTCTGCCGCAATTACCGCTGCCGCAACTTTGCTGGGGCTTTTCGTAATTACAGTAAAAGAGGCGGAGTAGGGCCATATCTTTTTATTACCTGCGCACGATACGCTGTCGTCGGGGTGGTGGCATGAACGGGAATTCGAATTACGTGAAGATTTTTGCGCTTCTGTTAGTTTCGCTTTTGCTTCTGGGTTGTTCAGGCGGGCAGCCGAGCACTCCGCCCGCTACAACGCCACCTGCGACCCCGCCCGTAACCCAGCCGCCCGTGACGACTACGCCAACGCCGCCGGCAGTCACTTTCTCGCCCATAAAGATGGACTATCAGGTTCCCGACATGAGCGGGCCAGGCAGGAATGTTGACATGACATTGTGGCTTGAGAAGAAGATGACTTGCAATGGCAGGGATGCGCTGGTCGGGGTGCAAAAAATTTCGCAGGGGCAGGGAAACAACGCATGGTCAAAGGTCACCGTGTATCTGGATAACGGCGAGTTCGCTGCGAGCGAGTGGAAGTCCGAGTCCGAGCTCGCCTTCGACGACCTCCGCTCGACAGCGCAGAACTTCGAGATATACCTGACGCTGAACGACATCTTCAACCTTGGCGGGAAGAACTTCGTGACAGACGCGGTGTGGAACTCGAGCGAGCCCACGATATTGAAGAACGTGGAGAGCATGAGTTCGCTTTCGAATTATTCCATTGTGAAGACGGGCAAGACCCTGACGAACTACCCCGTGCCGTGCACGGAGTTCAGGCTGGCTGAGAAGAGCGCTGCAGGCTACAGCGGCACCTACAGCATATGCGTGGCCGGGATGAGCAACGAGATGCCGCTGCCTTTCGTAGTCGCGGTCGGCTATGACCAGGAGCAGGGCGGGCCGAGCTGGACTATGAAATCGTTCTCGCACGAGGCCTCGGGCGTCGTGTCCGTCAGCCAGTGCCTTGACGTGGTGAAGTGCAGCTACGTGCCATGGCCGAGCAATGCGCAGGCGTGCGAAAGCCAGAATGGAACAATCCAGGGCATGAACGATGACAAGGGATGCGTGACCAGGTACGAGTGCTGGCTGCCCGAGCAAAGGGCGCTTAACCGCCTGAAGGACATGCAGGCGCCTTCGTGCCCCGCGCCTTCGGATGCGCTGGTGCAGGCCGCTGCCGTGTGCATTTCCGAGCAGATGGACTTTGGCGTGGAATCCAACAGCCAGGGATGCGCGACTAGCGTCAGTGCTTGCAGGCCGTTTGGGCAGCAGCAGTAGGACGGCAGAACGGGGAGTTGCGGTGCCCGGCGCGCAGGATTCGGCTTAAATACCTGAAGCGCCAAAATTAACGCATGGAAGGCGGCGTGAACCTCAAGTTGACCATGGAGAGCGGACAGCCTCCGCACTTCACCTGGAGGAAGCAGGGCGAAAAGTACTGGCGCCTCATCGACGGCAAGCGGTGCGAGATTTGGCAGGCAGGCGACAAGGTGAAGGTGACGCCGGGCTTTGGCTGGGTGGCGCGCAGGCTTCTCAGGGCCGACGACGATTTGGGCAGGGTTTACGCGAACCTTATAGCTGACAGGCATCTGGCCGAGGCCGTGAGGCGCTATTCGGGGCTGAGGCTCACCAAGAGCGAGGCCTGGGAAACGCTCGTGACTTACATTTGCTCGATAAACAGGAACATCCCCCAGATAAGGAAGGACGTGCAGAAGCTCATGAATGAGGATGGGTGGATAAAGGAGCCCGAGGAAATTGCGCGCGCGGAGCTGCCGAAGTCACTCGGCTTCAGGGCAAGGTATCTGACCGAGACCGCCAAGATGGTGAGCGATGGCGAGGTGCACCTGGGCAGGCTGAACTATCTTACTTATGACGAGGCCAAGGAGCAGCTCATGAGGCTGCCGGGCGTGGGGCCCAAGGTCGCGGACTGCGTGCTTTTGTTTGCCTATGGGAAGGACGAGGCCTTCCCCGCCGACGTGTGGGTGAAGAGGGCGATGCATAAACTGTATGGAGTGAAGGGCGAGAAGAATATTGCCGAGTACGCGAGGAAGAGATGGGGCAGGCACGCGGGCTATGCGCAGCAGTATATTTTCATGTATGCAAGGGACGCGCTCGGAAGAAAGGTTGACAAAAGTGCGTGAGAGGACTAGGGGACTGAAAGGCTAAATTTACATAAACGCTTCCAGGTTGAACTGCTTCTCCTTTTCCTCCTCTGGCCTGAAGACCATGCCTATGCTCTGCTCCAAAAGAAGGATGCGCTGGCTCATGTAGTTGGGCAGATGGTAGCGGTCGATGAGGTGCTTGGCGAGCTTCAGGTATTTTGACACGCTGCCCTTGCTTATGGTGAGCAGCAGCTTGCCGCCGCAGCCTTCGCGGGTGCACTTGCCCGAGAGCGGCACGCGCCGGTATTTCGTGTTGCACTCCACGCACCTGAACTCCTGGCGCGAGAAGCGGCTGAGGTTGCCGTAGAGGTCCGGCAGGAAGTGCGTGAGAATCACGCGGTTCGCCGCATCCGCCGCATCCACGGCGCGAATCTTGTCGCACAGGTTGAATTGCGCCTCCACCTTGTCGGCCATGCTGCCTATGAGAACGTAGGCCGAGCGCAGGGGCGCATCGTGAATCGAGCTTTCCATGTGGGTGAAGCGGATGTCGTAGAATTGCGACGGCTTGCCGAGCCTGCTCCTTACCTGCTCAACCTCGACTTCGCCGGGCATCTTGTTCTCGAGCGTTGCGCGGTAGAAGGGAAGCGAGAAGGCGGAGACACATTCCATGGCGTGCACCTCGTCGTCGACTTCCTTCGGGTCCAGGAGAACTGTCAGGACTATGGGCGCATCCATCGTGCCGCCGCGCGAGGCGGGCAGGAAGGAGGGAGAGAAGTTCAGGAGGGCGTCCAGGAGGAGCATGCACGAGTCCTCGTCGCCGTCGCAGTTGCGCCTCCTGGCGCTCGTCAGATAGGGATGCGCGTAGCCCACGAACGCTTTCGTGAAGCCGACTATGCGCGAGAGCACTCCGCAGGAAGTGTGGGGCGAGAGGCCGACAACCAGGTGGCCGACGAGCTCGGCGCGCGAGGAGATTTTGTAGAAGGGCCCGACATCGTAGACCTTGGAAAGGAGGTCATCGATGAACTGCGCCACGCGCGTGAGGTAGTCGCCGCCGTTCTCGCTGAGCAGCAGATCCTGGGGCATGAGCTCGAGCAGCTGGTCGTCGCCCGTGAGCGGCTTGCCCTCGTAATCCTGCGTGTAGCCTAGCTCCTTCAGCTTCTCGATGGGCGTGCCGACTTCGCGCGGGGTGAAGTGCGTGAGCACCATGTTGGTGGCGTCGAAGCGCACGGTGCCATCCTTGTAGACGCTTATCTTGTGCTTTGCGCGCAGTATGCCCTTCTCGAGCCGCTCCGGAATTTTCGAGGCGCTCATCATGCCCTTCACGCCCTTGAGCTCGGTGGGCTCGAAGCCGCACTTTTCTATTGCCTGCTTCAGGAGTGCGCGCACGTCTATGGGCCTTTCGTCGGCCTTGGTCGTGGTCGTGCCGCAGGAGCAGAGTTCGGAGGTGCCGGTCTTGCCGCACTTGGGGCAGATGCGCTCTTCGATTGTTTCCGAGTTGCACTTGGGGCAGGTCAGATAGGAGGTAATCTCGTTGCACTTGGCGCACTTCCTGCGCATGAGCTCGACGCTCGGCTTGCGCGCGTGCTCGCCATCCCTGTAGGCTTTCGAGATGCTGCGCAGCTTGCCGCCCGCGTCGCCGATGGGGAAGAGCACGTGGGGCGCGGGCTTCATCTCGCGCTGCTTCGCCTTCTCGGGCCTGCCCATGCGCGCCCCGATGTAGGTGGGCGCGTAGGCGCGCACCTGTATGCCGGCCAGGCGGTTGACCAGCTCGAGAGCCGAAAGCTTTTCGTCAAACTTCGCGTTGAAGTCCTCGAGCGAGATGGAGCGGCCCTTCAGCAGGCCCATGCACCGCAAAACCGCGAGCGAATTTTCGGCATCCAGCACTATGTCGCCTTCCTGCACCTCGTGCGGAATGCACAGGTCCTCGAGCACCGCCTTGGCGGGCGAGCCCTGCACGCGCATTTCCTTGAGCGTGAAGAAGTCGTACTTGAGCTTTCCGCTGCCCGCGAACCAGTCCGCGAGTTCGCGCAGCTGCGTGCTCGTTATGTCGTGCCAGCGGAAGGTGTAGGCAGGGTGAAGCGGCACTTCGTGCCGTTCGCTGATCTTGATTGCGTCCGCTGCGTTCGGAATTTTCGCCGGCGGAGTTGCGCCTTTTTCCTTTAGCTCGAGCGCCCACCATTCCTCGCACCAGGCGCTGGGCGGCAGCGGATGGTTGGCTTTTGCGAAATCGCCGTAGGCTATCAGGATGTCGCCGAGCGCGATTATCGACTCCACGTCCTTCCTGACCGCGAGTGCCTCGGCATAGGTCGAGATTTTCCGCACCGAGCCGTTGCTGAGCTTTACCGTCGGGCCGTCAATGGAATCGCAGGAGGCCGCAACGCAGCCCTTGCCGGGCCTTTCGACCTTCATCTGCGTGCCGATGACTATGAATTCGTCCAGAAGCTCCATGGTCGCGGGATGAATCGCCTTGCCGGCTATGCCGCTCGTGCGGCACCGACCGTAGCGCAGTCTGAAGCCGCCCTTGCGCGAGGGGTAGGCTATTATGGGCCTGCCCGCGGCCACATCATCCAGATAAATTTCCTCGACCCCGCGGCCGACGCTCTTGCCATCGCGCTTGCCCACCTTCACTATGCGCTCGAGCCAGGTCCAGTCGAGGCTGATTTTCTTGGTGAACTTCATAACCTTGGCCGCCTTCTGGCACATCTCGCTGATTACGAGGCACATGCCGCCGCGCACGCGGTCCCCCTCCATGCGCTCAAGACCCTTGTGCACCGCTACTTCGAGCCTTTTTTCCGTTGGGTCGCCAGTAATCATCACTGGGCAGTTGCGGACTATTGTCTGGATTTCCTCATCGCTCGGCATGTACTGGAGCCTGATGGCGCGCGCATCGTAGAGGTTTATTTCCTCCACGTAGCGCTCGACCTCGCTGTCAGTGGGCCTGAAGTCGCTGATGTTGAACCTGCGGCGCGCGATGTCGCCTATCACGACGCTGAGCGCCGCGACCGTGCCGCCTGCCGCCCTGATGGGGCCGGAGAAATACATTGCCAGATAGTTCGAGCCGTCCGGGTTCTCGCGTATTTTTACTTTTGTGATGCCTTCCGTGGGCGCGACCAGCACGCCTTCGGTGAGAATCGCGACCGCGGTGCGTATGGACTGCTCGATGAGCTTCTCGGGCCTGCGCTCCGCGTCCGTCTTCGCGTATTTCGCGTCCAGGATTTCCTTCGCCACCTCGTAGGCTATCATTTCGGGCGGCTTGTCGGCGTGCGCGCGTATGCCCAGCGCCACGCCCGCCGGCCCGACGATTCCCTGCACGCGCTCAGCCACGTCCCGCGCGGGTAGGATTTCGACCTCGGAGCTCGGGTCGAGGCCGCGCGTGCGCGCCTTGATGGCCTCGATGTAGGCCTTCTCGAAATTGCTCTGAAGGAGCGCATGGTATGCAGGTATGTCGTTGGTCATGCTATCAGCCTACGTTCCCTCGCGGAAGTTCACCAGGTCAAGGCGCGCATAGCGCGTGTTGAAGATTGGCATTATGCACGGGCTCGGCATGTGGCCCTGTTGGCGCTGGAAGTCCGTGCGGTCCTGCCACGTGCCCGCGTTTATGACCGAAGTGCCGTGGTAGTTCGTGTAGCCATTCTTGTGTATGTGGCCCATGACCAGGATGTCGGGCACCTCGCCTATGACCATGAAGTCCTTTTTCTCGGGCACTATGGGGTTTTCGCCGTAGATGGGCGAGAGGTTGCGGCGCTTGAGCAGCTCGGTCATCGGCTTCTCGGGCTGCGAGTAGCTCATGCCGGGCATCGAGGCTATCATCGAGTCGAGCGAGGTGCCGTGGTAGGAGATTACGCGCAGGCCCTCTATCATCATCGTGGAAGGCGAGGTGGTGAAGTGCATGTTGCCCCGCGAGGGGCCGTTGATTTCCTTCTGGATGTCCTCGCTGAAGGCCGGCTGCGGCTCGGCCCGGCGCACCGCGTCATGGTTGCCCGGCGCCAGCACTATTTCTATGTAGTCCGGCACGTCCTCCATGAACTTGCCGAAGAGCCGGTACTGCTCGTAAATGTCCTTGACCACGAGCTCGCGCTCCTGGGAGGGGTAGATGCCGATGCCGTCCACCAGGTCGCCAGACATCACCAGGTATTTTATCCTGCCGGCCATCTCGCGCTCGCGCGGGGTCTTGCCGTCGCCGTTGAGCCATTGCAGCATGGACTTGAACTGCGGTTCGAGGAAATGGCGGCTGGCCACGTGCACGTCGGAGAGAAATGCGATGGAGAGGTCGCGCTCGGACATCTTCGGGTTGCGGATGGGCACGTCGGGCCAGAGCAGCGTGTTGGCGAAAAGGAAGGGTGCAGAGACAGAGCAGTCGAAGCCCACGACCTCGTCCAGCACGAGGCAGTTCGCGTCAGCGAAGAGCGCGTGGTTCGAGTCGCGGTTGGTCACCAGGACTTTTGCCGGCCCGGTGTCGTCCTCGATGTCTATGAGCAGGTTGCCGTTCTTGGTTATGTGCTTGCCGTTCACTATGCCGGCCACCCGGGCCTTCGAGCCCTTCACCATGCCCATGACCGAGGCTATTGACTGTATGGAATTCTCGCCGGGCCGGCTGTGCAAAATCGAGCGCGTGCGCCTGAACCTGTCGTTGAAATATTCCACGAAATTGTCGAGCGTGCCGGGCCGCGGCGTGTCGGCGACCACCTCGCTGGCGGACTCGATGAGGAGGTCGGACTCGTGCTCCGCTGCCTCGGGCTTGAAGTCCGGCGAGCGGTAGACCTCGACTGGCAGGGGGATTTTCGTCTCCTCGGCGGGCCTTTCCCTTTCCGCGTATTTATGCAGCAGCCCAGCCGTGATTATGAACTCGTCCTTCTCGCCTTCCGCGAGCTTGCGCACGACGCTCGTGGCGTCGTCCATCTTGTCGAGCATCTGGGCAGCTTCTGCGCTGAGCCTCATGCCAGCTTCCGCGACTATGCGCAGCACTTCCTCATTGACCATCGCCAGCCTCCTAGATTATGCACGGTGCTTCCCCGATGCTGCACGGTGCCTTCTCGATTACGCACACTACCTCCTCGTCGACCATGAACTTGCCTCGGCCTCGCTCCCGGCAAAATTGTTGGCCGCAAAGATTTAAACTTGTGATTGCGGTGCTAATGCATGCCCGGTTTGAAAGACGTGAAGCGTTTCCTGGCGGACAGGTTCCACCTCTATCTGGTGCTGGGGCTGCTGCTTGTCGGCGCATACCTCCTGTTCGTACAGGCGCCCGCCTCGCCCCAGCAGTATTACCGCACGCCCGGCGAGGTGGTGATGGACTTCTTCTACATGCCCACCTGCCCGCACTGCCATGACCAGATGCAGTTCCACGCGGGGCTGGTGGAGAGGCACCCGAACCTTACAATCATAATGCATGACTTGACGCTGCCCAACGAGCAGGTGCTGCTCGCTGCCAGGCTGAATGAGGCAGGAATGCCGGCGGATGAGCTTTACACGCCCACCACTTTCGTGGGCGGGAGCGTTTTCATAGGCTTCAATGCCGAGAATGCGGCGAAGATTGAGGCTGCGGTCGAGAGGGCTGAGGGCGGCGTGGCTTCCGCAGGGCCAGGTTCGCTGCCGCCACTCGCGAGCGCGTTGTGGGTGCTTGCCTATTTGGTGGCGCTGGCGATGGTGCTGGGCGACAGGAGGAGAATTTCGCTAATGGTGGGTGCTTTTGTTCTGGCTGCCGCGATACTCGGCCTGCTACTCTTCAGCGGCTGGCCCGGGGAAACGGTGCTGCTCGGCTACGTTCATCCGCTCGCCGTGATTGCTGGCCTGGCCGCGGTTGGCGCGGGGCTGCTGAGTTTGCGGGGCTTCGGGCGCGGGAAAGGGCGGCTGGCAGGGGAAGCGGGAGAACGGAAGGGCGCGAAGATTTTGAGGCTCTTCGGCGGAGCGGTTCTGCTCGCGCTCGGATTGCTGCTCTTGTTTGCGCCTTATGCGCTGAGATGAGGCTGGGGCTTGCGCTGCTGCTTGGGCTTTATGCTCTGAGATGAGCCAAAAAGTTACTCGCTCCTTATCTGCTCGAGCGCGCTCACTATGGTCCAGATTTGGGTGCGCGCGTGCATGGGCATGTTGATGTCCTCGCTGACCTCGTTGAGAAGATAGACCGCAGAGCTGGCCCGCACTACGGGCTCGTCGTTTGTCAGCAGCTTCGCCCTGGCGTCAGAAACAGCCTTCCTCACGTTCTTGGGCACGCTCGTGTCTTCCATGAGCATTTCCATAAGTTTTACAATCTGTTTGATTTTTTCCTCGTCCATGTAATCGCCTATTGGTGTAATTCACTGCAGTCATTGCTGTGTTAGTGCATGCGAGGGTTTAAAAAGATTTAACGGGCCCGGCGAGATTGTCAGCCTTGCTGGCAAATCTTGCTGCGAAGCAGCAAGGCTTTTGAACTCGCGACCATCAGCTTAGAAGGCTGCCGCGCTATTTACCCGCCTACAGTTCTTTCTTTACCCGACACGCATTCCGTATCACGGAATGGTGTCCCTTTCCGCGAAGCGGAAAGAGGAGGGCTTTCTTTCTTACAAGAAAGAAAGGGCTCCAGGCTGCGCCACGGGCCCGTGGAAGAATTATTACGAATAAGGCTTTAATAACCTCGTTGCCAAAGGGGTTTAGCGAAGAGGTGGGAAAATGGTTGACATTATGTTTATTGTGGGACTGCTAGTGCTGCTGGTGCTCGTGCTGCTGAGCATAAAGATAGTGCGGCCGACCCAGAGGGGGCTGGTGGAGAGGCTGGGGAAATACAACCATTTCGCGAACCCGGGCCTGAACTTCATCATACCGCTAATAGACCGCATGGTAGTGGTCAACGTGACCGAGCGCATGGTGGATGCGGAGAAGCAGGAGATCATCACCAAGGATAATTTGAACGCGCTTGTGGACGCGCAGATTTACTTCCGCGTTAATTCCGACGAGGACAGCGTGAAGGCATCGCAGTATAACGTGCAGAATTACGAGTGGCAGATCGTGAATCTGGCGAGGACCACGCTGAGGAACATCATAGGAAACCTGACGCTCACGAGGGCGAACAGCGACAGGACCACCATCAACCAGCAGCTCCTGAAGGAGTTGCAGAGCGAGGTCACCGGGGTCGCGGAGGGCAAGACGGGCAGGGGCTGGGGGCTTTCGATTGTGAGGACCGAGCTCAAGGAAATCGAGCCGCCCAAGGACGTGCAGCAGACTATGAACGAGGTCGTGAAGGCCGAGAACACGAAGATTGCGGCCACAGACTTGGCGACTGCCACCGAGACGAAGGCCGACGGAGAGAGAAGGGCTGCGATAAAGGTGGCCGAGGGCGCGGCGAAGGCCGTGGAGATAGAGGCTGACGCCAAGGCCAAAGCCATCGAGGCTGTGAACACCGCGGCGCAGAAATATTTCGTGGGCAATGCGCAGACGCTGAAGCAATATGAGGTGCTGCAGGCCACGCTTGAGAACAATACGAAGTTCGTGATTACGGAGAAGGGCATTTCTCCCGTGATCGTGTTCGGCGCGGATGGCAAGACGCCCGTCATCACTTTGCCGCGCGAAGGGAAGAAGTAGCTGGACTTATGGGGCCAGGGCGCTTCGATGCCTACTGGCTATTTGTTCAGGGCGCGCAGAGGAGTTGAACCGGTTATTGGAATAGTTCCTTGCAACTGGACGGGCGTGGTGGAGGCGCGTCGGCCGCGTATGTGCTGGAGTGCGGCAGTTGCCTCCCGCGAGTAGGTTTTGTTCTTGCCTTTTACGTGCTCATTCAGGAAATTGACGGCCTCCGTGTCAATCGGCAGCGCCACGCATGCAAGCCGCATGCAGGCCATCTGAACCGCGTCCGCCATCATTACGTTATTGCCGCTGCCCAAGGAGCTATAGCCCGGGATTTTCGCAATCTTCAAAACGTGGGAAATGTATTTGGCCCTCAAGAGGTCGTCAGCATACACGGCTTCCACGGTATGCTGCGTGCCGTCAATCCTGACATTTCTCAGAGGTCTGTTTGCAGCCAAACTCGGGTCTAACATGAGATTTTCTTCCGCCACAGCATCACATCCTCTCCGGCGCATCGACTCCGAGCAGGTTCAGGCCGTTGCGAAGAACTATCTGGGTTGCCTTCACGAGCTTGAGCCTGGCCTCCATCATGCGGGGCTCGGCCTTCAAAACCGGGCAGGCACTGTAGAATTTGCTGAAGAGCGCCGAGAGCTCGAGCAAATATTCCGCTATCAGGTGGGGCCGCATGTCGATGGCCGCGTGCGAGACCTTGCTGGGGAAGCGGGCCAGGTGCATGGCCAGGTCGCGCTCCTCGGCTTCCGACAGAAGGCTGATATCGCCGAAGAGCACCTCGCCGGCCTTCTCGAGTATGCGGGTGCAGCGCGCGTGCGAGTATTGGATGTAGGGCGCGGAATCGCCCTCGAAGTTCAGCGCCTTCTCCCAGGTGAAAGTTATTTTCTTCTCGGGCGTGGTCCTGAGCATGTCGAAGCGCACCGCGCCTATGCCCACCGAGCGCGCTATCTTTGCCTTCTCGTCCTCGGCCATGTCCGCGAAGCGCGCGCGTATTTCAGTAAGGGCACGCGCCTCGGCCTCGTCTATTACCTCGTCGGCGCTGTAGCCGACCCAGGAGCCTTCGCGGCCCGAGAACTTCTTGTCGGGCAGGCCCGCGTGCTCGTAGGAAAGGTGCACGTAGTTGGCCGCCTGCTCGCCAAAGCCCATGGACTCCATGAGAAGCGAAAGAACGCGCTGCGGATATTGCTGCTCGACGCCTATCACATTGATGGCTGCGGAAGCGGGAGGGAAGCGCGAACTTGAGCCCTGCCGCGAGGAGGTTAGAAGCGCGGTGCCGTTGGGCTGCTTGAGGAACTCCGAGAATTTCAGCTGCGCATCTATCACGCCGAACTTCCAGAGCGCGAAGGCCAGGTCTTTTGCCGCATAGGTGGCAGTGCCGTCCGAGCGCAGCAGCACCTTGTCCGGGCTTTCCATCTGCGCGAACTCCTCGCGCCCGGCGAGCTTTGCGACAAGGCAGCCCGCGTTCTTGCCCTCGGTCTCATCTGCACCGCGCCCAGGGCCTTGGCCTTTTCCATCGCGCGCTCGAGCAGGCGCGCCTGCACGAGGTCGCTTTCCCATATCAGCAAATCATGGTAGATGCCGAGCCTGAAGGCGGTTTCGTATTGCGCCGTTACGCACTGGGAGCAGAGCTTGCGCGCGGTCGCCGAAATCTCGCCCCCCACTTTACCTTCGGTAAAGGGGCCCCTTTCCGCACCGGCGGAAAGCGGGTCGCCCTTTTCCATTATCTCGACTATCTCGCGCACCTGCTTTTCCACTTCGGGGTCGGCGATGCGCTTGGCCACTTCGACGTACTGGCGGCCGAGCCATTGGTCTGCCTTCATGTCAATCTTGTTGCTCATATTGAGATAACCCCAGACGCTCTGCGCGACCTGAAGGCCAAGGTCATCGATGTAGTCCAGGCGCTTGACGTCGAAGCCCGTGAATGCAAGGAGGCGCGCGACCGAGTCGCCGAGCAAAGCGTTGCGCAGGTGGCCGATATGCCAGGGCTTGTTCGGATTGACTGACGGGAATTCCACGTAGACGTGCTTGCCGTTGGGCTCACGCGAACCGTAGGTGCGGTTCTGGTCGACGGCAGAGTCAATCGCGTATTTCAGGAATTCTGTGCTGAGCCTGAAGTTCAGATAGGGGCCGAGCACCTCGCACCTTTCAATGAACCTGTGCTCGGGGAAGCGCTTCGCAAGCTCGAGCGCTATTTCCTTCGGGTTGCGGCGCGCGCTTTTTGCAATCGTGAATGCAATGGTGGAGGCAATTTCGCCGAACTCGGGCTTGGCATCCTCGAGCGAGCGCAGCACGTCAGTGAGGTGGATCGCGTAGCCTGAGAAGCGGCAAGCCTCCTCTAGCCTTTTCGCTATCTCCTCGCGCACCTGCTGATACGGGTCGGCCGTCATGGGGGAATTAAAAGGTGAAATACTTAATAAATACTATCGACGGAAAAAGAAGGGATACCTGAGGGGGCCGTGGGCTAGCCTGGTATGCTACTAGGTTCGGGACCTAGAGACCTGAGTTCAAATCTCGGCGGCCCCACTCGCATTGAAGAAGGGAGTTCTCAAAAGAACCGTAGGTTCTTTTGGTGGGGGTCGCCAAGTCTGGTCAAAGGCGCAAGGCTCAGGACCTTGTCTCTTAGTGAGTTCGAGGGTTCAAATCCCTCCCCCCACATCTAGCTTTATACTATAGGTGTACCGCGATCTGGCTGTAGCCTCGTCAAATACCTAGAACAAGCTATTTATACTGCACTACCTGATCCACGAGCAACTTGAGGCCGAAATCTCGGACAAGAAAAGCGAGGACGGGGGCTAGGCGAATTCAAGACACAGGACCCGCTAACTGGCGCCAGCTAAAATGCAAGCCTAACTCATGATAGGCGCGTTTCACTAGTATTGATACGACGTTGTTCTAGGCGCTGGTATGCCGTATACTGGTCTAGAAGTTCGGAGGCATATTCCACTATAACTGTGTTTTTAGAAGCAATTGCGGCATCGCGTGCCATATTCAGATAATATATGGACTTTTCATCTAGTTTGAGGGCTACGTCGTCAGGGAAAGGACTATCTCCAATGCTCTGCGTACCCAGTTTGAAGCTGAGGTAGGCCAGCGCCTCGTAATTACGCACATTCAGCATGTGGTCTCTCGCTGCTTCATAGTATTTATGGACATTGGCAGGCGTGAATTGCCCGACCGCCATCAATGCTAGTTGTCCAAGCATGTTGGTCTTCAGGCGGATGAGTATTTTTTCTTTATGCACTGGTACCTCTCCAAGAGCCTTGTCTACAGCAGCTAGGCCCTTATTCAGTGCTTCGAATTGGCGATTAAACGCATTATTTTCGGTCGCGTCTCCTACTAAATTGACAAATTGATCGGCCACGCCCTTCCAGGCGTTAGCTGCATCGTTCCATCTTTCCATTGTTTCCAGATACTGTGCTTTGGAAATTTGAAGCTCTATGCCCCGTATATAGACCGATATATTGGCCTGCACATCTTCTTTCTTAAAAGAACGCCAAAAAAACTCATTTTTAGTCTTTAGCTCCTTAGGATTCCCCCAATAAAAGCTAACATGCTTATCAGAATTAATATCAAAAACCCTTAACTTATCCTCTGGCGCAAGTGCAGGGTCTTGGACCAACGCAGAAGCATACCTATCTAGCCGTTCGAGTTTTCCCATATAGTTTGGATGCGGATTCTCGTATGAGTTGTATGATAAGTCGCGCGCTAGAAGTTCAAGGGCCGCCATCTTATTGCCCAGTTCTTCTGCGACTTCAACAGCCCGGTCTAAGCCATAGGCCTCTTTGGTTTTTCGTATGGCTTCATCAATTACAGAAGCAAAGTTTAGATCATCCTTAGGAATCGACTTTGCACGTTCAAACGCATGATCAGCAGCGAATTCATCAGTCGCCTGATTGCGCGATTGCTTTGGGAAATCGTCCTTGGCGCCCAGTTCTTTTGCAACTTCAACGGCCCGGTCCATGCCATAGGCCTCTTTGGTTAGTTGTACGGCGTCATAAATTACACATGCAGCGTATGATGACTGATAGTACATGCTGTCTTGATAATGATGATTCAGTGAAGAAAAATACCCTGAATGATGGTATGACTCATCAGTAGAAATCGACCTTGCATGTTCAATCGCATAATCAGCAGCTAATTCCCTTGCTGCCTGTTTTTTTTCACGTGTGAAAATATGTCTTGGGAAAAAATTCTGAAATGCTTCGCCGCTTACGTTGGATAATTTCCAAGCCATGTCGCCGCCGCGGCCGAAGGACAGGTCTGAAAAATGAGCAGATGCCCGCTCCAGCGACTCGGGACTGGTTCTGGAGACATCATTTCTAGCCTCATACACGCCAAACCGCATCCGCTCTTTCGCAACATCGACTTTGGCACGATTAACGGGCTTTTGTATCTGCTCCATCAAAACACCTCAGGAATAGCTATTCTTTATGCCTTTTCAGGCTTTTAACACTATCCTTGAGCCACCTTCCATCTGCTGTGGTGATTATACGTCGTAGCCGAAATTACGCTCTCCGACGTGAGTTATTCACCACAGCACCTTCCATCTGCAAACCGACCTTATGCCAAACCCGTAGCTTCCTCGTCAATCCCCTAACTCCATCTTCGTCGCTAGCCTAGGCACGAAAGTGCCTCATTGTGCAGCAATCTATAAATAGACCTCTGAGCAGGACAGGGAGCCATGAGCGACTACAATATGTACAAAAGTCAGACGAACTTCGAAAGGGAGCTGGAGAGGCTGAATGCCTCGAAGCTGCCTGCCGAGAGTAAGCGCCAGATAGCGGATTTTGCCAGGATGCGGCTTGCCAGGGGTTCGACAAAGCTCCGCGTTGTAAAGTGCATGTGGTGCATACGCTACCTTGCAGGATGGCTTGGGAAGGGCTTTTCAGAGGCGAAGAAGGAGGACATTATAGGGCTTGTGGCTGCCATTGACTCGAAGGGCTATGCTGAAACGACGAGGTATGATTTCAAGGTTGTCCTGAAGCTGTTTTATAAGTGGCTGAAGGGGAATGATGAGGAATACCCACCTGAGATCAAGTGGCTGAAGCCTCGCATGAAGAACAAGGGGCACAAGCTGCCGGAAGAGCTGCTCTCGGCTGAAGAGGTTGGAAGGCTGGCAAATGCCGCCACCAATGCGCGCGACAGGGCGCTCATATTGGCGTTGTACGAGTCTGGATGCAGGATAGGTGAATTGCTTTACCTCAAGCTGAAGAACGTCCAGTTTGACAATTACGGCGCTGTGCTTATTGTGAATGGGAAGACTGGGAGCAGACGAGTCAGGATAATTGCAAGCGTGCAGGTGCTGAGCCAGTGGCTGCAGGAGCATCCGGCCAAGGACGAGCCTGATGCGCCCTTGTGGCCTGCCAGGCTGGGCAGGTACTCACCCCAGCCTTTCGCTTATCCTTCGCTGCTTGTTATGCTGGAAAGAGCGAGGAAGGCCGGGGGTATAAAGAAGCGGGTTTATCCGCATTTATTTAGGCACTCTAGGGCTACGGCGTTGGCGTCTAAGCTTACGGAAGCGCAAATGAAAGAGTATTTTGGCTGGACGCAGGGAAGCGAGATGGCTGCGACTTATGTGCACCTTTCTGGGAGGGATGTTGATTCCACTTTGCTGCAATTGTACTCGCTGAAGGAGAAGCCGGAAGAGAAAGAGGCGAAGCTGGATTTGAGAATTTGCTCTAGGTGCAAGGAAAGAAATTCTCCTACGCAGTCGTTCTGCGGGAAGTGCGGCAATCCGTTTGACGAGAGGCTCGTCATCAATGACCCCAATACGCAGGCAAACGGGCTGATGAACCTGCTCATACAGGATGCGGAGGTGAAGAAGCTGCTGGTGAAAAAGATGCTGGAGATGGGGCTGGACAAGGAATTGCTGGGTGAGTGAAATGGCTGTTGAGGAGTTGTTTGAATATGTGGTGAAAGGCGCGGGAGTGCTAATAGGTTTGGCGCTGGTTGTGCTGTTTGCCATGCCGTTTGCGGTTGTGGTGGGGCTCAAAATGTTCGCGGAGTGGCTCTCTGATAAAATACGCTACTGGTTCTTGGGAGGCAGGGAAAAAGAGGAGGCCGATAACAAAACGCTTGATGATAATGCGCTGGGGCAACTGCTGCTGGAATATGAGAGGCTGCTCAGGAAGAGGGCAGAGCTAATGAAAATCGTGGATAGAAAATCCAACGCAGTGCAGGAGTTCGCATGGGAAATAAATAAGGTGAAGAACAGGGACCCCTATGACGAGAGGTACGAACGAAAAAGAGGGAAGGGTGCGATGGAGTCGTATGACGTCAGGGAGCTCGGAACCTACGACGAAATCAAGGCATTGGCGGTTGAACTGGAAAACGTCTCATTTAGGCTGTTTGCCATAAAGCAGGAACTGATGCTGTATGACATTGACAAAGAGGGGGATGATGACGAAGTTTGAACTTTTGATGGAATATTGGAGCCAGCGGAATGAACCGAACTGGCTGGAATACCACATAGCTAGCACGGTGGATGGGATTGACTGGATGGGCTATAGTGAGGAGGAAAAGAAGGCAGTCAGAATAGAGGAGCATAAGAAGATACTGCGATTCTGTGAACTGATGGAAAATGCAAATATGACGGACAAAGAGGCGGAAGCACAAGTCTGGCCGGAATCGGTGGAGTTTTACAAGGAATTTGAGAAAATGCAGAAGGAGATGGAGCGGCGGGAGGCAGAACGGAAGAAGCCTAAGCCAGAATTGATACCGGTTCTGAAGAAGAGGAAGGGCGCACGCCTTTCAAATCGCCTTTACGTGGAAAAGGAGCTTTCGCAGAAGCAGCGCGATAAACTGCTTGCACGAGGCTATAGGCGGCTGAAGATAAGCCCGTTTGGAACGTCTG
>CABMJK010000013.1 GCA_902386535.1 Candidatus Burarchaeum australiense | reverse complement strand
TTACGAAAATGTACGCTAGCAACCTGCGCGAAGTCAGCGGCCTGGCGGCCAGCATGCAGAACGAGCTGAGCTGCACCATTCCTTCCTTCGTGAAGCGCGCCTCGCCCTCGGACAAGCACGGCTCGCGCACGCGCGCCTACATCGGCGAGACGCGCCTCGCCATGGAAGAACTTTCCTCGGCCCTGCTTTCGGATGCGAAGCCCGCGCCAACCGAGGACGTCGTGCTGGTAGACTATGACGAGAAGGGCGAAGAGAAGGCGATAGCCGCGATGCTCTACCCGTACTCGCGCCTGCCGATGAGGCAGCTGCGCGAATTCGTCGCCGGCATGGGCTCGCAGGAGGGCTGCAAGGCCATAGCGGAATACATGGGCACGCGCGAGAACAGGCGCCACAGGCCGGGCCGAGCGCTCGAGACCGTCTATTACACTTTCGACGTCCTGGGCAACTACGGCATGTACCGGGACTTGCACAGGCACCGCATGCTCACGCAGGAAAGGCAGGAGCTCACGACCCTGCACGGCTATGACGACCCGGAGGAGCTGGCAGCCATCGGATTCAAGGACGAGTTCGAGAAGTGCATGCAGGCGGCGGACTCGGCCTACCGCGAGATTCCGAAGAAAATGCCGGCGCAGGCGCAATACGTCGTGCCCCTTGCCTACAGGCTGCGCTGGTACATGAAGCTGAACCTGCGCGAGGTCTTCCACATGACCGAGCTCCGCTCCTCGCCCCAGGGCCACATAGACTACAGGCGCGTTGCGCAGAAGATGTTTCTGAAAGTGAAGGAAGTCCACCCTTCGCTCGCCGAGTACATCAAGTTCGTCGACATGAGCGGAGGGCAGAAGCTGGAGCGGTTGGATGCGGAAAAGCGCACCGACTCGAAACTCGCCGAGCTCGAGAAAAAATACGGGAAGAAATAATCTAGATTAGCTGCTTGCCAGTGTCCTTTTCAACAATGTGAATCACGCGCACCGGGCAGCCCTCGGCGGCCTTCATGGCCTCGTCGAGCTCGGACTCGTCAATCTCCTTCTCGAAGTAGGCGCTCGACTTCTTGCCCGCCTTCAGGTCCGCCTTGCCGTCGGTGTTCATTTCGAAGCTCTTGTCATCCATCACAACGCAAACGCCCGCGCCGATGCAGCTGTTCCTCTCGTATCTCACCAAATATTTCTTGCCCATGAAATCAACTCCAAACGCGTCCTGCTCTTTCTTCTGACCGACCATTTATAATTCTTGTCCCCGTGCCCCCGCCCGTCAGCCTCTTTTCCCGTCCCGCCCCTGGTTCCCGCGTTCACGCTCTTTGCCGAACAAAGCAATAAATACCCGGCATCCGAACTATGCCTGCCGGTGGTTGTTTGGTCGATCGCATCCCGTATGTGGTGAAAGAAGTCGTGGATGAGGCTTCGGATGTCAAGACTCTCAAGCTGGTGCCTGAAAGCGGCCCAATCTTCGACTTCAAGCCCGGCCAGTTCGTGAATCTCGCGCTGCACATGCGCGAAGGCCCCGTGGAATTCCTCTCAAAGCCCTACTCGATTTCCTCCTCGCCGGCCAACAAGGACTACCTCGGGCTGACAATCAAGATAACCGAGCGGGAGGGCAGCTTCCCGAAGCTCGTCGCCACCCTGAGGCCCGGCGACAAGGTCTTCCTCATGGGCCCGTTCGGGGTGTTCACCTTCGACCCGGTCAAGCACAAGGACGTCGTGATGGTCGCGGGAGGGGTCGGCATAACGCCCTTCCACTCGATGATTTCCTACGCCACGGACAGGAAGCTGTCCAACAAGCTCCTGCTGCTCTTCAGCAACAAGACCTGCTCCGAGACCATTTTCTACAAGGAATTCGACGAGCTTGCCAAACTGAACCCGAACTTCAAATACCTCTGCACAGCCACGCGCGAGGAAGGCGACCTCAGCCTGCCCATAGCGCGAGGCCGGTTTGACCAGGACCGGATACTCCAGGCCTGCGGCGGCTCGGTGGAGGGCAAGCACTTCATGCTCTGCGGCTCGACCCCTTTCGTTGAGGGTTTCCGCGACATGCTTTACGCAATGGGCATAGCGAAGGACCACGTGCTCTACGAGCTGTTCGGAAGCGGTGTCTAGCTTGCGCGCTAGCCGTCGAAAATAAACATTTCCTCAATCGGCGTATCGAGAATGCGCGCCAGCCTGAAGGCCAGCTCGAGCGACGGGTTGTATTTCCCGGCCTCGAGCGCGATTATCGTCTGCCTCGTGACCTTGGCCCTCTGCGCCAGCTCCTCCTGCGTGATGTTGAACTTCGCCCGCAGCTCCTTTAGCCTATTCTTCATCAAACTCACTGTAAAGTATATATTACAATAAGTATATAAACCTTTACATTATGTAAAGGCTGGCGGACATCTAACGTCGCCATCAATTTTTCCACGCATATCCAATACTCGACGCCCCGCAGCCTCGAAAGCTATTTTATTAACTTTTTCCGCCCATAGCCCAAAGCATCTGCTAGATGCGAGGGAGGGTTTGCATGAATCTTAACCGCGACACGGAGAGGAAGCTGGCTTTCGTCCTGCTGTTCGGCGTTCTCGCGCTCGTAGGCAGCGCGATAAACTATTCCGCCATAATCGGCGGCCCGACAAACCAGACCTTCACCTTTTTCCAGTTCTTCGGCCCCATAGCGGGCGGCTTCCTGGGCGCGGGCCTCGGCGTTGCGGCAGTCCTCCTTTCCGAGCTTCCGAAGTATATTTTCCAGGGCCAGGTATCAGACCCGCTCAACATCCTTCGGCTTCTGCCCATGCTCTTCGCGGCAGTTTACTTCTCGCGCCAGCACCTGAAGCTGAGTGCGGCGATTCCCGCGCTTGCGATGCTTGCCTTCTGGCTCAGCCCTATAGGCGCGCAGGTCTGGTACTACCCCCTGATCTTCTGGACCATCCCGCTGCTCGCTCCAATCCTGCCGAACCGCCTCTTCCTGAAGAGCCTCGGCTCAACGCTCACGGCCCACGCGGTCGGCAGCGTCATCTGGCTCTACACCGTGCCGATGACAGTCGCGCAATGGCAGACCGTCATACCCGTGGCCATAGGCGAGCGCCTAATGTTCGCATGCGGCATAAGCATCAGCTACCTCGCGGTAAACTACGTGCTTGACAAGTTCACCGTGAGCGCAAAAGCGGGCTTCCCGTACGTCGACAAGAAGTATGTGATGGCCGGCTAGCCCGTCCGTTTGTAGCTTGCTTTCTTTCCTTTTATCTCATATTTCCCTTTAGCGAAGCTGTCCACTATTTTCGGCAGGCCGACATGCTCGCGCTCCAGAATCCTGGCCGCCACCTCGTCCGCACTCTTGCAGCCGCCGATGTCCACCGATTCCTGGTAGATTACCGGCCCGCCGTCCAGGCTTTCATCGACAAAATGAATCGTGTAGCCCGACACCTTCGCGCCGGCCTTAAAGGCGTCCTCCTGCGCGTGCGCGCCCGGGAATTCCGGCAGCAGCGAATTATGAATGTTTATCATTTTGCCCTGCCATTTGCGTAAAAACCTGCCGCTGCGGATATACTTCATCCAGCCCGCCAGCACAACAAGCTCGACTTTCCGCTTCGCGAGCTCGGCATCCACTGCGGCATAATATCCGTCATCGCTTTTGCCCTTGTCGTGCAGCAGCACCACGTAAGGAATTCCGTGCTTCTTAGCCCTCTCAATCGCGCCTGCATCGGGCTTGTTGGTGAGCATTAGTGCAATCTCGGCCTCAACCTCTCCCTTTTCCACGCCGTCCACTATCGACTGGAAATCCGTGCCCCGGCCGCTCGCGAGAACCGCGACTTTTAGAGCCATAATCTATGCTGCGCTAGCTAAATTTATATACTCCGTTGCCATTATCCTCGTATGGCGAAGACAGCTTCCCAAAACGCGCTCGAGCGCAAGATTTTCTCCTTTTTGGAATGCCACAACATGTGCGTTCTGTGCACGATAGACGACAATGATTTCCCGCGGGGAAGCCCCATGGAATACTGGGTGGTCAAGCCAAACATATTCCTTGCCGCGGCCGAAGGAAGAAAGCTGGACAACATAAGGCGGGACAACCGCGTCTGTGTCGCAGTCTACGCCCAGTTCGAGGAGAACTTCAACCGGATGCAGGGCGTCCAGATTTTCGGAAGGGCTCAAATCATAAATTATGGCAAACCCGCCTACGCGAAGGCGTTCGAGCGGAAGGGCTATTTTGGCATAGACCTCAAGAAAAATCCGCGCTACACCCACCTGATAAAGGTCGTGCCAGACTTTATCGAGTACATCGAGTCTGAGCTGGCCAAGGATGTAATCAAGACCAAACGCACGTGGAGGCGCAAGGAATGAAGGCAAAAACGGCTCAGCAGATAGCCAAGGAATGGCGGCAGAAAATAACGCTAGTGCTGATTGATTCCGAGGATTACGAGGCTGCCTGCAGGCTGTTATTGGCCGCCGTCATGCGCTCCTCGAAGCCCCTCTCGTGCATTTACCTGACTACGGGCAAGCCCTACAAAACCATCAGGGCGGGTCTTGTAAAAGAAAGTCTCGATTCAAGCCGCTTCTTCTTCATAGACACGGTTTCCGAGCATTGCGATGATTTGCAAGCTGCGGACAACGTGGATTGCCTCGGGGATTCCAGGGCCCTGACGCAGATGGGCATAGCAGTTTCGAACGCAATCTTTAAGCTCAAGGGAGAGCGCATCCTTTTCATCGATTCGATTTCCGCGCTCCTGCTCTACAGTCCGCCAGACGTCGTCCTCCGCTTCATGCATTCCCTGGCGGGAAAAATGCGTTCCAACGAAATAATCGGAATAATGGTCTGCCTTCCCAAGGATTACGGGGATGTCGCCACCCGCCTTGCTTCGTTCGTGGACGATGTCGTGCAGCTGAAATGAGTTTGGCAGTCCTGCTCACGCCTCCGGATACGCCATTTCCTCGCCTACCAAATCCGGGCCGAGATTACGCTTATCGGGAAGTCCAGCCTCACAATCTGAATTCCGTCCACCATCTCGCTTCTCACGTTAAATTCTTCCTTGAAGGCGGGATTCTTTTCGGCTTCCATGAGAATCGTCCGGTTCATGATGGCGGTCATCGCTTCTTTCTCCTTTTGCTTCTCTTTGCCGTATTGTCCTTCCCATTGCCTGGTTTCGACATTGCTCGTGAATCTGCCGTGCTCAGTGATATCTGTAAAACCGGCTCGCACAAGGGACTTCTTCCATTGATCGGGCTTTAGTATGGTGGGCATGCCTTCCGTCTCCAGGTCTCTGCCCGCCAGCCCATGTTTTGTACCATGCACATATTCCGCGCTTTCCCGCGTCGCATCCGAATAGGCCGTCATCTCGCCAAGAACGAATATGCCGGTATCTTTCAGCACATAACTCACGGCAGTCATTTCCCTTTCTATGATTTCCTGTCCAGCCGACTCCTTCAGGCCATAGCGCTCGATAATTCCGTCGTATTTCCTGAATGGCTCCTGCAAGGGAAGGTCCTCCACAGCGCAACATATGATGTGTCCTGCGTGTCCATTCTCCTCTAGCACCCTTAGCGGCCCTTCACGCGCATCATTGAAATACATCTCCACCGGCGGATATTCGCCAGGGTTTTGCCTGCGCAACTCCTCGTAATACGGGAAAATTATTTCTAGGGAGAGCTTGCCGGGACCGCATTTAAGGTCCAGCATATTTTTGGGTCCTGGGCTTCCTCGGAACTCCTCGAGTCTGCAGGCGTCGATGATGGCGTCGTTGAAGGGATGCTTGCCATAGCTCAGGATTTTCTCCCTGCCAAATTGTTCTTTCGTATTGCGACCGATATACGCTCCGATAGGTGGTTGTAGTATCATAGTCATCCCGCCTAAAATTATGGCTTTTCAGCCTTATAAACCTGCCTTTTCGCACCTTGCCAAACTTCACTCGCACTCGATTACACGCTCCTCGGTCACGACCTTGTGCACCGCCACGTCGTGCTCCTCCTCGGGAATGTCGTCGACAATCTGGAACTCGAACGCGAGGCCGACGAAAACAGCGTCAGGAATCTGCTTCAGCAGCTTGTCGTAGTAGCCCATGCCGTGCCCCAGCCTGTCCCCGTGCAGGTCAAAGGCCACGCCGGGCACCACGACCAGGTCCACGTCCTCCGGGTCGACCGGCACGTAGTCCATGGGCTCGGGCACTCCGAAAGCGCCGGCCTCAAGCCTGTCCAAATTCCTAATCTCGGCAAGCACGAGGTTCTTGCCCTCCACCACCGTGATTGGCAAAGCCACCCGCTTGCCCTGATCGAGCGCCTTCTGCACCATGCACCTGGTCTGCACCTCGTCCTTCTTGGCCGCATAGAATAGGATGGTCTTGGCCTCCGCGAACTCCTTCAACCCGAACAGCCTTTCCATTATGGCCGCGCTCTTCTTCTCGACGAGCTCGCAGGCATGGCTCTTGCGCTTGGCCAGCATCTCGGACTTCAGCTTGTTTTTCACATTCCCGCCCCTTCACCCGTGTCCACGCATACGACTTTGCAGAAACTATTATAAAGGAAAAAAGGCATAAAGAAGCACTATTCCTGAGGTGGTCTTGATGCATGGAAGTCGCATGATGCTGAAAGCAGAGGGCTTTAGCGTAGGTAGTGATCGTACCTTGCATACTAATAGTGGTCTTAAGCTGCCTCCTGAATTTTCAATGAAGAACGCCCGCCACAGACGTGCGGGCTGGCGGGTTTCCGGCAGGACTAACAACGGCGGTAATGATGCCCATTTGAGCGGTGCTTTTCCTGTGCAAGAACCCTTGAACAAACAGGTGACAGACCTGATTGGCAAGCTGGAAACGCCGGCTAGGGACTATCGGCCTCTTTCAGAAACATTACAAAATGACGTGGTAGCGTTACTGTCCAATCCCCTCGTTTCTCAAAAAGACTTCAACAGATTAACTATCGCCGTGCTTAAGTTTCCAACCGATATTTCAGACGCCATTATTCATGCGGCTTGCAAACACATTTCAGCAGACCTGACCAGAGCCACGAGCGACCACATCATACATGGTTTAAACAAACGCGGCGGCAGCTTACTCGGATCTCTTACTGAGCATGCAAAAGAGAACCTTCTTCTATATTTCTTGCAGCACGGTGCGCAATTTCCATCTGCTGACCAGTTGAGTTCAGGAAAAATATGAGTCTCACATCGCCACCCTTAGCTTATTTTTTCCTCGGGCTTCGGCCAACATATAGATGGAACCAGTTACCAAAACCGTGCCTTTCTTTCCCGCCAGCTTCTTGGCCTCGTGCACCGATTCCCGCACATCCTTGACTATTCTTACTCTCTTATTATATTTTCTTGCCGCCTGCGCCAGCTCATCTGCCTTCGCCGCCCTCTCCAGCTTTGGCTGATTCACAACAACCGCATAGGCAAGAGGTGCAATCTCCCGCAGCATCGAGTCATAGTCCTTGTCCTTCATCGCGCCGAATACCACGACCAACCGCTTCAACTGCATCCGCCTAATCTCGCTTGCCAACTGCTTCATCGCGGCAGGATTATGCGCGCCATCGTGCAGCACGAGTGGCCGCCTACTAACAACCTCCAACCGCGCGGGCAGTTTCGCGCGCGCCAGCCCCTTTGCAATGGCGGATTCCGGCACGCCCAGCAGCTCCAAGCTCTTCTCCGCAAGCGCTGCATTCCGCGTCTGATACTCTCCCATCATTGCCAGTTTTCCATCATATTTTCCACGCACGGCAACAAGCTTCGCACCTTTTTCCGCTGCAATCCGCCTCAATGCGCGCAAGCCCTCGCCTTCCGCGCCAGTAACCACAAACTTCCCGCGTCTCATCACGCCCGCCTTCTCGGCCGCAATCTTCGCCAGCGTCCTGCCGAGCCTGTCCGCGTGCTCCATGTCAATCCGCGTAATCACCGAAAGCTCGGGCTCCACGATGTTGGTGGCATCCAGCCTGCCGCCCAGCCCGACCTCAAGCACAGCCCACTCGACCTCGCGTCGAGCGAAATAGTCGAGCGCCATGGCGGTAACGATTTCGAAAAAGGTGGCTTTCTCTTTCATTCTTCTCGCAACCTTCTCGACAATCTCGAACTCCTTCGCCACTTCCTTCTCACTTATTTTTTTCCCGTTCACGCTTATCCTCTCGCAAAAATCATCGACGTGCGGCGAGAGGTAGAGGCCGGTGCGGTAACCTGCCGCCTCCAGGCCGCGGGCAATCATCGCAGCCACCGAGCCCTTGCCGTTGCTTCCGGCAACCAAGATGCAGCGGAATCGCCTCTTCGGCCTGCCAAGCTTGCGCTCAAGCTCCCTGATTCTCGAAAGCCCGAGCACGCTGCCGAACATGCCGAGCCTGTAAAGTGCGCGAATAACCTGGCGATGCTCCATAGGCCTATTTAGTCCTCCGACAAAAGCTTATATATGGGAAAAGTCATAAAGAATAACTATTCCTGAGGTGGTTTTGATGGTCGGAATTCAAGGAGTAGCTGTACCTCGAAACATGGCTGATTTGTCATTTGCCACTGGTAGAGACAGAACCTCATTATACCACCGGAAAGACGTGGTTTTGCCGCCCGAACTTATGCCGCTGAAAAGGAACCACAGCAGGGCTTTTGACCCGGCCGCGCCCCAAGGCGGGCAGGGTCCGGAAGAAACTCCGAAACCCGCGCTAAGTCCGGAAGAAAAGGCGGCTCTGAAGGAAAAGGCGAAAGAGTTGACAGTTGAACTGAAAAACGACAAGGCCGGCTCGGACGATTTGAAAGAGAGAGCCTCCGACATGATCAGCAACTGTGATCTTGGGATTCTTGCTCAGGAGCACCTGGTGGGCGCCCTGGCCTCGCATCCGAGCGAAGAATTCCGGAAGGCTGTTTTGGAGGCAACGAAGACGAAAATTTACGAAAAGCTGAAGGCCGACCCGGCATTTGAAGGAGAATATGTTGCAGAGGCCGACAAATACGCCAACATGCTTGACAAGATATATGCGCAGTACAGGGAGCGGCATGTCAAGTCTTCCTCGGCAGCCTAAGCGGAATTCCTTCCCATCGCTAACCTTTCTTCCCGCACCTATTTCCCGCCCTGCATCTCGTAAGCCTTCAGCACGTTCTTCATCAGCATGGCAATGGTCATCGGCCCCACGCCGCCGGGCACGGGCGTAATCATGCCCGCCTTCTCCTTCACGCTTCCAAAGTCAACGTCGCCCTTCAGCTTCCCATCCTCTTCCCGCGTGATGCCGACGTCAATCACGACCGCGCCCTGCTTCACCATGTCCCCGGTTATGAGCCCGGGCTTGCCCACGGCGGAAATCAGGATGTCGGCCCTGCGCGTCTCGGCGGCCAGGTCCTTTGTCATGCTGTGGCACACGGTGACGGTCGCGCCCCGGGCGATCAGCAGAAGCGCAAGCGGCTTTCCCACCGCGCTGCTCCTGCCCACTACAACCGCATTCTTGCCGCCAATCATGACCCCGCTTCTCTTGAGCATCTCAATCACTCCGAGCGGCGTGCAGGGAACGAACCCCTCGAGTTCATTGCCCGAAGTCAGCCTTCCCACATTCACCGCGGTAAAGCCATCCACGTCCTTTTCAGGTGCAACCTCGCCGGTCACCTTCTTGCCATCAATGTGCCTTGGCAGCGGCACCTGCACCAGGATGCCGTTCACCTTCCTGTTCCTGTTCAGCTTCCGCACGAGCACCATGACCTTTTTCTCGCTTGTAGCCTCGTCCAGGCGGCTGTTCTCGGCCCTGATGCCGACCCTTGCGCACGCCTCCTCCTTCTTCCTCACATATACTTCGGAGGCCGGGTCCTTGCCCACGAGCACGACCGAGAGCACGGGCTTGCCCTTCAGCCGGGCAACGCGTGCCCTGACCTCGTCCAAAATCTCGTCGGCCATTTTCCTGCCGTCAATTATATGGGCCATGAAAGCACCGCACATAGGCCTTTGAAGAAAAGAATATAAAAGCGAAAAGGCATAAAGTTAGGCTATTCCTGAAGTGTTTCTATGGCTGTCACGAATGCATGGTTGCTTCGGCCCTCAATGATCTACGGCGCTGACGTAGCTCCCGGAAAACAGCTTCCACAAAATTCTCAAGCCGTGAGTAAGATACCGTTCTGCTGCGGTTCGTGCAGAATACCAAACTTATTTTTAGACCAGCAGGTGGAGGCAGTCATTAAGCTGCTGAAGGCCCAGGAATACAAAGAACTCCCGCATGATTGCAAAGAACAAATAGTGGCTTTACTCGTTAATCCTGACCTTCCCCTTAGGGACTTCAACCGCCTGTTTAGGGCAGTGGATGTGCATCCAGCCGAACTATCGGACAAGCTTTTCCAGACTGCCATCGCCTATCTTTCAAAAGCGGCAAAAACTGCGGAAAATGCGGGGGACAGCTAGACTGCAGGCTAGTTATATGACCTCAGCAACGTCTTGCACAACCATCTTTCACGGTCTGCTCTTCATCCCAATTCCGGATAAAGCGGGAACTTGTCGCACAGCTCGCGAATCTGGGACTTGACCTTCGACTTCACAGAATCGTCATTCGGGGCGTCGAGCACGCGCACGATCATGCCGGCCACCGCCTTCAGCTCGTCCTCCTTCATTCCGCGGGTGGTCAGCGCAGCAGTTCCAATCCTTATGCCGCTCGTAATGAAAGGCGAGTTCTCGTCGTACGGAATGGTATTCTTGTTGACCGTGATGCCCGCAGCCTCGAGCGTATTCTGAGCCTCCTTGCCCGTAAGGTTCTTGCCTCTCAAATCCACGAGCACCAAGTGAGTGTCAGTTCCGCCGGACACCAGCCTCAGCCCGCCTTCCATCAACCCATCGGCCAGCGCCTTCGCGTTCTCGACGACCTGCTTGGCATAGCGCCGGAACTCGGGCTGCATGGCCTCCTTGAAGCACACGGCCTTGGCGGCAATCACGTGGTCGAGCGGCCCGCCCTGAGTGCCCGGGAATACGGCCTTGTCCACCGCCTGCCCGTACTCCTCCTTGCACAGGATGAACGCTCCGCGCGGCCCCCGCAAGGTCTTGTGCGTGGTGCTAGTTATCACGTCCGCGTAGGGCACGGGGTCCGGATGGGCCTTTCCGGCAATCAGGCCCGCAATGTGCGCCATGTCGACGATGAACTTCGCCCCGACGTCGGTCGCGATTTTCGCGAACTCGGCGAAGTCAATCAGGCGGGGGTAGGCGGTATAGCCTGCAAGAATTACATCGGGCTTCTCTTTCTCGGCCAGCTTCCTTATCTCGCCATAGTCGAGCCTCTCGCTTTCCTTGTCAACGTGATAGGGAATTATTTTGTACCACTTGCCGGAGAAATTCACGGGCGAGCCGTGCGTGAGGTGCCCGCCCTCGCTCAGCGTCAGGCCCATTATCTTGCCGCCAATCGGCAGCATGGCGAAATAGGCTGCCATGTTGGCCTGCGAGCCCGCGTGAGGCTGCACGTTCGCGTGCGCGGCTCCGAAAAGCTGCTTCGCGCGCTCAATCGCAAGATTCTCACAGAGGTCGGCAAACTCGTTGCCCCCGTAGTAGCGCTTGCCCGGATAGCCTTCGGAGTATTTGTTGGTCAAAATGCTGCCCTGCGCCTCGAGCACGGCGAGCGAGCAGTAGTTCTCGCTCGCAATCATCTCCAGGCCAGTGCGCTGGCGCTCCAGCTCGCCCCTTATCGCCTTCGCGATGTCGATGTCGGAACTGGAGAGGCTGGCCATGCAAATCAACGATACGGTAGTGTTCTGCTAAATTAATAATATTGTGTGAAGCTGGCAGCTGGCTTCTGGAGGCCTCGAAAACGCTTAAATACCTTTACGTTGCGTATATCCACAGTTCGTTTTTCTGTCATTATGAACATATTAGGCGACCGCATTGGGGCGGCCAATAGAGAACAAAAGGTGATTGAGTTGGAAGGCAACCAGATGGCGAAGAAGGGTACGACTACAGTGGGCCTCGTATGCTCCGACGGCCTCGTGTTCGCCGCCGACAGGCGCGCAAGCATGGGCTACTTCATCGCAGCCAAGGACGTTGACAAGATACACCAGATAGACGAGCGGATGGCGCTCACCATAGCCGGCTCAGTGGCCGATGCGCAGACGCTCGTGCGCGTGATGCAGGCCGAACTCAGGCTCTACAAGATGCGCAACGGCGAGGCGATGTCCATAGGCGCCGCGACCACCATGCTCTCCAACATAATGTTCCAGTACAAGATGTTCCCCTTCTACGTCCAGCTTTTGCTGGGCGGCATAGACAAGGTCCCGGTGATATACAACCTGGACCCCATCGGCGGCGTGACGACCGAGAACATCGTCTCCACCGGCAGCGGCTCGCCCATGGTCTACGGCCTTTTGGAAGACCAGTACAGGGAGGGCAAGCCGATAAAGGAGAACGTGAAGCTCGCGGTGCGCTCGATAGCGACTGCGATGAAGCGCGATGCGGCGACGGGCGAGAACATCGACCTTGTGCACATCTCGCGCGACGGCTTCAAGCGGTACACGCGCGATGAAGTGAAGAAAATGCTGCAGGAGATATACGGCAAGGCAGAATAGATGGGAAAGAAGAGGAAGATTGGATTAGGTTGAGCAGGTAAGGTGGGCGAACAGCACAGAAAAATTTAGCGACCGACCATGCGACCAAACCGATAGTCCGATTCCGATAGATTTAACCCTAAGGGCTGGTCTTTTTGGCGAACGCCAACAACGAATTGCATAAAAAAGTCGAGGAATTGCTGCCCGCGGTGTGCGCGCTCTCGAAAGTGGAGCACGAGGGGCCGGACGTAGTAATATACCTCAAGAACATCGCGGAGTTCTACAAGGATGAGAACCTCATTCGCAAGATAGCGGGCACGCTGCGCAAGCGCGTGCTCATCCGCAGCGACCCGTCGGCGCTCACGACGCCCGAGAAGGCGCTCGACAAGATAAAGGCCATTGTGCCCGCCGAGGCCGGCGTCACCGACATCAGCTTCTTCCCGCAGTTCTGCGAGGTGGCCATCGACTCGCTCAAGCCGGGCCTGGTCATAGGCAAGGGCGGCTCGACGCTCAAGGAAATCATATTCCAGACTGGCTGGGCGCCCAAGATACTGCGCACGCCCACCATGCCGAGCAATACCGTGAGCGGCATACGCAAATCAATGCTCAAGGAGGCGGACAACCGCAAGAAGTTCCTCACCAACCTGGGCAGGGTCATAAGCACGCCGCCCACGGCCAAGGCGGACTGGGTGAAGGTGACTGCGCTCGGAGGCTTCCACGAAGTCGGCCGCATGTGCATACTCGTGCAGACGCCCAATGACAAGATTCTCATAGACTGCGGCGTCAATCCCGAAACCAACGAGGGGCCCAAGGCCTTCCCCTATCTTTCATCCATGGGCATCACGCTCGACCAGCTGAACGCCGTCGTAATCACGCACGCGCACCTGGACCACTGCGGTTTCGTGCCCTATCTCTACAAGTACGGCTACGAGGGGCCGGTCTACTGCACCCCGCCCACGCGGGACCTCATGGTGCTGCTGCAGTTCGACTACATCAAGGTGCTCTCAAAGGGGGACACGCCCTCGCCCTACGAGGAGAAGGACGTGCGCAAGATGCTCGACCACGTGGTCGTGCGCGACTACGAGGACGTGACCGACATCACGCCGGAAATCAAGCTCACGTTCCACAACGCGGGCCACATCCTTGGCAGTTCGATGGTCCACTTCCACATCGGCGAGGGCCTGCACAATCTCGTTTACACCGGAGACCTGAAGTACGGTTTCACGAAGCTCTTCGATCCGGCCAACGCGGCCTTCCCTCGCTCCGAGACCATTTTCATGGAGAGCACCTACGGAGGCCGCAACGACATACAGCCCGTGCGGCAGGAGGCCGAGAAGAAGCTCATGGAGGCCATCATGAAGACGATTGAGCGCAAGGGCAAGGCGCTCATCCCCGTGTTCGCGGTCGGCCGCTCGCAGGAGGTCATGCTCGTGCTTGAGGAATACGCGCAGACGCACCCGGACTTCAACGTGCCGGTCTACATCGACGGCATGATTCTCGAGGCCAGCGCCATCCACACCGCATATCCCGAGTTCCTGCGCCAGAACGTGCAGAGGCGCGTGCTTTCCAACAACTCGCCCTTCGAGTCCAAGATTTTCGAGCCCGTGAAGGTCAAGAGGCAGGAGATCGTGGACGGCGACCCGTGCGTCATACTCGCGCCCTCGGGCATGCTGAGCGGCGGGCCCTCGCTCGAATACCTCAAGCTCCTGGCAGAAGGCGAGAAGAACTCGCTCATATTCGTAGGCTACCAGAGCGCTCTTTCGCTGGGCCGTAAGCTCCAGCACGGCGCCAAGGAGGTGCCTTTGCACGGTGAGGGCGGCAAGCTTCAGTCCGTCAAGGTCAACATGGAAATCCAGACGGTTGAAGGCTTCTCGGGCCACAGCGACCGCTCCCAGCTTCTCGCGTTTGCCAAGAACCTGAAGCCGCGCCCCGAGCGCATCTTCACCCTGCACGGAGACGAGGGCAAGTGCGACGACCTCGCGCGCACGATAAACAAGATGCTGCACATCGAGACCCGCGCGCCGATGAACCTGGACGCGATAAGGCTGAAATAAGGTTTAGCGGATGTGAGCCGAAACGCAATCTCAGGGCCTCTACTTGTAAATGTTCCGTCTATGTCCGATCTTTTCTACGACTATCCTTTCCTGCGAATGCAGGACAAGAGCTACGAGTCTGTAATCCCCGATGCGCAGCTTATGCTCCTCGCAGCCAGTGAGCTTTGAAAAGTAGTGCTTTGGATTTTCCGCCGCCTCTTCAAGCTTGGCCATTATTCTTTCCTGCACTTTCCTTTCCAGCTTCACAAAACCCTCAGTTGCATGAAGCGACCAGTCGATTTTGTACGTCATTTCAAAGCCCTAGGCGCTTTTTGAGTTCCTCGTGGCTTATCGTGCGCCCTTCCGCCAGGTCTATTCTCGCCCTCAGCAGGCCTGCGCGGAACTCGTCTCCGTATTCGCCTTCCTCATCCCCTTTCGGGACAAGGCTCATGAGCGCGTTCAGGAGCTCGTCGTACGTCTGTCTGTCATACATCTTGAGGCCGGCCAGCTTTTTCCTAGTCTCGGGCAGTATCTGGATTGTTGTATAGCCCATCTATAATCACCTATACATAATTCCATAACCACGTTAATAAACCTTTCGCCGCTGCGAGTAAGCTCTGAAGTAGCTTTTTTAATATTAGTCCAGTATCCCCTTTACATGGGCAAGTTCCTTCTTTCAGCCTGCCTCTTTCCCGCCCTTCCGCTTCTATTTGCCCTTCTTCTCGCAGGCTGCCTCGGCGGCCAGCAAGGCCCCGAGACTTATGCCTGCCCCAACGGCGATATTGTGGAAGACCTCGGTCAGTGCGCGCCGGTCATATTCACGAACCCAATGGTAAATGCGAGCGGCCAGGAAAGCGA
>CABMJK010000012.1 GCA_902386535.1 Candidatus Burarchaeum australiense | reverse complement strand
GTCATATGTTTCCAGCAGCCTTTTTTTGTTTGGACGTGGTCGGCCGTGTCCATCGGCGTAGTTGAAAAATATAGCCGCCACAAGTTACCTATCGTCAAACTCAATCTCAAGGCGCCGTTGCCCAATAGAGACGCCAGTTATTTCCGGTCTGCGGTCCTGGCACAGCCTGCGGAAATCCATTGGGCTCCGTACCGGAGCTGCCAAGCCCGAGCCTATCGGGAATTCAACTCTCTGCATGGGTAATATTCTGGCTTTTGAACTATAAAAAGCGCACCCCCGTCCGCTGCTTTTTCTTCACGAGCGTAATTAGCTATTTATAGGGCAGGGGAAAAAGCCTCTCATGCGCATCTGCCACCTTGACCCCCTCTTTTACCCCTACCACGGCGGCTCGGAAAAGGTGGTCTACGAGGTCAGCAAAAGGCTCGTGGCCAATCAGGGGCACGACATAACTGTCCTGACTTCGCGCCTGCCGAATACGGTGCCGAGCGAAACGCTGGACGGCATAAAGATAGTGCGCGCCTCGCCCTCAATCTACCTTGAGAAGATGCCCGCGCTCTTCCCGCCTCCCTACACCATCGTGCCTTTCTTTAACTTCACGCTCATGCAGCAGGATGCCGACATTTTCCACATCCACAACCGCTTCTGGTATTACTACGGCACCATGCTCGAGCTCGCGATGCGGAAGTCGCTGCAGGGCAAGAAGATTGCCATCACGCTGCACAATGCGCTGCCGCGGGGCGTCTCGTTCGGGGTTGACAACGGCGCGCTGGCCTATGATCTGCTGGTGGGAAGAAGGTGGATGGAGCTCGCCGACGTGATAATCGCCGTTAGCGCATATACGCGGGACGTGACCGTGCCGAAAAGCCTGAAACACAAGGTGCACGTGGCGCACAACGGCGTGGATGTAACCCGTTTCAACGTAACTGCGAGCGGTGCGGGCGTGCGCAAGAAGCTCGGCATAGGCGCGGACGCATTCGTGGTCCTGGAAAATGCGCGCATGGTGGAACAGAAGGGCTATCGCTATCTGCTCGATGCATTCGCGATGCTCAAGAAAAAACACAAAAACGCGGAACTCGTCGCAATAGGAAAAGGCCCTCTAAAACAGCAGCTTCTCGACCTCGCGGCAAAACTTGGCATTTCGAAAAGCGTTCATTTCGTTACTGGGATACCTGAGGAAGAGCTGCCCCTCTACTACCGTGCAGCCGACGTTTTCGCGCATTCCGCCATCTGGGAACCCTGCGCCGTCGTTCATCCCGAGGCGCTCGCGAGCGGGCTGCCAGTAGTGGCTGCGGCCATCGGCGGCAATCCCGAGCAGATTGGCGGGGAGCGCGATGGCTGCGGCCTGCTGGTCGAGCCTCGCGATGCGAAGGCCATGTTCGAGGCGATTGACGGTCTTTACGCGGACGAGAAGCTCAGGAAGCGCATGGGCGCAAATGCGCGCCGGCGCGCAGTGAAGGAGTTCGCGTGGGAAGTCGTGGCCGGGAAGTGGAATAAGGCGTACGAGTCGGTTGGCTAGATCACCTAAGCTTTCGGCTTGAGAATGTATATGGAAAACGTCCCGTTCTGGATGGTCTCGGCACCGACGTCAATCACTTTTTCTTTCACAGCATAGCCATATTCAACGGCATACACTGCGGGATCGTTACTGCCTTTCCCACTGCCTGCAAAATGCCAGTAGGGCATCAGTATGCTCCCTCCCTCCTCCAAGTAGCTCTTGGCCTCGGTCAGGAAGCGCCGGAGCACCCCGCCCGGGTCGAGCATTGCCCGCGAGACCGGCTCGTTCTCGATAGGTTCTCCCGAGAAGAATGGGTGGTTGAATACAATGAAGTCGAACTTCGTGTCCAGCTCCTTCACCTTCTCGAACAGGTCGCCGCAGAGCACAACTGCCCGCATGCCGAAATCGCGCACGTTCTCCTCCGCATTCTTGGCTGCTGCTTCGGAAATATCGCTCAGCACGACCTCCGCGCCCATTTCAAGCATCACCCTTCCCGCAATTCCGCTTCCGCACCCCATGTCCAGGGCTTGCTTTCCTCTGTATAGCGGCACCACGTCCTCCTCGAGCAGCGCCCTTGCCGTTTCCTTGGAGGAAGTCATGAAGCTTGCGTCGAAGACGTCGGGATTTATGCGGAACTTCTCGAGCCTGAAGGCGTTTGTAATCTGAATATCTTCGAAACGTGGAACGGTCGCAACCTTATGCCTGTCGAGCTGCTTGCGAATTTGCTGGTCCTGCGGTTTGGTTAACATATCATTCACCTGGTATTCAGGTTGATCATCATGCTCCACATCGTATCGTCTCGGCCCAAGTTTACGGCATCAAGCCTGACTCCGCCCCACGGCGCGGTTCCTGAGAGATAGACGCTTATTTCATTCCAGCTGCCAAGCTTGCTTGAGAGGCCGAATTGCCCGCCGTTGCCTAGTGCGAGATCTCCGCCCAGCGCGAAAGTGGGCGAGTTGCCGTTTGTTTCAGAGGCCTTGAGCGAGAGGTTGAAGTCACTGCTAATGCGCCTATCAATCGAACCGGCAAAGGTTCTCTTCGGACCTGTTTCGGTGTAAACGATTGCGTATCTTCCATCGGCATAGGTGCCCAGCGCGGCAATGCCCCAGAAGTCGTTGCCTGCGCCAGCGCCTATTTTCAGCGTGTCGTTCAGGGCACATGCCGCGTAAAGGCGGCCGTCTATATTGTCGCCTTTTTCCGTCAATTGCAGCGTAAAGGTGTCGCGCCCGCTTGCAATCGTATAGTATTCCTCACCAGTGAGAATTCCGTCGCTAAGTACTAGCTTCGTCGAAAACAGGCCTTCGGGCCTGCTCATGGTCAGGGTAATCGGCTGCCTGCCTGTGGCTGCAGTGTTTTGCGCAGTCACGGCTGCCCGGGCAGGTCCGGCTGCAAGGCTAAATGCAAGAGCAGCCGATGCCAGATAGATGCCCGTGCGCTGTAACAAAGTAGGTTGTGGCTTTTGGCGGTTCATGTTCATCTGCATCTGCATAACTTCACCCCCTGCACGGGCCGCGCCCGTGCTCAAAACTAGTTATCGTATATGACGATTGAACCACATAAACCTATTCTTCCCCCAAGGGGGTCGAAGTCGATAGGTTAATAAATCGGGCCCGTGCAAGGCAAAACATGGACCTCAAACTGCTCGAAGAGATAGGGCTGACCCCGGGCGAGGTGAAGGTGTATCTCGCGCTCCTGAAACTCGGCCCCTCGAAGACCGGTCCGCTGTGCGCTGCCGCCGGGGTATCGTCCTCGAAGATTTACAAGATTCTTGATAGGCTCCATGCAAAGGGTCTTGCAGGTCACGTGATTATAGGCAAGGCCAAGCACTTCGCGGCAATGCAGCCCCGTTGCGTGCTGGACTACATGGATGAGAAGCAGGCCAGGCTGGCAAAGGACAGGAAGGCCGTGGAGGGCATGGTGGGCGAGCTGGAGCGGATGCAGGAAAAGGCGGGTGTGAAGACAGAGGTCTTTGTTTACGAAGGCTTCCGCGGCGTAACGAACCTGTTCAGGGGCATGCTGGCTGATTTGAAGGCAGGCGAAGAGTATTATGTGATAGGTGCGGGCTACGGGGAGAATGTGCCGGGGCTAAGGCCCTTCTTCCACAACCACCACCTCAGGAGGAGCGAGCGCCGGATTGGATTGAAGATGCTTGCCAACCACGACCAGCGGGAGGCACTCGAGGCCAGCACAAAGCTGAAGGCGGAAATCCGCTACCTGCCGCAGTATCTGATTACAAACATGGAAATTGCATTCTACAAGAACAAGGTCATCATGGCGCTGTGGACGCGCGAACCCAAGGGCTTCCTCATAGAAAGCGAGGAGGCTGTGAAGAACTTCCAAAAATACTTCAACTCGTTCTGGAAGATTGCGAAACCCTGAGCTACGCGACAACCTGCTACGGGCCTTTCCTCTTCTCCTTCACCCAAAGCGCCAGCAAGATTGCCGACAGGAACGCGACGCCCGCTCCGAAGAAGAAGGTGGCCTGCGAGCCGTAGACGTCCCACAGGAGGCCGGCAATTATGCTCGCAGGTATGGCTGCCAGGCCAATCGCGCCCTGCAGCGTGCCGAAGGCCGTGCCGAGCAAGCCTTCCTCCTCTATTATGTCCGAAATGAATGCGCGCTGCAAAGTTTCCCTTATGGCGAGGAAGAACCCATAGAGCGCGAAGAGAATCCAGACCGCGGGCCCGGGCGTGACAAAGGCAAAGCCGAGGCAGACGGCGCCGAAGAGCACGTGGCCGAACAGCAGGACGGGCTTCCGGCCTATCTTGTCCGATATCTCGCCGCTGGGCATGGCAAGCAGGGCATAGGTGAGGTTGAACACCACGTAGAGCATGGGCGCCTTCTCGATTCCATAGCCCATGTCATATGCGCGGAGTATGAAGAATGCCACGCTGAAATTGCTGAGCGCAAGAAGGAGGCTCGCAATCAGGAGCCGCTTGTAGTTCGGGCCGAGGTGGCTGATGGAGCCCCTGTAGGAGTAGTGATTGTTATTGCCATTTCCGTTGTTCTGGACTTCCTTTTCTTTCACGAAGAATATCAACACAACTGCGAGAAACGCGGGAATGACCGAGAGCCAGAAGATGTCGCGGTATGCCGCGGAAGGGTCGGTGGCCGAGATGAAAAGGGGCAGAAGCGCGATGGCAATGAGCGGGCCGATGACAGCGCCCAGCGAATCCATCATCTTCCGGAAGCCAAACGCCTTTCCGCGCAGCTCGGCAGGGGTGGACGTCACAACCATCACATCCCGCGCGCTCACCCGCATACCTTTGCCGATGCGATCCGCCATGCGGATGCCGAATACCTGCTGCCAGCTGGTGGCCAAGGCGAAGAGGGGCTTTGTGATTGTTGAGAGGCCATAGCCTCCGAAGACGAAAGGCCTGCGCTTGCCTATCTTGTCTGAATACCAGCCGAAAACCAGTTTCATCGCGTCTGCAGTGCCTTCGGCCACTCCCTCAATCAGCCCCACGACTGCGGCGCTGGCGCCCATGATGTCGACGAGAAAGAGCGGCAGCAGCGGGAAAATCATCTCGCTGCTGATGTCCGTGAGCATGCTGACTAAGCCCAGCACTATGACGTTCTTGCTCAGGCCGCCAAACAGCCTCTCGCGCAGCCCGCCAAACAACTTCTTCTTCAGGCTCATAGCCTATCAATCCAACTGACAACCCAGTTAAGCACGATTTTCCCGAATCCCTTATTAACTTTGATGGAGGCCGCAACGTCGTGGCCGCCGCCGCTCTCTATGGAATTCTTCATCTCCTCCTTGAGCTTCTCTATCATGATGCTCGCGTTGAAGCCCCGCTCCCGCGCCTTTGCGTTCGCGCGTATGGAAATCATGCGCTCGCCGTAGCCCAACGTGACCAGGGACGCGCCGCTCTTGGCGGCCGCCAGCTCGTCATGGACAGCGCCGGTCAGCCTGCCCTTTGCCGGGAACTCTCCCTTCTTGGCGGCGCTGTCGAGCTTTATCTTGCACAGCACGAAGCCGTTGGCCAGCTCGGTAACTTTCGAAAAGCCTCTTGCAGTCTCCAGACTCTGCTTCATCCTGGCTTCGGCCTGCTCGTAAACCGACACCATGAATTTCCTGTCGCTCACGGTTTTGTCGAAAAAGTCGAGCGTGCTCGTCTCCTTCTGGTAGTTGGCGAGGAAATCCACGGCCATGGCGAAATGCTCCTGCTCGGGCGTCGGAGGCAGAAGCCCGCTCCTGTCCCCGGCCATGGCGATGCGCTGGAGCTCCTCGACCTCGACCTCGGCCACGCGCTTCGCGACCTCGCCCGCCAGCAGGCCCGCGCAATAGCTCGAACTCCCGTTGCACGTCTGCGGAGACACGAAGCTTTCGATGGCCAGCAGCGCCTTGGGGTCGAAGGGGTGGTGGTCTATGATGGCCACCTCGACCGCCGCACCGTTCAGCAGTTCCAGGGCCTCGAGGCTCTCGGAATTGGCCGCGAAGTCCACGAGCAGGAAGAGCGGCCTCTCCATCTGCTCGGGCAGCATGCGCACGAGGCTCACGTCCCGCAGCGCGTCGCCTGGCGCGTAAACTGCCGGGTTGTTCTGCGCGAAGAAAAGCCGCCGCTTGGCCTCGCCGCCCATCAGCTGCTCGATGGCGCGCCTGAGGCAAAGGCCGGCGCATATGCCGTCCGCATCCCCGTTGTACCTTATGAGTATCGGCCTGACCGAGAAAATCGCGCGCCTTATGCGCCGCGCGCAGTCGTCGAAAGGCTTGGCAAGCGCACGCATAATCTCGTCGTTGATTAGCGGCTTGCACCTGAGCGGCGCGCTCTCCTGCTCTATCATCCTGTCAATCGCCTTCTCCACCAGCTCGCGAGAGGGCTCGAGCAGCCTGTCCATCTCCTCGGCGTATATCTCGAACCTCTGGCCGTGCTGCTTCGCGCTGCCCGAAACCTTCACCACGTCGCCCACCGGGAAACTCGCGTAGCTCGCCACGTCGATGAGACCGCTGTCGTCCATCAGCGTGTAGACGCAGAGGTTCTGCGATTCCCGCGCCCGCACGATGCGCCCGGCTATCGACACCTGGCCTTCGGCAGAAACAGAATCGATGCTCGTTACGCTCATCTTGCAATTCAGTAGCCCAATATTAATAAATCTGCGGCGCCGATTCCTCTCCATGGCCTACCGTTTCATCGGGCACACTGCCGACATAATAGTCGAGGGCGACGGCAGGAACCTGGCCGAGGCAATCGAGGAGACTGCGGCGGGCATAATCGAGCGCATTGGCCGGGCCGACAAGGAGGACGTTTCTTTCGAGTTCGAGGAAAAGGCCGAAACCCTTGACGAGCTCGTAGTCTATTCGCTTTCCTACATCCTGACCGGCTGCGAGAGCCGCGAGCTGCAGCCGCACTCCTTCAAGGTGCTCGAGCTCGACGCGAAAGGCAAGGAGAAAAGGCTCAAGGCGCGGATAGGCGCGGGCAAGGGGAAAGTCAAGGACGTGGTCAAGGCAGTCACCTACCACGAGGTCTCGGTCGAACAGAAAAAGGGCAAGGCAGTCGTGCGCGTTTTGCTCGACATCTGATTTTTGCATTCCTACTTCTTCCCTTTCGGCAGCAGGTTGCCCAGCATCCCACGGAGAGCGCCAAAGAACAGGACCAGCGAGCCTACGGTGGCTGCCACCGCCTCGCCGGCCTTTGCCATGGCGGAAGGCGCTGCGCTGACAGGCGCCTTCAGGCTAGGAGCCTCCGGAGCAATTTGGACCCGCATCGGCACGGCCCTTCTCGCCATCACCCTAGTTGCCGGCATGGCCGGAGCCTCAGCTTTCATCTTCATGCCGCTCACAACCTTATCCCACAGGCCCTTGGGATTCCAGAAGAACATGGAAAATTCCTTGATGATGTCCGCAACCGCTTTGGCGGTAGTGGTTTTTTGAATAGGCCCAAACGTCTCAGTCGGCGACGGCAGAGGAGCGATTTTCGGTTGCGGCGCCAGGGTCAGGTCCATGGGGTTGCTTACGCAGGGGGGTATTTAAATTTAGCTCCGATGCGGTTTTCAGCCCTTCGCCACGCCCATCGGCACGAGCCGCGCGACGGCCCTCGAGAGCCCTGCAGCCTGCACGCTCCCGACCACTTCATCCACGTTCTTGTAGGCACCCGGCGCTTCTTCCGACACAAGCGTGCCCTCGCCGCCTCGCAGTACGATGCCCTTGTCCGCCATGCTCTTCCGAACATCCTGCCCCGGGAAGCTGCGGATTGCCGCAGACCTGCTCATCACCCTGCCGCTGCCATGGCACGTTGAGCCAAAGCTCTGCAGCTCTGCCTGCGTGGTGCCTACGAGCACGTAGGACGCGGTGCCCATGCTGCCAGGTATGAGCACGGGCTGCCCAACTTCGCGGTAGGCGGGCGGAATCTCCTGCCTGCCCGGCCCGAAAGCCCTGGTGGCGCCCTTCCTGTGAACGCAAACCTTCTTCCGCTGCCCGTCCACCTCATGCTCCTCGAATTTCGCTATATTGTGGCAAACGTCGTACACCAGTTTCATGCCCAGCGCGTCTGCGCTCTTTCCGAAAACCTTCTCGAAAGTCTCGCGCACCCAGTGCGTCATGACCTGCCTGTTGCACAGCGCGTAATTCACCGCGCACCTCATCGCGCCCAAATATCTCTCAGCCTCAGGGGTGCCCAACGGCACGCACGCCAGCTCCCGGTCAGGCAAATTCAAATTATATTTCTTGACAGCAGGCATCATCTCGCGCAGGTAATCATCGCACACCTGGTGGCCAAAGCCCCGCGAGCCGCAGTGCAGCATCAAAACAGCCTGGCCCTCGAACAAGCCGAAAGCCTTCGCGGTCTTCTCCTCAAGCACCTTCTCGACCCGCTGCACCTCGAGGAAATGGTTGCCCGCCCCGAGAGTGCCGAACTGCGGCGCGCCCCTCTTCATGGCCATGTCGCTCACGAACTCGGGCTTCGCGCCGTCCATCCGTCCATACTCCTCGGAATGCTGCGTGTCCTCCTTCCAGCCATAACCCTTCGCAACCGCCCACTCGGCGCCCTCCACGAGCGCCTTCTCGAGCTCGCTCCTCTCTAGCCTGAGCTTGCTCTTGCTTCCCACCCCGCTCGGCACGTTTTTGAAAAGCGCGTCTATCAGCTCGGCCATCTTTGGCTTGACTTCATCGGCCTTCAAATCAGTGCGAATAAGACGAACTCCGCAATTAATGTCATAGCCCACTCCGCCAGGCGAAACCACGCCGGTCTCGAGGTCAAAGGCCGCGACCCCGCCAATCGGGAAGCCGTAGCCCTCGTGCGCGTCGGGCATCACGTAGGCGGCATTGATTATTCCCGGCATGGTCGCAACATTGGTGAGCTGCCCCATGGTCCTGTCGGTCTTGATTTTCTCAATCAGATTGTCGTTGGCATAAATGACGGCAGGCACCCTCATTGCGCCCTGCTTCTCTATCTGCCACTTAGCCTCGCCAATCTTCCTAGTTTCGAATGCCATGGAACCAACTCGCGGTTATTGCCCTTACCTCTCCGCGAAGAATAATAACCTTAACGCCCATCCAAACTCAGGCAGATTGCCATGACGAACGTCCTCATGTTTCATGGAACCGGCGGGCATCCGGAAGAAAACTGGTTCCCCTGGCTGCGGAAGGAGCTCGAAGCGCTCGGCTGCCGCGTGTTCGTACCGCAATTCCCGACCCCGCAGAATCAAACTCCCGAGGCGTGGTTCAAAGTTTTCGAAGAATATGCGGACCACCTTACGCCCGATACAATTTTAATCGGCCACAGCCTAGGCGGCACATTTGCGCTTCGCATTCTCGAAAATGCCCAAACCAGCATCAAGGCCGCCTTCATCATCGCGGCCCCAATCGGCATCCTGCCAATCAAAAATTACGAAACAGACCGGCAGTTCGTGGAAAATCCGTTTGACTGGGCCAAAATCCGAAAAAGCTGCAAAAAATTCTTCGTCTTCCATTCCGAGGACGATCCGCTGGTTTCAGTGGCAAATGGCTGGGAGCTGGCCAAGAACTTGGGTGTGGACATGATTTATTCCAAAAACTCCGGTCATTTCAACGAAAAGACGGGCTACGCGAAGTTTGAAAAGCTTCTCGAACTGGTAAAAGAAGAATTGCGCTGACCTATTTTCCTACTTCTTTATCTTAGCCAAAAAATACTCGTGCACCCGCGCATCGCCGCCAATCTCAGGATGAAACGCGGTTGCCAGCAGGCTGCCCTCCTCTGCCGCGACTATCTTACCGTCAAAGCGCGCCAAAACCTTGCACCCGCCCCAAACCTTCGTGATTGCAGGCGCCCGGATGAAGTATGCCTGGAAATTCCTGACACCATCCATCTCGACTTCCGCCTCGAAGCTCTCCCTCTGCCTGCCGAACGCGTTCCGCTCGACCTCAAAATCCATCAGCCCGAGCAGTTGCTGCCCCGTCTTCTTCACCTGCCCGTCGCCCTTCTTGGCCATCAGCACGAGGCCCGCGCAGGTGCCCCAAACAGGAAATTGTTCTTTCACAACCCTCTTCTTTACAACATCCGCAATTCCACTTTCATGTATCAGCTTCCCGATGGTCGTGGACTCGCCACCCGGTATGATAAGAGCAGAAACAGCATCGACATCCTTCATATGCCTGACTCTCACCGCTTCCGCTCCGCACTTTTGCAGCATCGCCAGATGCTCCTCCACATCGCCCTGCAGGGCAAGGACCCCGACGCGCATGGTGTCCATTCTCCCAAATTTACGAAACCTTCTTTATAAGCGGATATGCCAGCACCACAAAAGCCGCAGCCGCGACATAGGAAATCACGGTGCCCCACAGCAAGCCATAAATCGGATATGTCGCATGCACAAAAAAGCCATAAACGATTATGTTGATGGAGCCGAGCAGCATCACCTTGCCCGTCGCCTGCGAGAATTCGGGGCCCTGCGCGCGGGTTATCAGATACATCGTGGAGAGCATGACAGCCGGAAAGACGGAAAACAGCCCGCCCCAAACAGGCCCTCCAACTGCTGCCATGATGTTTGCAAACGCAATGACGCTACCCGCTAAAACCGCCCGCATCGCGAGCTCGGAAATAGTATAGGGCTTCCTTTTCTTGTGCAATGACGGGATGCGCATCCTATATTCGAGATATGCGAAGAGCCCGAGTGTTACGGCCAAGTAGAATATGGTTGTCCAAAGCGCGTCAAAATAGTTCCATTTGGCGATGAAGAACGCCATCACAAACCATATGCCCAACGCCGGCAGGGCGGCAAAATTGCCATATTTCTTAACGAGCACGAAGTAAGAAAACAAGAACACAGTATCCATTATCATGCCCATCGGTACGGTGCTGGCTGCGTCGGCTGCAAATTCGGCATTCTGGATTAGGCCCATGAAAAGCAGAGATACCACGATATTCGAAGGCAGGTTGCCAACCAGTCTGCCTATCTTGGAGCCAAACCTTTCAGAAATGACCGTGGCAAGCGTAACCCATGCTCCGCCTATCAGAAATGCTAGTATTATTTTCAGTAAAAATGGGTCGAGCATGGCCATACCTCAAGTCATCTGCCCCTCTCTTACACATTTTTCGAGGCAAACCTTTATAAACTGATGTTATAACATGTTATAACGGTGATCTGATGGAGACTTTCAAGAGCATCATACGGCCCGTCGGCAATTCGTTCTGCGTCATACTGCCGAAGAACGTGATGAACTCCCAAAAACTCAAAAAAGGAGAAGAAATCGAGGTAGCCATAATGCCCAAGCGAAAGGTTTCCCTCAAGGACCTCTTCGGCACACTCAAAGGAACAAAGCCCTTCGTACGCGAACATGATGATAGGGTGTTCTGATGCTGCTTGATACTTCCGCATGGATCGAGCTTTTCCAAGGGAGCGAGAAGGGCAAAGCCGTCAGAGAAATAACAAATGGTAAGATGCTCTATGCCAGCATTCTTACAATAGCTGAATTGAAATTGTGGGCGCTTAGGAATAATCTGAACATACAGAAACATTTCGAACGCATCAGTCAAGAATCAACCATTATCGGATTAGATGCAGAAACCGCAATATTGGCGGCCAATATCAAGCACGAATCAAAAATAGCCGGAATTGGCATGGTCGACTGCCTGATATACGCCACGGCCGTTAGGTGCAGGCTTCCATTAGTGAGCAGCGATTCTCACTTCAAAACGCTAAGAAATACGATAATGATTTAGCCTAGCAAGCGTTATCTTCCGCGTTCTTGCATCCTCTCGTGCCCTGCCAGCGTGCGCACATCCTTGCCCTTCATCGCATCTCCGAGTCCCTCGCTCACCCTTGCGACAACTCGTGGGTCATCGTAATGCCTCGTGGCCTCCACAATAGCCCTCGCAAACCGCTCGGGCTGCCTGGACTTGAATATGCCGCTGCCTACGAACACGCCGTCAGCGCCCAGCTGCATCATGAGCGCGGCATCAGCCGGTGTAGCAATGCCGCCTGCAGCGAAATTCACAACCGGCAGCCTGCCCAGCTCGGCAACCTTCTTCACGAGCTCGACCGGCACGCGGTAATTCTTGGCCCTGTCGGACAGCATCGCCTCATTGTTCTTCATCCTTGCCAGCTCGCCTATCTGCCTCTTTATGAGCTTCATGTGCCTCACGGCCTCGACGATATTGCCCGTTCCAGCCTCGCCTTTCGTCCTAATCATAGCCGCCCCTTCGTTGATTCTGCGCAGGGCCTCGCCCAAATCGCGCGCACCGCACACGAACGGCACCTTGAATTTCCTCTTGTCCACGTGGCTCTCCTCGTCGGCCGGCGTGAGCACCTCGCTCTCGTCAATCATATCAACGCCCAGGGACTCGAGCACCTGCGCCTCGGCAAAATGCCCAATCCTGCACTTGGCCATTACCGGAATAGTCACGGCATTCATGATTTCCTTCACTGCCTTCGGGTCGGGCATGCGCGCAACCCCACCGGTGGCCCGGATGTCCGCAGGCACCATGTGCAATGCCATCACGGCAACTGCGCCCGCCTTCTCCGCCACGCGCGCCTGCTTGGCAGTAGTCACGTCCATAATCACACCGTGCTTCACCATGGACGCGAAGCCTTCCTTCACTTTCTGCGTGCCGGTCTTTACATTAGCCATCGTATCACAACCCGTCTTCTCGGCGAAAGCTTTTATTATTTGAGTGCGGCTTCCGTGCCTCCTGCTTTCATCCACTCCCTCACTCTTCCCGCCTCATCGGGCAGCCTCCAGCTTCTCCTGGTAGCTCTGCAGGTCCAGGAAGCCGTGCCCGCTCAGGTTGAACACGATGACGCGCTCCTCGTTCTTCCTTTTCGCCTCGAGCGCCAGCGCAACCGCATCCGCAATCGCGTGCGAGGACTCGGGCGCAGGCACAAGGCCCTCGGAGAGCGAGAAGAGCCGCATAGCCTCGAAGACTTCTGCCTCGGGGCGCGCAATGGCCTTCACCTTGCCCTCGTTCACGAGCAGCGAGGCAGAGGGCGCGGCGCCATGGTAGCGCAGGCCCGCGGCCATTATGCGCGCAGGCACGGTGTCCTTGCCGAGCGAGTACATCTTCATCTTAGGTGTGTAGCCCGCGGTGTCCCCGTGGTCATACCGGTATTCGCCCGCAGTCAGAGAAGGCACTTCGGCCGGCTCGACGGCGCGGAACTCGCTCTCGCGGAATGCCTTGCGCTGCAGCTTCAGCCCGAGCGCAGGATAGGCAAAGCCCGCGAAATTGCTCCCGCCCCCGAAGCAGCCGATGAAATAATCCGGCTCGCGCTCGTCGAAGAGCTTGAGCTGCTCGATTACCTCCTGCCCGATGACCGTTTGATGCAGGAGCACGTGGTTCAGCACGCTGCCTAAACTATACTTCGTCCTCTCGTCTGAAACCGCGAGCTCGATGGCCTCGGAAATTGCGATGCCCAGCGAGCCCGGATGATTTCTGTTCTGCGCCAGCGCCCTCCTGCCCGCTTCAGTCACGGGCGAGGGGCTCGAGTGAAGTTTAGCACCAAACAGTTCAATCAGCGTCCTCCTGCCAGGCTTCGAGTTGAAGCTGTCGGCAACCGCAAACACTTCGCACTCGAGCTCGAACAGCGAGCACGCGAGCGCAAGCGCAGTGCCCCATTGCATTGCGCCTGTCTCGGTCGAGAGCCGTCGCTTCCCGCTCTTGTCCTTGGCGCCCTTGCCTTGGTGCGTGGCCAGCCTCTCAGTTCCCTCGCGCGCATTGTAATATGCCTGCGCAATCGCGGTGTTTATCTTGTGCGCGCCCGTGAAAAGGCTCCCCTCGTTCTTGTAGTAGATGCGCGCAGGCGTGCCGCGCCTCTTCTCAAGCCCCACCGCCCTCTGCAGCGGCGTAGGCCTTCCCACCCGCGCCAGCAGCCCCCGCACTTCCTCGGGTATCGCAACGAACCGCTCGCCGCTCATCTCCTGCCTGATGAGCTCTTTCGGAAAAATAGCCTCCAGCTGCTCCGGCTTCACCGGCGCGCCGTCAGGTCCCAGATAAGGGTCCAAGGGTCGCGGTAAATCTGGCAAGATATTGTAATACTGCTTCGGAATCTCCTCCTCGCTCAAAATAGCCTTTACTCCTCTTGCACCTTCACTGCCAACGACATCCCCTCGTTTTTATAGTCATTTTTTTTCACCCCACTATTTTTTCTTATATGAATCCCTTTCCTCCGAAAATATCTTCGATACTTGGCCTTCCAAACGCCCCGCTTTCATTTCTTTCCGCAAGCGCCTTCACATCAACCCCTTCTCGCTTCAAAATCTCAACAGCCCGCGCCACGTCGGGGTTTGTACGCACGAGTTCGCGGATCCGCGCCAGCGTGCAATTGGCCTGCACACCGGGCGCGCTATTTTTTGCAGTAGTTTTCATTTCAAATACCTCCGAATTTCAGCAACAAGGTCCCTGGAATGCCATGTGGGACTCCAACGCCTCGCTGTCCATACATGCATATATGCAGTTTTTGTTAGGACTGCTTTCACGCGCCGAATGGTATTTTTTAGCCAAATCAATTGGAACCGTGTGCTTGGGATATGCTGGTGGCTTCATCAAAAGAGCTGCCATCCTTATAGGTCTTAGCTTTCCTGCATCCAATTCTCTTGCACACATGACCTCGCATACTTCTCCTGCAACCCTAAATTTTTCGAAAAATTCATAGAGGCCATAAACGCTCAAATGCGATGCTATTGGCGCAGTAACCGTTTCTTCCAAATCCTCCAAGCACACGCCAATAATGCCTGAATATTCTGAAGCCAGCGTTTTTCCTGCCTTCTCTAGTCCATTATGGCAGATCTCGTCCCCTCCAGACAGCAGGGTTATGTAGTTTAGAGCCGAATACACGAAATAGCCAGCCGTGCCGTCCCTTAACTTTTCTAGGCAATGTTTTTCCAGTTCAAGCATGGCGTTCGGGTCCTTTAATTGGCCTGACTTGGCAAGCGAGTTCTTGCGTACATATGCTGCAAGCCTTTCGTTGAGCGTAGGATGCTGCTCCAAATACTGCCGAGTCCGCGGCCCTGAAAACGAGCTTATGCCGCTTCCCTCAGTCTTACGGTCCAATTCCAATTTGAACTCCCCTCCTTCTCCAATCTTTCCGCCCTTCTCGCCTCCCTCATGCATCCGTACATTTCCAAAGTACACCCCTTCCCATCTTGTTCATTCCAAACACCTCCAAGTGTTTTGCATCCGTGTGGCTCAATACGCACCGCGCTACATATTTAAACATTCTTGCACAGAATTATACATATGCACAAGGAACTCGAGAAGTTCTTCGAAGGCCAGCGCGCGAGGCGTATAGTGGCGGAAGCCATGCTGCGCTACGGCCTGCGGGTCGATAATCACGGCAAAATCTACTGCAACGCGATAGAGATAGCGCCGGCAAAAATGGCGCGGGCGCTCGGCGTGGACAGGCGCGTGGTCATCGAGACTGCGGAAGAGATAGCGGAAAACGATTTCCTCTTCGACATCTTCTCCACTCTCGAACCACGCTCGAACTTCTCGCACTCGGCCAAGGCCCTGGGCTTCGACACCATCGAGATTCACGCCGACCCGAAGGCCATAGGCATAGTCGCGGACATAACCGCGGTGATGGCCAAGAACAAGATAAGGATAAGGCAGATAATGGCCGACGATGCCGAACTCTTCCCGAACCCGATTCTCACCATCATCGTCGATGGCAAGCTAAGCGGAAGTGTAATAGAAAAAATAAGAAAGCTGAGGCATGCAGAGAAGATAATTCTCCGGTAGCCCCAGCCCTTTTTGCAGATTTATTTCCTGTCTTCAGCCCTTAGCGGGGCGGCCTTCTCTTCGCGAAGCAATCGCGACAATAGACTGGCCTGCCTTCGGTCGGCTCGAAAGGAACCTCGCACTCGGCGCCGCAATCGGAACACACTGCTTTGTGCATTTCCCTGCTTCCGCCGCCGTATCCTCCACTGCCTCCGCCTCTTCCTCCACCGCCTCTACCTCCGTATCCCATTTTCTCACTCCGGCACGGCTTCAAACCGATGCCACCATTTCTTCAAGCAGTTTCTTCGGCTCCTTTGCCATCACGTAGGCACTCGCCAAAAGAACGCCATCAGCTCCAAGTTGTATCGCCTTTTTCACGTCCGACGCCGTGCTCACACCCGCGCCGCACAGGACCGGAACGCCGGGCGAACTCTTTCGGACGAGTTCGACCGCTTTAATCACTACTTCTGGTTTTGCTGTAGAAACACTTATACCCTTTCCTATCAGCTCCGGAGGCTCGACTGCGACAAAACTGGGCTTCAGTTTGGCCAGTTCCGCGCTCTCGGTGGCGTCGTGGGCGCACACCATGGACTCGAGCCCCGCCGCTTTCAGCCTCTCGACGGTGCCCGCTATGGTTTCCTTGGCCAGCCGCCGCTCCGAGTGGTTGACGAGCGAGCCCTTCACGCCCGCGTGCTTCAGGCTCTCGGCGGTAATCCAGCCCGTGAACTGCCCCTGCGCGACCGCATCCACGTGCTGCGCGTAAACGTCGTTGCACACCTTGGCCGCCTCGCGCAGGTCCACGGCCTGCGGCGCCACTATCACGCGCACGCCGCTGAGCATCGACACAGCAGAGGCTATTTCGCACAGCGCCAGCCCCCGCTCGCCCAGAGACTCCTTATAGGCCTTGAAGTTCAGCGCGATGACCGGCTTCATGAGGCGTAGTTCAGTCAGTGCAAATTAAAAAGCTTGCTTCGTGCAGAACCCTAGAGGATACGCATTGGCTTCGGAGGTTTTCCAATGTTTGGTTTCGGGCAAGGCAGCGTTGACATAAAACTGAATAATTTCAACTTCAGGCCCGGCGACACCATCGAGGGCACCGTTCTTCTAAAGCTGAAAGGGCCGGTAAAAGCGCGCGAACTGAGCGTCACGCTTGCCGCCATTTCCCACGGAGCAAACGCCACGATTACGTTTGGTGGGAGCCCGAGCGCGCAGCATCATGCTTCACACAACAATGATCGGCGCATATTCGAACTCAAAAACACGCTAGACTCCGAGAAGGAATATCCCGCAACCCCGGAGCCCCTCGCCTACCCTTTCAGGATCGTGATACCGCAGCAAATCCCCAGTGCCGGCCAAATTCCGCAATTTCCCGGCGAGGTCGGCGGCGCGGTGACTGACCTTCTGAAGTTCCTTGCGAGCGGCCAGCAGGTCAAGTGGTATTTGATGGCAAAACTCGACGTGCCGATGGCCGCCGACGTGAGCAGGCAGGTGCAGATAAACCTCGCGTGAGTTCGGTCGTGCACCCACTTCTTTTTAAACCCCTTT
>CABMJK010000011.1 GCA_902386535.1 Candidatus Burarchaeum australiense | reverse complement strand
CGCGACGCAATAGTAGGTTCCGCCCCTCTGCGGGTTTTCTATGTAATCAAAATTGTCGTAGTTCCGCACGTCCTTGGAGCAATAGAGTTCCGCACTCCCATTGTCGGAGTTGTCGGAATGCTGGCCATGAGTGAAATTTATGTAATCCTCATTGTGAATCTCACGCACCTCGAGCCTTGCTTCATTCGCCACGTAAGGCACGCTGACAGTCGTCTGTCCATCATGGCCTGTTGGGTGGGTCGTATACCATCCGCTGGCCTCAGAAGCCTCGCCTGTGTTGTCTCCCGGATTGCTGGCATTTGCATAGCCCCACTGGAATCGCCAGCCCGCCTGAAACTCGCAGCCCTGATGAGTTTCAATAAACTCCTGCGCGGTTGTCGAGGTGATATCAGGCCCGCCCTTGCCCCAGTTCGGCAGGTCGGCTTCGTTATTGCAGACAATCTTGGTTGCTACGATCGTAATGGGTGCGGGGCAGTAAGCTCCCGGCTCGCAATCATCGGGGCTGTGGGGGTTGACTGCATAAACCGGCTCCGCTAGGAAGCCCAAAAGTGCAAACGCGAGAATCACTGCAACAAATAGGTTAGCCTTACCACTGAAACTCATGCTCCCACCCCCCTGTAAAATACGCCTCACCGCGCACTCTCGTCTTTATGCCTTGGTAAGTTTTTAAATACGTCTGTCGCCTATGGACGCCCCTCCTCCACGCCCTGCCTGCAAATTCTTTATAAATCTTGCAGAAGAATTACCGCGTCATCCGACTATTAGCAGCACACGGAGGTCTTTGAAATGGCACGCGAATCATCAGGCTCATATGACGTAATAATTGCTGGCGCAGGGCCAGGCGGCTCGTCCTGTGCCGCGCTTTTGGGCCGAAAGGGCCACAAGGTCCTGCTTCTGGACAAGGCGAAGTTCCCGCGCGAGAAGACGTGCGGCGACGCCGTGAGCGGCAAGTCGCTCCGCGTGCTGCGCGAGCTGGGCATTGACAAGGAAATCGAGAAGGTGCCGCACGCGCCCATACGCGGCGTTGTCTTCTCCTCGCCCAAGGGCGTCGTGGTCGACATACCCTTTCGGGGCAAGAACCTGCCGGGCGAGAAGGAGCCGGGCTACTGCTGCAAGCGCGAGATAATGGACAATCTTTTCTTCACTAATGCAAAGAAGACGAAAGGCGTGACCGCGCTCGAGGAATTCCAGATAACCGACGTGCTCGCGAAGGCGAGCGGGTGGTCGGGGTGAAGGGCATCGAGCTGAAGGGCAAGAAGGAGCGCGAGTTCCGCGCGAAAATACTCGTGGGCGCCGACGGTGCGCACTCCGTGATTGCGCGCAAGACCGGCTGCGTCACCGAGCCCGACCCGCGCCACTCATGCGCCGCCGTGCGCGCATACTACACGGGCGTGGCGGGCCCCAAGGACCGGATAGAGTTGCACTTCATCGACGAGGTCCTGCCGGGCTACTTCTGGATTTTCCCGGTGAGCAAGACCGAGCACAACGTGGGCCTCGGCATGCTCGTGAAGGACATGCAGGGCAAGCACGTGAACCTGAAGGAAGTCATGTTCAATGCCATAGAGAAGAACGCGCTTTTCAAGCCGCGCTTCAAGAACGCCAAGCTGTCATCCGAAGTCAGGGGCTGGAACCTGCCCCTCGGCTCGCGCAGGCAGAAGGTGCACGGCAACGGCTACCTGCTCGTGGGCGACGCGGCCTCGCTAATAGACCCGTTCACCGGCGAGGGCGTGGGCAACGCGACCACGAGCGCCAAGATAGCCTCGCTCGTGATAGAGAAGGCGCTCAAGCTCAACGACTTCTCGGAGCAGATGCTCTCCGAATACGCGGACAACCTCTGGGCCGAGCTCGGTTCGGAGCTCCAGACGAGCTACAACCTGCAGCGCGCGGGCAAGTGGAAGTTCCTGCTCAACCTCGTGATAGACAAGGCGGCCAACAGGCCCGAGGTGCGCGAGTTCATCGGCGGCACCTTCACGAACGAGGACGCGAAGAAGCAGCTCTACTCGCCGCTCTTCTACCTCAAGCTGCTGTTCGCTTAGGCGCATCCGCCTCTGCCCAAGCTGCAGTTCGCGTGATATTCGCGCGCTACGCGCTTTCTTTTCTTTCCTCAGTTATTTTCCACACGCTCAGCACGATGAGCGCCACGCCCAGCAGGTTATAGGCGGTAATCTGCTCGCCGAGCAGCAGGGCCGAAAGGAAGAGCGCGACTGCGGGTGCCGGCACCACGATCGCGGTGGTCTTGTATACCCCAATCCGCCTGATAGCCGCATAATAGAAACCATAGGAGAACAGCACGGGGAACGCGCCGTAGGCAGCCACTATCCAAAAGGCCGAGGCATCCGTGGGCAGCGCCATCTGCATGCCGAAAAGCGGGAAGAGCGCGGCAGTCGCAATTACCTGCGCAATCGCGCCCGGCAGGATAAGTGTGGCAAAACCGCACTCATGAATCGCATCGGGCGCTAGATAGTAGCCAATCTGGAGCAGCAGCATCGAAACGAGCACGAGCAGCGCACCTATTCCCAGGGCGCCAAAATCAAATGTGCCGTTTGTGACTGCAATTGCAACGCCAAGCGCGAGCAGCAGAGTGAAAAATATTTGGTTCGTGCCGCCCTTCTCCTTCTTCATCATCACTCCGAGCAGGAGCGAGAACAGGATTTCAGTGCCGAGAAGGGCCGAGCCCTGCACAGCCGAAATCCGGCTCATGCCGACGAAGTAGAAAATCGAGAAAAGGAAATAGGCGAAGAAGGCGAGTAGGGCAATCTGCTTCCAGTGCCTCGCAAGCTTTGTCCAGCCCCGCTCGTGGATGAAGAAGGGAATT
>CABMJK010000010.1 GCA_902386535.1 Candidatus Burarchaeum australiense | reverse complement strand
GGCTCGGCCTGACGGTCGCGCCGCCCCTGGACTACAACGTGCTGTTCACGCTTTCGCTGCTGACGCTCGCCGTGACGTCGATTTTCGCAAGCGCGCTCATCGGCGTGGTGCAGCGGGGCAGCAAGCTGGCGGGCTATACCTACCTGCCGATTACCCTGCTGGGCTCGATCATATTTTTCGTGATAATGAGGCAGTACATACTGAGGATATTTTTCCCGTCATGAGAGAGATGACAGGCGGGGCAAAAGCCTTAAAAAAGGGAAGGAGAAGAAGATAGAGGTGCTTGAAATGGGGATGCGCGGGCAGGCGGCCACTGAATATCTGATTATACTTGCCGTCGTTGTGATAATAGCTCTGATCGTGGTGGGCGTTCTCGGCGCCTTCCCTGCGATTTCCGGCACAGTTACGAGGCAGCAAAGCGAGGCTTATTGGCAGAACGCAGAGGTCGGCATACTTCCCAACTACAGGATTGCGGGAAGCACGGCAGAGCTGACCGTGAAGAACAACAAGGGCTTCTCCATCAGGCTCAACGGGGTAAGGTTCGATGGCCAGGGGGCCGTTGCCAGCACGTCCGTGCTGCTCCCGCCGGGCGGCCAGACAGACGTCAATGTCAACGGCATTCCCGCGTGCAATTCGGGCCAGCAGTTCAGCTACACGGTTTCCATGACCTACCAGGACCAGCTGAGCGGCAGAGAGTTCACGTTCACCGGCGCAACGCAACTTACTGGCACGTGCCAGTAGGAAGAGAAGCTTGCAGGGGTTGGGGCGCAGACTTTCAGGACCGGACCTCTGGTGCTGTTCAACCAACTATTTGTATCTCCTCAGTATGTGATGGTAGGCCGCGAGGCTGCTGTTCAGCTTGATAAGCGCATAGCTCAGGATTATGAGCAACACGAGGTCGCAGGAGGCTTCGAGAAGCGGCCAGTCCATGCCGGGAAATGGGGCCATGAACGTGGCTATTTCGCCGGCCGCCAAGACCAGGAGGCCCGCTGAGAGAAGCGAGAGGGTCAGCGAAAAGGATTTGCCTTTTAGCTTGGCAGACTCGTCGGCCGCAAGCTTTGCGAGCAGCATGGCGAGCAGCAGGCCGATGAGGCTTACTATCTGGACCATCGTCAGCGGCATCATCGGGCAAAAATGGCACGCTGGATTTAATATTGTTTTGCCCAAATAGGTTCGGGATTACATGGCTGTTTCTCCGCTGGACTCGCGCTACGCAACCGACATGAACGCCATATTCGACGAGGAGCGCAAGCTCCGCTACTGGCTCGAAGTGGAGGTGGCGCTGGCCCAGGCGCATGCGGAAGTGGGCGACATGCCTAGGGAATGCGCCCGCGAGATAGAGGCGGCTGCGCGCAAGGTGAAGCTCGAGCGCGTGAGGAGCATCGAGGACGAAATCCACCACGACCTCATGGCCATGGTGAGGGCGCTGAGCGAGCAGTGCAGCCCGAAGAGTGCGCGCTACGTGCACCTGGGCGCGACGAGTTACGACATTGAGGACACGGCCACGGCGCTCATGCTCCGGGATGCCTATGCGCTCATCGAGCAGCGGTGCGGAAAGCTTTCCTCTGTGCTCGGAAAGCTCGCGCTGGCCCATGCGAAGACGGTTTGCGTCGGCAGGACCCACGGGCAGCACGCGGTGCCGACAACCTACGGAATGAAATTCGCGCTCTGGAAGAACGAGCTGGACAGGCACCTGGTAAGGCTGGCGCAGAGCAAGCCCCGCGTGTTCGTGGGCAAGGTGAGCGGCGCCGTCGGAACCATGGCCGCACTTGGGCCCGACGCATTCAGGATAGAGGGGCTGATGATGAAAAACCTCAGGCTCGAAGCCGCGCGCGTGACCAACCAGGTGGTGCAGAGGGACAGGCACGCCGAGGCATTGTTCATACTGGCGCTCATGGCAGGCACGCTGGAAAAAATGGCCAAGGAGATAAGGAATTTGCAGAGAAGCGAGATAGGCGAGGTGGCCGAGCCTTTCGGAAAGAAGCAGGTGGGCTCGTCGGCAATGCCGCAGAAGAGGAACCCGCACAAGAGCGAAAGGGTTTGCAGTTTGGCGCGCATAGTCAGGTCGGACGTGCAGGTGGCGCTCGAGAACATTGCGCTCGAGCATGAACGGGACCTGACCAACTCGGCCAACGAGCGCATCATCATACCCCAGTCATTCATACTCACAGACTACATGATGAAGGAGATGACCGCCATCATGGAGGGGCTCGTGTTCTTCCCCGAGAACATACGCAAGAACCTGGAAATGAGCGGCGGCGCGATATTGAGCGAGCGGCTCGTGGGCGCGCTGGTGGAAAAAGGCATGCCGCGGCAGGAGGCGCACGAACTCGTGCGCGGGCTTGCCATGGAGGCGTTTGCGGGCAGGACCGGAATGAGGGACGTTGCAGCAAAGGACAGGCGCGTGGCCAGGCTGCTGGACAAGAAGGCGCTCGGGGAGCTGTTCGATTTCACGACTTACGTGGGGCAGGCGGAGAAGATAATCGGGAGGTCGGTTTGATGAAAAAGTTTGCGGCAATTGTTGCCATCGTGCTCCTGGCGCTTGGCGGCCTTGCATTCGCGGATATCGGGCCCGGACCCGACCCGGCATACGTGATGGTCACGCTTACTTCAGGAGGCGCCCCATATGCTGGCGAGGCGGCCATGACGTACCTTTGCTCGAAGGCGACTGAGCGTAAGCTCACGGCCAACAATTCGGTGGAGCCCATAGACGTGCTGATGGCTTGCGAGGCCGGTAAGTGCATCCGGGGCGCATATTACAAGTTCAATCCTTGCTTCTACTCGAACGGCAGCTTTGAGCTGGCCGTGAACGGGAAAACCGTGACGAGCCGGGAAGTGTATCTGGAGTCTCCGGGCAATTATGAATTCTCCATGGACGTGAACACTGGAGCGCTGAATGCATCTCCGAGAAACCCGCAGCCTCCCGGGCCGGGCCCGGCACCGAACCCCGCGCCGGCGCCCTGGTACCGCCGCTATTGCTGCTGCAGTTCGGCATCAGTGCTGGCCCTGCTGCCTGCATTCGCTTACATGCGCTCGCGGAAGTAGAGAAAAAGTGGTTGAATGGAAATGACTTTTGCGCTAGCATTCGTACTCACCAACCTGCTCGAGATGCTGGTGGCCTATTTCCTGCTGCGCAAGCGCGAGGGCCTGCTGCGCATCCTGGCCGTCGTGCTGCTTTGCAACCTGCTGACGATGCCCTACGTGTGGTTCGTGTTTCCCGCGCTATTGCGCCTGCCCTATTTCACGGTCCTTATGCTCTCAGAATTGTTCGCGCTGTTCCTCGAGATGATAATCTATTGCAGCGCCTTCAGGAATGCGGGCGCACTGCGGGCCACGCTGGCTGCGGTGGCGGCAAACCTGGTTTCGCTGCTAGCGGGCCTCGCGCTCACTTAGGAAGGAAAAGGGCCAGCAGGTTAATAAAGTCTGAAAGGCATATTTTAGCCTGGTTCTGAGGTGGTTTTGATGACGCAAATTACTGCGAGAAGGCAGACGCTGGGTGCTGACGCTGCTTTCAATGGCACTGCCGCACAAAAAGATGCGGGCGCACAGAGAATGAGGAATTTCACACTTAACCTTGGCGTGGCCGCCAGATTGATGACCGCGGCTATCCCTGTTTCGTTCGCAACGATTCCTCTTTTGACTTCGGCTTCCTGCTCGTCCACGACCATCGTGACCGCCCCGTTGCCGGAAAACCCAGAGCCCGTGCCGTTCGAGAGGAACAATGGCCTCCTCAATGTGGCATTCGGGGCAGTGCCAGGACAGAACACGAGCATAACTGTCACTGGACGCGAGGTGCCGCCTTGCAGCGAGACGGATATCGTGGAGGTGGGCCCGAATGGCGAGCAAGTCACCACGAGGCAGCAGAACGGCCTGACCTTCCAGGGAATGGTGACTGACAAACCGGACGGCACGCGGGCGCTAACCGGGATAGTGCGGCTTACGATGAGCTTCAGGACCGCCATTGCAGGGCAGGGCGAATGGAGCGGCTCGCATTTCAACGTTGGCACGCCAGTCGTAATCCTGGGCGAGCCGCGCTACGTTTCAACGCCATACCTTGACGGACAGGAGGGGAAAATTCATCTGGGCGACATTCCCCTGGGAGGCTACGTGGGCCTGAACCAGGAGGTCCGCGGCAGTTGGAAGGAAGCGTCTGATAAAGGCCAGGCGGTTGTCGGAGTGTTCATGAAAGTCGTCGGAATCGAGAAGAACTGCGTGAGTGCGGTCTTCGGCACCGATACGCCTGCGGGCCGCTGGCAGGTCTCGACGCCCACGATGCTTTCAGAAGGCGTATCCTACGGCACAGATGTGCTTGGCCAGGCACGCGACCTGGGCGTTCAGAACATACAGGTAGTGGCCATGAAGGTGCGTCAGAACGATGCGGCCCTCAACCTGGTCATCAACTCGGGCGAGATTTCCCCGATTCCAGATGCGCTCACGCGCGCCCGCTACGGCGAGGGGCTTCAGACTGAAATCGTGAAAAGCGGAGACAGGGTAAAGGAGCTTACATTTTCCGAATCACTGATGATTCCGGAGAACTTGCAGCTCCCGATTTTCAGCGGAGACGTCTTCCTCTGGGTGACGCGGGACAGGAACGGCGAGCCAGTCATAGTGTTCAGCGCGCCCTACCTCTGAGTTCACTTCCCTTTCTTTTTCTTCTTCCCCTGCCCGCCGAGCCGGATATAGTACACGCCGTCCTCGTCCTTTATGACTATCGGGTTCTTCACTAGTGAGTTAACGTCCAGCTCGAAGATGCCCTTGGTGAGCACGCGCACGTTCTCGACCTCGAGCGAGATTGGCGAGGCATTCTTCTCCACTATGTGCGCCAGCTCGTGCTCGATCCATTTCATGTCCCCGAGCTCCCTCTGCGCATCCTCATCGGAAAGATAGACGAAGACCTTGGAGCCGCACTCGCACCCATTCCTCAGCGCTAGCGAGCCCGCCGTGTGGAGCTGGTTGCAGCGGACACACTTGTGGGGCAATTCCAAGCACCTGCCACGACCTAACGCATCTTCGCGAAAAGATGGATCGAGTTCGGGTTCTTCCTTATCTGGCTGATCAGCTTTGATGGACCTATGACCGTAAGCCCGCGCCTCTTGCCGCCCAGGATGCGGATTAGCGTGGACCGTAGGCCCTCGGACTCGCCGCCGAGCGTGCTCACTTCTATGCCCGGGAAGCCCGGGTCCACTCTCTTCATCGTCTCCTTGATGAGCTCCTTCTGCTCCTCGCTGGTAAGCGGGTCCTCGAGCACCAGTATGGTGTCGTCCTTGACGTTCTCGAGTATGTAGTCGGTCTTGTTGTCGCCCTCCTTCTCCAGAATTTCGGAGGCCACGAACTCTATGTGAATGCCCTTCATGCCGCTCATGCTTGCACCTCAGTTCAGCCTCTTGGTAAGCTCGGTGTAGAGCCGCTCCACGTGCGTGCCCTTGAGCGCGCTCATCTCTATCACAGGGTATTGCGGGAATGCCTCGCGGATGCGCTCGGGCTTCGCGTTCGGAAGGTCAATCTTGTTCGCCACCAATATCACCGGTATCTTCTTCGCTTCTAGGTTGCCGAGTATCGTTATGTTGACCTGGGTGTACGGGTCCTCGCTGGCATCCATCACCACGAGTGCCGCATCCACGTTCTCGAGCCACTTTATGGCCTCGATTATGCCCCTGGTCGCCTCCTTCGCCCGCTTCTGCGCCTCCTTCATGCTCAGGCCGTAGGGCAGGAACTCCCGGTAGTCGACCTTGGTCGCTATGCCGGGCATGTCGAGCAGGTTCATTGTCAGCGTTCGGCCATTCACCTTCATCTGCACGTGCTCCTTCTTCTGCACCACCCGCGTCTCGTGCGGTATCTCGCTCACGATGCCCACGGGCTCGCCGAGCCAGTCTATGGACAACCTGTTCGCAATCGTGGTCTTGCCCGCGTTGGGCGATCCGTAGAATCCTAGGGAGATGGACTTGCGTCCATTGAAGAACTTCTGCAGCCATGCCAGGAATCTTCCGAAAGGCATTCACATCACGGCATATTTTTCGCTATCGCTCTTTCTCGCATGCAGGTAATCGCATATCCTCTAAGACCTTCAGCACTTGCACCTTGCTGGTCGCTTGTTGCGATTCGCGGGGGTTGTTTATAAATATTTCCCTCTCGCCGTTAAAAGTAAGGGAGTTCTTAAAAGAACCGTAGGTTCTTTTAGCCCCCGTGGTATAGCCTGGATAGAATTCGAGCTTCCGATGGCCCTTTCTTTCTGCGGAAAGAAAGCCCCAGGGTAAAGAAAAGGCGCCGGTGAAAGCTTGAGACCTGGGTTCGAATCCCAGCGGGGGCGCTCCCATTCCTCCTTCTTCCCTGGACGCACCTATTCCTCCTTCTTCCCCCTCTTCGGGGGCGGCGTGCGCCTTACCTTGAAGCTGAATGTCGAGCCCTTGCCGGGCTCGCTCGAGGCCAGCCAAATCTTGCCGCCATGCAGGCGCACGAGCTCCTTGGTTATTGCGAGGCCGAGCCCCGTGCCGCCCTTCCTGTCGGCTCCTGCGGAGAGCTGCGAGAAGCGCTTGAACAGCTTGGGCTTCTCATCCGCAGGTATGCCCGCGCCCGTGTCGCTCACGTCGAACTGCACGAACGTGCGGCTCAGGTTCTTCACGTTGACAGTCACGCCGCCCGAGCCGGTGAACTTTATGGCATTTGAAATCAGGTTTATGAGCACCTGCGCGAGCTTGGCCGGGTCGCCGTACACATCATCCACGCCATCTCCGAAATTCCATTTCACGTAAAGGTCTTTCTCCTGCGCCATGGACTCGCACGAGCAGGTTTCCTCCAGCGTGCGCGGGTCGAAGAGCCGCATCTCGAGCCTGAACTTGTTCGATTCCATCTTCGAAAGGTCCAGCACGTCGGTTATGAGCTGGGAGAGCCGGTCCGTCTGGCCGCAGATTATTTCCGTGAACTCGCGCTGCTGCTGCGTCAGCCCGCCAGCCTCGCCATCGCGCAGCAGCGAGGCGTAGCCGCGTATGTTGGTGAGCGGCGTGCGGAGCTCGTGCGAGACGTCGGATATGAATTTGTCCTTCTCTCCGATGTCGTTGGCCAGCTCGCGGTTCTTGCGCACCTGCTCGCGCAGTTCGCGCTCTTTCGCATCGAGCAGCACCGCGGGCCGCATGTCGCGCAGCACCTCCAGATAGCCGGTGACCTTGCCGTCATCGTCCGTGAGCGCTATTGCCGAGGAGAGCACGGCCACGGGCTTGTTGTCCTTGCCCACACGTGCAGTCATCATGGATTGCGGGGTTGGAGGCGCCGCCTTGCTGTTGCCGCTTTTCAGCCTTGCCATCATCTCGTCCAGCTCGCGCGTGCTTGAGTTCGGGAAGAGCCTGCGCGCCTCGGTGCCCACGATGTCGGCCTCGGTGTAGCCGAAGATGCGCTGGGCGCCAGGGCTCCAGCTGCGCACGACTCCGAAGACGTCCATGGTGTAGATGGCGTCCGACGATAGCGCGGCGAAGTCAGCCACCATGCGCGAGCCCTTGTCGCCATCCGCAGGCCCCGAGGGCAGAAGGAGGCACTCGATGCGCGGGCCGTTCTTCCGGCCCCGGAGCTCGAAGCGCCGATGCGAGCTGTCCTTGGCTATGAATGTGAAGTCCACGTCCTTTACGGTCGCGCCAGCCGAGAGGTCCTGAAGCACCGTGTCGAGGCGCGCATAGTCGTCCGAATGCACTATGTTCGAGATGCGCAGGCCCGCGAGTTCGGCGCTCGTATAGCCGAGTAGGGAGAGCGGCGCACCGTCGGCGGGCGAAAGCCTGAAGTCGGAGTCGAGCGAGAAATAGATGTGGGGCAGGAGTTGCGCAATGGCCTCGCTTGTGCTCCGCTGCCTTGCGCGCTCGCTGCTCATGAGGGCATAGGTGGATTTGGCCAGGTAGTCGCCCGCGGATTCCAGAAGCCGCAGGCTGGCCTCGGAGAATGCGTTCTCGTTTGCACTGGCGAAATTGAGCGTGGCGAAAATCCGGCCCTCGCACGAAAGCGGAAAGATGGCGTAGCTCAGGAGCCCGGCCTCGGCCAGCTTGCGCACGTCGAAATAGTTGCTGTACTTTCCTATTCCGGCCTCGGTGAGCGGGGCGCGCTTCTCAACCGCGGCCTGCACCGCCGAGCCTGCGAATGGCATCTTGCCAGACCAGCATCCTTTCCCGAAAAGCGCCTTGGCCTCGAAACTCTCCTCGCGGCCCTCGGGCAGGAAAGCGAGCGCGGCCTCGTCGAACTTGGCCGGCAGGGTGAGCGCTGCGAGCGCGGCCGGCAGCGAGCGCAAAAGCTCGGCTAGGCTTTTGTTTGCCCCCATCGCAGCCATGAAGCCTGGCAGCGCCTCGCCGGTCGCATTCATCGGCGTGCTATTGGTTTCCGGGAATATAAAGTGAGCGGTGGGCGATTCAGATTGGAGGCAAAACCGCGCCAGGGCGCCGGAACAGGGTGCGGGCGCGAGGCACCCTCCGCGCCAGGGAATCGGGGCAACGCGACGGGCGCGAGCCAAAACCGCGCCCTTTATATTCTTTCGCGCCCATTTCTCGGAAGGCGACAAAGGCGAGTGAATGAACGACGTGCCAAGTGCTATCAAGCTTGAGGCCCGCGTGCTCCAGGCGATAGAAAGCAACGAAGAGGGGATTAGCGAGAGCGAACTCGCGGGCAGGCTCGAGTTGCCGCAGGAGGAGCTGGCGGGCGTGCTGAAGAGCCTGAAGGAGCATGGCGCCATAGAGGCCCGCACTGTGGGCAACAGCGTGACCTGGTATTCGCTGCAGCTGAACGTGCGCAAGAAAGTGCTTATTGTCGAGGACGACCCGAACATAAACAACCTCGTGAAATTCTCGCTCGGCTCGGGCTACGCGATAAGGCAGGCACACGAGGGCAGGGACGCGATGAAGCAGATACGCGAGTTCAGGCCTGACCTCATCGTGCTCGACATCATGCTGCCGGGCGTGGACGGGCTGGACATCTGCCAGACCGTGAAGAAGGACCCGGAACTCAAGAACACGATAATCATCATAGTCTCCGCGACAGACGCGGTGAAGAACAGGTTCAAGGGCCTGAAGTACGGCGCGGACTACTACATAAAGAAGCCGTTCGAGCCCAAGCAGCTGCGCTCGCTCACGAACATCTTCCTGCGCAAGAAGGGCAAGCGCTTCGACCCGCTGGTCGACCTGCCCGACGAGCACAGGCTGAGCGCCGAGATCGAGCGCGTGGTCAGCGCAGAGGATTTCGAGGTCACAAACCTGCACGTGAAGAACCTTGACGATTACCGCGAGGAATACGGAGAGGAGGATGCCAAGGCGATTGTGCGCCTGGTCTCGCAGCTGCTGCAGGACAAGGTGAGCGAGTGGGACAGCAGGCGCGGCTTCGTGGGCTACCTGGGCGAGGGCGAATTCGTCGTCGCGGGCGGCAGGAACGAGACGAGCATGGTCGTGAACGACATCGCGCGCGAGTTCGACGCGGTCGTGAATTTCATTTACCAGGGCAAGGGCATCGTGGACTTCGGGCTTGAGAGCGTTTTCGGCGGCAAGGCTGCGCGCAGGAACCTGGCAATAGAGCACGCGCTCGTGCCGCTGAACAAGATAAGGAGCAAGCGCGAGGAAATCATCGGCCAGCGCTCTTCTGGCTCAGCCGGGGCTGCGGGCGGAAGGGCTGGCGGGAGCAAGGAGGAGCCTGGCGCATACACCTACGAGCAGCTGCGCGAGCTCATTGGCAGTTCCAACATGGAAGTGGCGATTACGAGGGGACCCGAGGGCGAGATGCGCGTGAAGCTGGCGCCCAAGGGGAAGGAGAAAGAAGATAAAGATTCAGGAAAAGCAGGCTAGACTTTTTTTAGAGCCCGGAACAGCATGACCATTACGCAGGCAGAGCACTATTTCTTCCTCGAATCCTCGCCCAGCAGCATGAGCTGCGCGAGCAGGGCCTCGAGCTGTATCCGCTCGTTCGCGCCCTCGCTCAGCCTGAAGTTGTACTCGCCAATCCTGTCAATCATCATCACTTTCTTGTGGTCGTCGATGTCGAGCCCCGTCACCTCCTTGTAGACTTGCAGGATGACGTCCTCGCCGCTCATGCCGTACTCGACCATGACCTTGTCCAGCGCCTCGCGCGCCTTCATGAACTCGCCGTCAATCGCGTGCTTCACCATCTTCTCGATCTCGTCGGGCTTGGCGCGCGAGCTGGCCTTGAAGACCGCTTCGTCGGTAATCTTGCCCGAGATGGAGGCGGCGCCCTGCAGCGCGTTTATGGCCATGCGCAGGTCGCCCTCGCTGACGTAAATTATGGCCTTCACGCCCTCGTCGGTCAGGTGCAGCTTCTCCTTTTTCGCGATGTGGTCGAGCATGCGGGCTATTTCCTTCTCCTCGAGCGCACGGAACCTGAAGACCGCGCACCTGCTCTGTATGGGCGCTATCACCTTGCTGCTGTAGTTGCACGAGAGGATGAAGCGCGTGGTCGAGGCGTAGAGCTCCATGGTCCTGCGCAGCGCATTCTGCGCGTCGGACGTGAGCGCGTCGGCCTCGTCCAAAAAGATTATCTTGAAGGGCACTTCGCTGAGCGCCATTGTGCGCGCGTAATCCTTTATCTTCTCGCGCACGACGTCGATGCCCCGCTCGTCGCTGGCGTTCAGCTCGAGCAGGGACTCGCGGTAGCGCTCGCCGAAAAGGTCGCGGCAGAGCGCAAGCGTGGCCGTGGTCTTGCCGACTCCTGGCGGGCCTGCAAACAGCAGATGGGGCATGTTGCGGGCCTTCACGTAGGCCTTGAGCCTTTCAACGGTCTCCTTCTGGCCCACGAGCTCGTCCAGCGTGTGCGGCCTGTACTTCTCGGTCCAGATTATTTCGGTTGCCTCCATGCGAACGCCTGCCGCTTGGGCTATTCGCGGCTAGAATTTAAAATGATACCGCGCGCTAGCGCGATGATTTCCTTCCTAAACTGTTGCGCCCCTGCCTAGTAGCGCCTTCTGAGGAAGAAATACCATATGATTATCAGGAAAGTGACTGCACCTGCTCCGAAGAAGAACAGGACGCCGCCTATGAACAGCCAGTTGGGGCCGCTGCTGGCCTCGCTGGTCGTTGCGGGAGGCGTTGTTGTCGGGGCAGGAGCCTGCGGCTCGGTGCCGGATGGAGGGGTTGTGCTGCTGCCAGGCGTCTGCTGCTCCCCTGAAGGCGCTGTGGAGCCCTGATTGCCTGCGCCTGTGGAATTGGTCTGGTTTTGCACTGGCGGCGCTGGAGCGGGCGTGGGGGTCAGGGAAGGCGCGCTTTCGGCTAACGTCTTGGCCTGATTGGCCAGATTCAGGGCACCAGAATAGTCTCCGGTGAGCGCGCTTATTGCCTGGGCCAGCTTGGCCTCGGCAAGCGTGGTGTTCTTGTTGGCCTGCTGCGCAGTGTAAATGGCATAGTCCGCGGCACTTATGGCATTTTGCGCGTCAGTCTTCGTCACCTCCGCCGTGGCAAAGGCAGATAGCACCATGATGGAAGCTATCAGGACTATTAGCACTAAATTTCTGCTCATTTGGTCACCCGCACACAAATAAATCCCCTATTTAAAAAACTTTTCGGCCCGCCCGCCCTCCGTCTGTCCGTCTTTCCCGCAGCGCAGACGAATCCTCCTGCTTGCGCTGGGGGATGGAAAACAAAAGAAAGAGAATGGGGCAAGCCTTTGCGCCCGCCCCCACTTATCGTTCCGTCCTACGCCCTATGCCTCAATACTTCTTCCTCTTGGTCATGAGGTAGTAGGCCGCTGCCACGATCACCACTATCACCACTATCCAGAGCAGCCAGTTTGTGCCGCTCGGAGCGGGTGTTGGAGTGGTCGGTGCAGGCGTGGTTGGAGTGGTCGGTGCAGGCGTGGTTGGAGTGGTCGGTGCCAGCGCACTCGCGCTCTCAGCCAACGAGGCCGCCGCATTCGACAGAGTCACCGCATTCTCGTAGTTGCCCGCATTCAGGGCAGACAGGGCTTCTGCGAGTTTGCTCTGGGCAGCTGACACGTCCTTGTTTGCGTCAGCCGCAGCGACTATGGCCGCATTGGCAGCGTTGTACGCGCTCTGGGCGTCAGCCTGCGTTACTGCAGGAGGCTGGGCCGGAGGCTGCACGGGTGGCTGCTCGGGTTGTGCCGGCGGCTGGGCCGGCGGAGTGGTTGTCTCTGGAGGAGTTGTTGGCGTCGGCGTGGTCACGGGGCTAGAGTCGCACGTGACAGAGAAGGGCACTGACATTGGGGTCAGCCCGGTGCCTGAAAGATAGGCAGAGTAGGAGCCCTTCGCGCTCGCGACGAAGTTCACCGAGCCGTCGTAGTTCAGGACGGTGGTATAGACGCTCTGCGAGGGCGCCACGTCCACTTTCATCACGTTGATGTTCACGGGGTTGTACAAGCCCGACACGGAAATTGTCGTCGACTCGCCAACGCACCCAGTTGACACGTCCACGCTGGGCGCTGGGTTAGACCCGGCGCCACCGGTGCCACGGTTTGCTCCCGTATCATTGGTCAGGGTCACCAGGAACCAGGTCGTGTTGGTCGTGTTGTGGCCCGCATGGTCAGTGCATCGCACGGTCCAGTTGACCGATGAGAAGTTGACGTTCGGGATTGCGAAGCTTATGTAGTTGGTAATGCCGGCAGACACGTTGTAGAAGGTCGTCTCCAGCCAGTTGCCGTTGGGACCGACTGTGTTCGTTGAGTACGTGGCCGTGGCATTCGTCTTGAAGCCAATGCCGCCAGGAGAGTGGTCTGCATCCATGTCACCCGCCGCAATGCCCGAGTAGTTCAACGCTACCGAGCAGCTTGCCAGGCCCCAGTCATCATAGACGCTGAAGCCGAAGCCAATTGAGTGGCCGCAGACAACCGCGGTGTTGTTGGTCGGTGAAACCAGCTTGACATACACGGGCGAACTGTTGTCGATGACAACGCTCCTGTTGCTCGTTGCAAAGGCGCCGTTGCCCGCGAAGTCAAAGCACTGGACGTTCCAGCTTACGTTCGCATCCGCAGTCACGTAAGGCAAGGCGAGTGTGCCGCCCTGGTAGTACATCAGGTTGCTGGTGCCGGTCGAAACGTTTGTGGCGTTGGTTGTGTTCAGCGCCCAAAGTATCGAAACGTTGCCCACTCCGGCTGAGCTGGGTGTGGACTGCGAGGAGTTCTGTGATGCCAGATAGAGGTTGCACCTCGAAACGTTGGTGCCCGTGTCGACATGAGTCCATGAGAAAGTCACCGGACCCCATGAGCTGTTCCACGTCTTGTCCGCCGGGTAGCGCAGGGCAACCGTCGGCGCAGTTACGTCAATCGTCAGGTTGGTTGAGTTCGTGGAGTTCCAGGTGAAGGTGCCGTTGGTGAACGTGCAGTTGACGGTCACGTTGTAGGCGTTCTCCCTGCCCCTCTCGGCAAGCGCACCCACGGTGGCATTGCCTATTATGAATGAGAAACCTATTTGATTCGCGGTTAATGCCAATCCGCTCGAGTTGGTGGTGTTGACCGGGCCGACCATGTAGTCGGTGCCGGGCAGCGAGACGTAAAGTTTGCAGCTCGTAGTGTTTACGAACAGCGAAATCAGGTTGGACTGGTTTATGGCAGTAACGTTGAACACGATGGAAGAGTTGGAGGACGAGTTAAGAAGCACTTTCGTGGGATTTGAGCCGAAGATGACCGATTGGTTCATCACCGGGTCCCATGCGGCTGCGATGCTCGACAGGAACATCATCGCAACTAACGTCAGAACGAACAGCTTACCTTTCACATCCACCACCTCATATGTTTTTGAGATCGCTATCTCTATCGGAACCTCTTTGGAACTATCTGGGGGTAATGAATCTTTATTGTTTATAAACCTATCTTCTACGGGGAGGGATGAGGAAACCGAAGGAGGGCCCGGGATGAAAACACGTCTATGGATGGGAAGATTCGTCAGGTGCCTCATCTGGGAATTTCTCGCTTCCTCCTTCGTCTTACGGCGCATGGGTTTGCGGAGCGTTGTCTTCAGACTCCGGCCGGCCATAGCTTTCCCCGCCTTCTTTTTGCTCCTCGCCGCCCTGGGGCGCTTCGCCTCCCTCTGAAGACGGCGCTTCCTCCTCGCCAGCCTTCTCCTCTGACCCGAGCTCGGCATCAACCTCCTCGCGGGACCTGCGCGAGGACGGAAGCTGCTCCCCGGACATGGGCTTCTCCGGCGGCGGCTGCGACTCCTTTTCCCTCTTTTTGCGCTGCAGGAGGAAGAAGGCTGCGGCGGCAACCACGATTACGCCGACTATCAGCAGAATGTTTGACAGGAGGGCGGAGACGATCCCCGACAGGCCTGCCGAAATTCCGGACAGGTCGATGGAGGGCAGCTGGATTGACGGGAGCTGGAAGCCTCCGCCGCTCACGTTCGAGGTTTGGTTCACGGGCATCCGGGCCTTCTCGGCAAGCGCCGTGGCTTCCTGGGCAAGCGAAAGGGCCTCCTTGTAATTCTCGGAAGCATAGGCGGAGCGAGCCTGGTCGAGCTTTTGCTGGGCAGGGGTTACGTCGGCACCTTCATTGCGGGTCACATCTATGGTGTAGGCGGCATTGCCTATTGCATTGAAGGCCGCGGTCTCGTCCTCGAAGGTCTGGCCGGGCGGCAGCGACGCGTTGCCGGAGACGTTTGTTGCCGGCGGCTGGACCGGAGGCACCGTTGCATTGCCGGAGACGTTGGTGGAAGGAGGCTGCGCGGGCGGCTGGGCCGGCGGAGTCGAAGGCGGGACTGCGGGGGGCTGGGGCACGTAGGCACTGGCGTTGTAGGTGCAGTCCACGATGAAAGTGCGGCGCTTGTTAAGCTGGTTATAGTAGAGTATCGTAAGCGCATATTCGCCTTCTCTTGGAATGGCATAGGTGTAGCTGATGCCGCTCGGGAAAGCCAGGGGGTCGTAGTCCTTCTCGAAAACCACGGACTCGGTGCCATTGGCATAGAGGTAAGTTACTCGCACGGTCATCTTGTTGTCCGACGGCGAGATGTTGAGGTACGCGGGCTCGAGGGCGCAGCCGTGGACTTCGGTCACTTCGGCAAGCGTGACGGGAGGAAGCTGGTGCTGGTAGAGAACGTCCACCGTGCTAGTGGTGTAATGCGGCTCTGGCAGGTCCAGGGCCAGTGCGAAGGCGGGAAGAAGGCAAACTAGCGCCAGTGCGAGAAATGCGATTGGCGAAAAGCGCATGATGGTTTTTTCCACCCAATCCTTATTAAATATTAGATTACGTATTAAGGGGGTTTCTCGGGAACGGCATGAACCGGGGAAAGGGTGGACAAGTTGGCTGATTCGAAAGGAGACGGCGTATTCGTGGCTGCATGGATAGTGATAGCCTCCGCGATGCTCGTGATAATGAAATTCGGGGGGCTCGGAGGCCCGGACTACAGCCAGTTCGCAGTTGTCCTGCTCCTCGCCTGCGGCGGGCTTGCCTATTTCGTGCTGAAGGGCGCGGAAGAATTCGGAATAGGGAACGAGGAGGGCGCGGGAATTGCCTGCGCTGCGGCGCTCGCGGGCGCGATGTTTTTCACGATGCTTTTGCTGAGGGGAACCGTGGCCACGTCCCTGGCCCTGGCGATAATCGCCGTGTGCGCAGTGGCCATGGCAACCGCCATCGTGCGGGCGCAGAGAAAAACGGGGGCTGCGGCAGCCGTGCCCGCGGAGAAGGCAGCCTAGGAATGGTTTAAGGTCAAGCTTGATTGATTTTGGTGTGTGGCATGTACAGCGCGATGGAAACCGAGAAGAGGATTCTGCAGCTCTGGCAAAGCGAGAAAGTGTATGAAAAGGTGAAGGAGAGGAACGCCAAGGGCGAGAAGCTCTATTTCTGCGACGGCCCGCCCTATGCCACAGGGCAGATACATCCGGGCACGGCATGGAACAAGTGCATAAAGGACGCCATGTGCCGATATTGGAGGGCAAGGGGCAGGAACCTGAGGGCAAAGCCGGGCTACGACACGCACGGCCTTCCGATAGAGGTGAAAGTGGAGCAGGAGCTCAAGCTCAGGAACAAGAAGGAGATTGAGGAGAAGATCGGGGTCGAGAAATTCATAGAGAAGTGCAAGCAGTTTGCCACCCAATATATCGGCGTGATGGGCGGCCAGTTCCAGAGGTGCGGGGTGTGGATGGACTGGGAGGACCCCTATATTACATATAAGCGGGGTTTCATCGAGCGCTCCTGGGCCACCATCAAGAAGGCGCACGAGAAGGGCCTGCTGCACCGCGGCATCTACGTGCTGCCGCTCTGCCCGCGCTGCGAGACCACGATGGCCAACTACGAGCTCGAGTACGAGGACGTGGATGACACGTCTATTTACGTGAAGTTCGAGGTGAAGGGAAAAGATTCAAAAGAAAAAGAATTTTTGATAATCTGGACGACCACGCCGTGGACGCTGGTCGCGAACATGGCCGTCATGGTGCACCCGGAGTTCAAGTACGTGAAGGCGAAAGTTGGAGATGAAATTTGGATTGTGGCGAAGGAAAGATTGGACGCGCTGATGGCGGTGACGCACGAGCTCGGCCTTAGCCCGGTGATTCTGGGCGAGGTTTCGGGCAAGAAGCTCGAGGGCCTCGAGTACGTGCACCCGCTTTTCGAGAAGGTGCCGAAGCAGCAGGAGATTGTGCACAAGGTGGTGCTCAGCGACGAGTTCGTGACGCTCGAGGACGGCACGGGCCTCGTGCACTGCGCGCCAGGGCACGGCCCGCAGGACTTCATAGTGGGCAAGCGCTATGGCCTGGAAATTTTCTGCCCCGTGGGCGCGAACGGCAATTACACTGCCGAGGCCGGCGAGTACGCGGGCAAGAACGTGAAGAAGACCAACCACGAGATAATCGAGTATCTGCGCGAGAGGGGCACGCTAATCCACGCGGGCACCATAAGGCACAGGTACGCGCACTGCTGGCGCTGCAAGACTCCGCTCATCTATATCACTACGGACCAGTGGTTCATCGCGGTCTCGAAAGTGAAGGAAGAGATGCTCAAGGAAATCGACAAGATAAGGTGGCAGCCCGAGCACGCGCGCACCTGGTTCCGCGATTTCGTGGGCAACGCGCCCGACTGGTGCATCTCGCGCCAGCGCTACTGGGGGATACCTTTGCCCATCTGGACTTGCCAGAAGGAGGGCTGCAAGGAGATGAAAGTCGTGGGCTCGGCCGGCGAGCTGCCGGGGCAGTATCCGGACTTGCACAAGCCGGACATGGACAAGGTGACTTTCCCGTGCAAGTGCGGCGGCGAGATGAGGCGCACGCCCGACGTGCTCGACGTGTGGTTCGACTCGGGCAATGCCATCTGGGCCTCGCTCACGCCCGAGGAGTAAAAATTCTGGTATCCCTGCGATTTCATAACCGAGGGCAAGGACCAGGTGCGGGGCTGGTTCTACTCGCTGCTCGGCTCGGGCGTGGTTCTCAAGGACGAGATTCCCTACAAATCCATTCTAATGAACGGCTTCTTCATGGAGGAGAAGGGCGAGAAGATGAGGAAGTAGCTAAGCAACTTCGTGCCGCTGGAGGAGATGCTCGACAAGCACGGGGCCGACGCGTTCAGGCTGTGGAGCCTGAGCTCGAGCGTGTGGGAGGATTTGCGCTTCAACTGGAGCGAGATGAAGGAGGCCGCGGGCACGGTCGGAATACTCTATAATTTGTGCATCTACCTGGAGCGCTTCTATTCCGAGCCGAAGGCAAAGGGAAAAGTTTCCTACAGACTTGAGGATGCGTGGCTGCTCTCGCGGCTGAACAGCGTGACCAAGGAGGCCACGCTCGCCTTCGACGAGTACCGCATCCACGACGCGGTGAACGCGCTGCGCAGGTTCGTGGTCGATGACCTGAGCCGATTCTACCTGAAGATAGCGAAGGCGAGGATGGGCGCGGGCGAGGATGCGGACGCGGTGAACGAAGTTCTCTACAGATCCATGCTCGCGCTCATGAAGCTCATGACGCCCATCACGCCTTTCGTGTGCGAGGACATCTACCAGCGCTTCTTCAGGCAGCGCGAAAAGGAGGCGAGCGCGAGCCTGCTGGGCTGGCCGGCCTATGACGAGAAGGCGATAGACACGCTGCTCGAGGGCCAGATGAAGATTGCGGACCAGATAGTCAATGCATCCGCAAATGCGCGGCAGGGCGCGGGCGTGAAGCTCCGGTGGCCCATTGCCGAGGTAATAGTCGAGAGCGAGTCGAGCGCGGTGGCGGCCGCGGTCGCCAGGCTCGGGCAGGTGATTGCGCAGCTCGCGAACGCGAAGGCAGTGGGCATGGGCAAGGCAAAAGAAGGCCACGTGAGCGCGGATTTCGAGGAGGGCAAGGCCTGGTTCAACCCGAAGCTGGATGCCGCGCTCTACGCCGAGGCCATGGCGCGCGAGCTCACGCGCAGGATTCAGGCCACGAGGAAGGAGATTGATTTGCTCGAGAAGGACGAGGTGAAGGTTTCCATTTACGCGCCCGCGGAGTTCCTGGCGCTGGTCGAGGGGCAGAAGCAGGCGCTCGCCAAGTCGGTGAACGCGAAAAAGCTCGAGCTCAAGGAAGAGGCCAAGAAGAAAGAAGGAAAGACTGGCGGAAAAGCAGAGGGCAAGATGTGGAAGATAGAGGAATGGGAAGTAAGGCTTGTTGTTGAGAAGGCCTGATTACGAATAGGTGCCCAGCAGGACCGCACGAAAAGACTAGACCGACTTGAACTTTTTCCTTGCCTTCAGGTCGCCCCAGCAGCTCTTGCATATGGCCATCTGCGTGACTTTCCCGATTCGCTTCGAGGACTTCACGCAGGCGCGGCAGATGACTTTCTTACAGTATTCGCACTGCCTCGGCATCGGGGTAGGTTCTCCGCATCTTTCGCAATTCAAAATATCACCGTGTCAGCGCTTCTTCTGGGGGAAGAAGTTTATAATGGTTATCGTGACGGGGGTCGCTAAGAAAGTCCATTTTGCTCATAAAGTCAAAGGGTCATACTTAAAGTAATTAAAATAATTAAACAAAAATAGTTTAAGAAGATTTTACGAATAAATGAATCCGATTTCCTCGCCTTTTTTTGAAAATTTGTTTTTCGTCTTCAAGAATTTTAGTGATATTTGAGACATACACCGCAGTATAACCACTCTTGCTCACCAACTCTTGGTTAGAAATTCCGTTAGTTCCGGCTTCAATAATTGTTTTTAAAATAACAACCACGCCCTTGGGATAATCCAAAACCTTCGTTGTACTTAGTCCCGAAGTCGTATTGCCTGCGTAGATTATTGCTTTGAAACTATCTTGAACTTTTGGAAATTCTGGTTTTGGAAGTCCCTGAGAGTGAAGAGCAGTTAAGATCTTGATGAAGCCATATCCAGCTTTATCCATGTATCCTGCGAAATCTAAGACATCAGAAATTAGTTGGTTACGCCTAACGGACAGATTATTTTCACCATTAATTAATTTTTCAAAATCAATTTCCTTTGGCACTCCGCCCGGATTTGTAATTTCAATTCGATTTTTAAAAAGCCGAATCGTTATTTCAGATGGAGTAAAATAATCTCTATGGGCAATTGCATTGATTATCAACTCCCTGAGCGCTTCGTAAGGGTAGGGATAGACATCAATTCGTTTTAGTCCTTCAATTCTTGAGACCGGTGGCGCATATTGTTTGATTAAATTAACGCTATTTTCAATTAAGTAAAATATATTGCCGTTTAATTGCTGTCTTATGAAAGGTTCTGTTGACACACTGTCGCTATTGAAAACGGAGAGCGTGATGCTCGCTTGAGGACAAAATTCTTGTGGCTTCTTTCCAAATAATAAAATTCCGGCATTATTAATTGTGTTGTCGTTTTTATTATATAAACTTAGATTGGACAGAACGTCTTCAGTTCGAACGCTATTACTTAAAGTCCGATTTCGTTTAATTTTAGCAGCATCAAGGAATTCAGAAACGGTATTTGTATCTATGTCCTGAAGCAAGCCGATTCTTTCTGAAGTTTTACAAGGTAAAGCATCGAACTTTAGTCGCCCAGATTCAATTTGAAAATGCAAAACTTGTTCATTTGAACATACTTTGGTTTCGCCGTTGTCTCGCCAATACGCTGTTCCGTTGAAGTAGGTCGGCTTTATTTTTGATTCGTGTATTGTAATGCACAATACGACTTTTCCTTTTTCAAAAGGAATACTTTCAACATTCACCGTTGGTTTGGGAAGACATTTTTCTAAAAGGACATTTAAATCTTTTTTTGAATTGTCATTATAAAAAAGACCGGAAAGAGTTCCTGAGTCTTCAATGCCAACTAATGCTTTACCTGTTCCTGAAGTCCCATATGCAGCCATCAGTCTTCCTAAAGCATCGCCTATTCCGTTCTTTTTCTCTACAAAAAAAGTTTCTTGTTTGGATAGTTCAATAAACTCCGTTAACTCCATATTCTGTCACCAACACAAACAATTCGGAGAATGGTTTTTTATCCTTTTCTACGTCGTTTTGTTCTGGCATGTGCGCACCTTTTTTTGCACTTGGGGGCACTCAACAGCACCTAAAAAGGCATTCTGACAAAAGCAGGTGATGTAAGTATGGCTAGATTACAGACCAGTTCATCCCGCCACACAGTTCAGCCACCCGTTTGCGCCGCCCTTGCGGAGGACTTCATTTCCTGAGCGCTTTCCGAGCTCTTCCAGCTTTCGTGCGAGCTTGTCCAGGCTGCCTTCCAGCCTGGCGCGGGCGCCCGGGGGCAAAAAACGCGTCATCTGCTTCAGCTCTGCCTGGAGATTCCTCATGGCCTTCTGCAGCTCTCTTTCCCTTTCCTGCGCCCTTCTCGCCTCCGCACTGGCGTTTGCGCCTTGATTAAGCATCCACAGTTGCAACAGGGAATCGTAAAACCTTCGCAGCACCTTTGCCTGCCTTTCAGCATCGCGCTCGGCCAGCAATGCGCGCGCCTTCCGCACCGCGTCATCGCCGTAGGGAACGAGGTAATTTGACGCGAGCCCTTCTTCGACCGACACCGGAGTTAAAGACAAGATGGAGGCGGAAGTGCCGGCCAGCTCGTATTGCATCTGCACACCCGCATTCTGCGCCAGGTAAGTAAGCGGCTCGATCATAAGGGGCTGGCCTGCGAACAGCTGCTGCTCGGAAGACAGGTTGACCGGGCAGACGCTGTCATAGTCGCGGCGGAAGTCCCCGCTCATCGCTTCGGTTTTCCGGGCCAGCGTGGTGGAGTCATTGCCGTGGTCGGCAAAGCCGGTCCTGGGCCTGCTTTCGTCTTTCTGCTCGCCATGCGGCCTGCCCATCTGCCCGCGCGCATAATCGCGCGCGTAAATCACGGGCGCCTCGCGCAGGTTGATGTCGCCCATGAACCGCTCGCCGCGGTCGTCGCGGAACGTGAAGTCCATCACGGAATCGTTCCGTATCTGGTGGAAGCCGAGGAAAATCGTTTCGCCGCCGGTCCGCGTGGCGGGCAGCAAATCCTGGAAATAGAACTGCGGCCCGCCCTTCTCGCTCTTGTGCAGCGCTATCTCGCGGTCGTCAAGCAGCAGGCGGATGTCGGTCACCTCGGGCCCGAGCGTGGCGTGCATCCGGATGGTGTAGGAAAACCTGTCGCCAGTGACAGCGGACAGCACCTGCATGCCTTCGATGCCGTTCATGCCCTTCACGCCGTACCAGGACAGGCGCACCCAGTCGCCTTCGGCGCTTTCGAGCCGCATGTCGAAGCGCGCCAGCTCGACTTCCCGCCCATGGAGGCGCATCAGGTGCCGGCGGCTGGCCTCTAGCGCGTCGAGCGAGCGCGAGGGCTGCGCCGGAAGTTCTCCCGCCCCGTTGCGCGAAGGAGAAACCTGCACTGTTGCTTGCGGGACGGCCATAAAATCACATGAAGACGCTTACGCATGGAAGGTTTACGAAAGTTCACGCGACTGCACTTGCTCTATTCCTGCACGAGGCTCACGGGCTGCTGCTGCCTTGCTTCTGCCGCATCGAGCAGGCAGACCTTGGAGAGCACCGAGTTCAGCAGGGGCGTGAAGGCGAATGCGAACAGCGCGTTCCCGAGAACGTGGTTGATGGTGAAGGGCACCTGCGGGCCGAGCGCGAGCAGGAGCGGGAGGCCGAACATGGCGCTGAATGCCAGGAGGGTGAGGAAATCGTAAACTAGAGTGAAAGCCACCGCCATGGCCGTGATTTCGATGCGCGAAAAGGTGCGGCGGCCATGCGCCAGCAGGGGCACGAGGCCCGCGAGAAGGCCGACCACGCCGTAGGAAAACGCGGGTGCCGTAGTCCAGGGGCCGGGCCAGGCAATGAAGAAGTCATAGAGCGCGCGCATGAGCAGGCCGCTGGCAAAGCCTGCGGCAGGGCCGAGCATCAGCCCGCTTGCAAGCACGAAGGGCATTAGCAGTTCGATGTTCGGAGGGGCTCCGAAATAGTGCATGGTGGCCGCGCTCGCTGCCGCAGCCACGACCAGGCCGGATGCCGCTGCAAGCCGATAGCGCATGTCAACAACCTTCTATTTCCAATTGAACAGTCCCGATATAAACCTGCCGATGCTGGCGAAGAAATCCGATGCGGCCTGCAGAAAATCGTTGAAGGCAGAGGAATTCTGCTGCTCCGAAGAAGCGGACCCGGGCGGTGCGGATTGCACGGTTGGAGACTGTGAAGTAGCATTGGTCGGGGGCTGCCGGGTCATGTTGGCCGGAGGTTGTGGCGTGACTTCCGAGGCAGTGGATTCCATCGGCTCGCACGCTTCCGAGAAGTTTACCCAGGCCGGCTCCTCGGCGGGCATTGCGGAAGTCCACCTGAAGCCCAGCACCTCGCCATCGGTCGCATTGTGGAAGCTCACGCCGACATCGGAGGAAACCCACGAGCCGTTGCGCGCGTAATAGAAGGCCCAGTAGCTTGAACTACAGAAGCAGCTTGTGGCATTGCAGCCCGTGGCGCCCAGCTTGCACACGGCCTTTCCCATGTCGCCATAGTCCGCGAACTCGGGCCCCAGACCGGATTGTGCAAGAAGCTCGGCCGCGCTGGCTGAGCCCGAGAAGTTGACGCAGGCGGTCTGAACGCCGGTACCCGAGTCGGCGATGATGGCTGCACGGGCGAACTCACCTGCACTTGCAAGAGAGGGCAGGACAACCAGGAGGAAGGCCAGCGCGAGTAGCACGACGGAAGCGAAGAGCCGGGCCGGCGGAGAGGAAGCCATTCGAAAACCCTCAACACAACATATTGCGTTTCTCTGAAATTATAAATACCACCTATATTTATATAGGTTTGCGGAAGCGAGCAGATTCCGTGCCAGACCGGAAAGAGTCTCGAGGGCGTAAAGGTTTAATAATAGGGAAGCGATAAACGCGCGTGATGAAATGGGCGTGCTGGAGCATTCGCTGAACGCGTATTCCCGCAACCTGAAGCTCATGCTTTTCTTCTCGCTGCCGGCGCTGCTGGCGGTTCTGATACCCCTAGCCTCGCCACTGCCGACCTTCGTGGCCGTGGGCGGGGCCTACCTGCGCACGAGCAGCATGCCCGACCTGACCAGCTTCGACATCGCGGTCATGGGCATCGCCTTCCTCGTCTCGCTGCTGCTAATCTCGTTCGCGACCGCGGCCATCTGCATCGTCGTGCGGTCCCAGCGCACCCTCACGCACATAAGGCGCGAGGTCATCATCGGAATCGAGAAATACGTGCTGAACATTTTCTGGCTCTTCCTCACCGCCGAGCTCCTCTACATCATCGTTGGCCTCGTGGCCTACGACTGGCAGGTGCAGAGCTGGCTCAACCCGCTCGCCACTCTGCTGGTCTCATGCTTCCTGGTATATGCGCCCGCGGCCCTCGTGATAGACGACATGAGGCCGCTCCGCGCCATCGAGGCGAGCTTCAATGCGGTGAGGAAAAGGCCCGAGTTGTTCCTTCTTTGGATTGTGATTGCAGTGGTCTCGCTTTCGCTCGTGGAGTTCATCGGCCTCTCGCTTTCGGGCCTGGTTTCCCACAAGGTCGCCCAGCTAGGGGTGCTCGTAATCAACTCGCTCTTCATCTTCCCGTTCCTGGTGGTGTTGCAGACCCAAATCTACATGGCGAAATATCCGTTGGCGAGATAAGTTTCAGGACCGGTTAAGCCAGGCGGCCTAAGGAGCTGCATTTTCGCTGCTGTGCGTCACGTTTCTGGTGTAGTCCCCGGTTCCCACCGAGCCGGGCGTGGCAGGGAAGTTGTCGAACGTCGCCCACAGGAACAGGTTCCTGCTCTGGCCTGGCTGCAGGTCCGATATGAATCTTGATGCCGTGGTCGTCACGTTCTTGCAGGTCGTGCCCGGGTCGCCGTCGGGAGTCATATCACGGTCGGCAAACGCGCCTAGTTTGCAGTCCCCGGTGTTATACGAGCCCGTGCCGTTCGAGGCCGTGACGTTCACGCCCGGCGGCATTGTCGTGCCGTTGAACCATAAAGATATGTTGATTGCCGCGCCGCCCGTATTCGTGTATTGGAATATCGGCGTGGCGGCAGTCTGCTGGTTCGCGCAGCAGGGCGCGACGCTGGCATTCACGCCCCACATGCTCTTGTTCGTGATATTGAACTCGATATCAGCCGTGTAGTTGACGTTCAGGGGCGGCGTGTAATTCGAGGCATTGATTACGGCCTGGCCTGGCAGGGTGAGCGTGAAGGAAACGTCGACTGCGGCGCTCGGGAGGTAAACCACGGTGGCCACGCTCTCGTTCACGGTCACGTTCGTCCAGTTCGTGGCATAACCGGTTGCGCTCGCGTTGAACGTGTGGTTGTTTTCTGTAAAGAAAACCTGGCTACCGAGGATGTTGGAGCGTATCACACCCTCCTCCACTATAGTCCAGTTCGAGTAGCCGTCGCCAATTGCCCCGTCCGTGAGGTTTATTATCTGGTTGCCGGTTGCAAGGTCGGTGGCAATCAGGGCGCTCACGTTGGAAACGTTGAAGAACGCGCCAGTCAGTCCCGCGCCCCCGTAATCCAGCACCCGTATGCGCGAATACCATTGCACGCGAATATAATTGGTTCCTCCCGGGCTCGATGGCAGGCTGACGTTGTACACTCCGAAAGTGCAGTTCAGGAAGGTGTTGTTGGTCGCGACGGAGGCAGGGGCGCCGGCAGCTGTGACAAAGACGCTCGCCACGCCCGAAGTCACGAAGGTAGAGTTGATGAAATAATTGTCGCTGGAGCTTTTTATGATATAGACGCCGTAGGTGTTGTTCAGCGCGCTGGCATTCACGAACAGGTTCCTGCCCGCACTGGTAAACATAAAGCCTCTTGAGTTATTCCTTGCAGTGAAGTTGAGGAAGCGGTTGTCGTTGGTCCCGCCGTTCAAAAGCACGCCGCAACTGTCCGGGTTGCTCAGTTGGTCCTCGCTGGTCGTGTTCCAGAAGGTGTTGTTGTTTGAGTTCACCAGGTTTATCGAATAGGTGGCGGAGGCAAGCCCGTTCCTCCTGAAGCTGGTGTTCTCCACGCTGTTATTGTCCGAGGAACTGAAAGACATGCCGGAACCGGAATTGTTCCAGATTGTTAGGTTCTGGAAGAGGTTGAAGTAGCTGCCGGAAAGGGATATTCCTGCGCCAGGAGTGCTGGTTGGCGGAAAGTCAAAGGACATGTTCGTAAGCGATGAGTTGTAAACGAACGAGTTGTTCGAGCGGACCATCTGGATGCCATATACGAAAAGATTGTCTATGCTCGAGTTCTCGATTCTTGTCGCGTTTGAAAGCGTGATGTTTATGCCAATGCCGGTCGACATGGAGGACAGCGAGATGTTCGCTATTGTCGTGCCATTGCATTCTTCCACATTTATTCCTGCAATGCCCGTGGCCGGAATGAATAAGTTAGTGCCGAGAGTCGCATTGTAGACGAAGGAATTGTTGACCTGGTAGAGCTGGATGGCGCGGCTGCGCGCGGCGCGCACGGTCGTATTCACCACTGCGCTCCACTGCGAAACGTTAAGGGTTATTCCGGTGTTGGTCGCGGAGGCAATCGTGTTGTTCCATGCGCTTGTCAAGTCGCTGTGGTCCACGTAGATGCCGTCCACGTTGTTATTGAAAGTGTTGTTCAGGAAAATGGCGCTGTTCGAGCCGCTTTGGAAGTAGATGCCCTTCGCGAAGCTGTTGATTATGCAGTTCTTTATGACGACGTTGTCGTAGCCGTTGTTGAAAACCCCATTGCCCGTGCCTGCTCCGGTCAGCGTATGCCCGTTGCAGTCGAGCGTGATGCTGTCCGCGCCTATGGTGTAGCAGGTGCCCGTGGAGGTAATGTCCTCCGTAAGGAACGTGTTGGCAACAAGGGTGCCGCATTCCGACTTGACGGCTATCAGGGTTATGCTGGCGTTGTCTATCCAAGCCGTGTCCTTTGATGGGCTCCTGAACATTATTTGCACCGTGTGGGTGACGCCGCCCGTGAACGTGAAATTACCTGCGACGCCGAAGGATTGGAGGTCCGGCACCACGTTGGCCTGGAAGGTCAGATTGTTCTGCGTTTTGCCTATTTCGCCGTCTATCACGAGCGCAGCCTCGAAGTTGTCGCTCGACGTCGTGCTGGTCGAGTTCAGTATTGCGCTTGCAATCAGGAAATAAGTGGTCGGGGCCAAGGGAACAAAAGTAAGGTTGACCACGTCCGTGAACGTGTTGTCAAGAGAATTGATTAGCGGCCCTGCCGTGTTGTTGGTCATGTGTACGAGACTCATGCCCGTGAGGTTCACTACAATCACGCTGAGATTCCCAACGCTGCAGCGGTTTATTGTGCCGCAGAATGCGCTCACCCGCGCCGAATGGGAGCCTGCAGCCAGGGTGGGGGTGAGATGGGCGAAGAAGGAGGTGCCGGTGCTGGCCACGTTGTTGGTCGCATTCTCCATGGCCACCTCCACGCCATCTATATCCAGCCTTATAACGTGTCTGGTGCTTGCGGTGGAGGCATTGGTGCTGCCAACCGCGATTATCGTGTAATTCCCGCCTCCAGCAGGCACGGTGAAGGTGACGTTGGCAAGGTAAGTCCATGCCGCTGCGATGTTACTGGCTATAGTGAAGTTCCAGAGATAATTGGCGGACGTGAGTTCAAGTGCGGTGAGCCTTCCATGGCCTTCTGAAACGGCCGTGCCTGCAGTCATAGAGTTGAACGCGATTTGCGTGGAAGTGGTGGCTGCTCCGAAGCAGGCCACCTTGGCTGCCGCAGCCAATTCCTGGCTTCCAGCTATCTCGTGGGCGATGCGCACGCTCGAATTCAGCGGACGGTCGATTAGGTTGCCTATGGCAAAAGTGCTGTTTATGATGACACTGACAGTGCCAGTGGCATCGGCAGTGGAAGTGAGCAGATAGCATTTCGAGTCGGCTGCGAAGGTGAGATTCAACAGGTCAATGTTCGTGATGCCGTTCGTGCTCACGATGGGGTAGCTGTCGTTGTAGAAAAAGTTCACCGCTTGGGAGAGCGGCGCTAGGGAAAGAAGGGCAACGAACGCGAGCAATACAATTCGAATGGGCGGCCTCATCTAACCATCCCCGGGAGGTGCAAACCGCACCACGCCTCCGCGCTCGATGTAGTGCGGAAGCGTGCTGTTCACGACAAGAATTATTGAGCCTTGGCCGCCTGCGATGAGCGAGGAGGCGTGCGATGAAATCATCTTGTTCGCATAGGATGGTCCATACTCGCCGAGTATCTGGAAATTGATGGCGCCCTCGAACGCGCTGGTGGAGAATGACGAGCCGATTATGCTGATGCCCGGCGAGTCAACGTAGAGCGCCGCGCCGTCATAGGAGCTCGCGGTCACGTTGAGGAGCTGCGCATCGAAGGACTCCGCGGAAATCATTATTGCCTCGGACCATGGAATGTCTGCAACTACGTTCGAGAGCTTCAGGTCGGGAGAAGAATCCGCGACTATGCCATAGCCGGCCTCGGACTTCACGATGGTGTCCGTTATGGAGCTCTTTGCGGAAGAGCGCAGAATTATGCCTCCGCTAAAATTGATTATCACGCAGTTCCTAATGGACGTGTGGCCTGCGCCGTTCACGGCAATCCCGTAACTCTCCCCCTGCTTTGTTTGCGTGATTGAATGCCCTGCGCAGTCGAGCACGGAATTGTCGTCTACAATGGTGAAGCAGTTGCCGTCCGTGCTTATGTCGTTCACGAGCACGGAATGGCGCGCCAGCTCGCCGCACGCATATACTTTAGTGAATCCTTCGGGAATCTGCGGGGTGGGCTTTCCGGGCGAGCCGGATTGCCCGGGCGGCTGCTCCTGCGTCTCGTTTGCGGCAGGAGGTAGGGTCTCGTTTGCGGGCTGCACTGGTGGCTGCTCAGCCGGCTGCTCTTGCGTTTCGTTCGCATGAGGCTGTCCTGGCGGCTGAGCCCCTGATGGAGGAGAAACCGCGATGACCCATGCGCCAGAACTCACGCCCGTGGAGTCGGAGGCAGAAACCGCAAGCGTGCCGCTTGAGTTCTGGGGCGCGATTATGAGCAGAGTTACGGGGTAAGCCTTATCCGTGCCATCGTGGTCGATGGAAGCCGGGTCGGCAAGGCAGACCCATTCGGCCGGACAGCCGGCTATCGCAATGCTGACATTGCCTGCAGGCACGCTGGTCGCGATGAGCGAATTGTCCGCGTGAAAGGCCGAGCCGTCCCAGCTTGCGCCTGTTTCTGATGAAAACCAGGAGAGAGAGGGAGGCGCGCCTTCCTGCTGCGAGAGCGCGAGGCCTGCGAGCACGATGAGCGCGAGCACGAGCGGAAGCCTTGCCTGGCCTTTGGAAACCATATTGCCCGCGAGATTATCGGCTTCAGCTTAAAAAAGATTCTCTGGGAAACCGAGGCCATGGAAGGAAAAGGGAAGGGACGGAGATTTCTCGTGATTGCACTTGCCGCACTATTTTTCACCTGGCTTTTAGCATCGTTTTCCGGATGCGTTGGTGAGAAGAAAGAAGCGGGTGCGCAGGGCATTGATGCTGTTGACGTAAAATGGTCGGATGCATCGGGCTATCGGAAAATACCGGACGAAAGGCTGGAGCTCATGCTCGGGCCCGAAAAGATGGGAGGCGGAAGGGCGCACAACCTCTCGCCGTCGCTTTTCTCCGCGCTGCCAGCCTTCCCGCCCGACCTGCACGAGATTGCGCTCCTTGTGAACACCAACTATTTCAGCGAGCGCGAGCTGGCCGGCCTGGATGCGAGCTACTGGAAGCAGCCCGAGTTCTATCCCGGCTTCTGGCTCAGCGGGGTGGAAGCGATGGGCAACCCGCCTGGGGATCGGTGGGGCGCTTCGGGCATGCGCGGCTATCCGGCAGAGCATTTCGTGAGCGCAAGGCCTGGCGAGGCGTTCACTTCGGCCAATTTCTTCGCCTCGAGCTGGCTCGTAGTCAACCGGCAGGCGGTCTCGCTTGAGCCGCGCGCGGCCTTTGAAGGCGGCGTGAGGAGCGGGGAGGATGCGGCAAGGTATTTCTCGCTTTCAATCGAGCCGCGCGAGTTCCTGCTCGGAGCCTCCTGGCCGGTTTTCGAGGAGAGCTGTGCGCAGAAGGTTGTCGTAAGGGGCAATGTCGCGGAGGACGCGCCGCCCGGCGACTATGCGATTTACTTCGACCTGGGCCAGCCCTCGCAGGAGGCGGTGGAAAAATGGGATGCCGAAGGCCGCACCTACATTTCCTCATCCTCGTTTGCGAGCGCACCTGACCGGCCCTATTACGTGATTCACGTGAGCGTGCGGGAGCGGGCTGGGAGCGGCGGTCGCACTTGAAGAGTGCGGCTGCGCGGGCCGGAAGTTGCGAGCCAAGCTCCGAGGTAGAAAGACTTATATACTCGGCCAAATCAAATCACCTTGCGATTAATCGGCGACTAGACAATTCGCAAGGGGTGCATTGAATGAAAATTGGGATGCTGGGTTTTGTAATTTTCGTTGGAATAATTCTCGTGCTTTCAACCGTGGCGATGGCGGACTTCGTGAATACACGCGTGTTCTTCATCATCAAGAGAACCATCTCGTTCACCGTCACGCTGCCGGGCCAGGCCGCGGTTACCGCGACCAACGCGACTCCGGCCATTGCCGCGATTTATACGGCGGACATAGAGTTCAACGCGAGCAACAAGAGCTATTACGGCATAAACGCCAGCGTCGCGCCCTGCTGCGCGAACCAGCAGACTGCCGCCACGCCGATATTCCAATACACGAATACGGGCACGATACCGATCAACATAACGCTCGCGTTCAACGGAACTACCATGCCGCCGGGCGTGAACGTCACGGCCTCGAACGGCACGGGCTCGTATAACACCGGGGACTGCACGCTTGGAACTGGCGTCGGCCTTACCGCAGCGCCTGACGGCGACCCGGGCACGACCTGCAAGAACGTGACGACCGCGTTCAGCACTTTCTTGGCAGACCTTCAGCCCAGCCAGGTAAGGAACCTGTTCATGTGGGCAACCTACGACAACTTCCCTGCCACGGGCGGCTCGGTGGGCACTGGCGCATACACCAGGAACCTGACGCACGCCAGCCAGGCCACTGACGGCGGCTAAAGCCAAGTTCCTTTTGATTTTTTTCTTTGACAAAAAAGTGGGAGGTATATCATGAGATTTTTTGGCATTGCGGCGGTTTTGATAGTGGTGGGGCTGCTATTCCTGGGCTGCGCGCAGCAGGGTCCGGCACAGCCGGCGCCGGGCGGGGCAACGACTCCGAACGTTTCATCCAACCAGACGGCCAACAAGACCCCGATTGAGTTGATAATAGAGGCAGACCAGCAGAGGGCTGCGAAGCTCAGCAACAGGCCAGACTATCTGCCTGCAGTCGTTTACAAGAACCTCCCGCCTTTCCCGACGGATTTCTACGAGACCATGGTGCTCGTGCAGTACGGAAAGATGGACATGCAGGACTTCGGCCCCGAGTACTGGAAGCAGCCGGAATGGTATCCGAACTTCGAGGGCGCGGGCGTGCAGATGATGCAGAATCCGCCGATGGACAGGTGGGGCGCGTGGGGCCTGGGCGCCTACCCGAGCGACATGCTCGTGGTGACAGACCAGGGCACCAACTTCACCGCCACCACGTACATATACTCCAGCTGGCTCGTGAAGACGTATCAGGGCGTGGGACTGGAAACCGCGTATCCGGCCGAGACCACGGTTCCCTATGAGGAAACCGGCTTCAAGGTCATTCAGAATTCCAGCGAGGCCAGCAAATACTTTGACGTCACGTTTGACCCGCCTTACCTGCTGCTCGGCCCCGCATTCCCGATATTCGACGCGAACTGGACCCAGAAGGTGCTGGTGCACGTGAACGTGAAGCCAGATGCCAAGCCCGGCAACTACGTGATAGGCGTGAACGCCGGCGGGCCGCCCTCGGACGTGGAGAAGGAATGGTTCGCGAAGTATCGGACGAACTACGTCACGAGCTCGTTCGCATCCGGCGTCGACCGGCCATATTTCCAAATAACTGTCGTTGTGAAGGTAAAGGGTGCGGCATGATGCTTGGATGGGGAGGATATGGGTGAAAGCTGTCTGGACGCTTTTACTTCTCCTGCTCCTCGCGCCCTTAGCTAACCCGGACTTCGCAGGCTCGCAGGCATACTTCATCAACAGCGAGCTCTATGCCTCCATAACGCTCGACAACCTCTCGCTGCCCTCGACGGAGATAACCAGCGGCTCGACCACGGACGTCTCGGTTGTTTTCGAGAATACCGGCACGGCCACGACCACGGCGACTGCCACGGTCTACATTTTCAATGCCGCAAACGCGCTCGTTGACACGGTGGCTTTCGGCCCCGCGCCCATAGTGCCGAACCAGCAGATTGCGCAGCAGAAACCCTGGGCCACGGACGGATTGCCCGTCGGCCCCTACACGGCAAGGGGCAACGTGACTTACGACCCGCTGAACGGCACGAACACGGTGAGCAACGAATTGAGCTTCAGCTTTGCCATTGTGAACGGGGGAGGCGGGAACCAGCCCGGCCCGCCGTACTTCAATCCCTGGGGCGAGATAAAGCCCGTGCCCATTGAAAAATTGCCGCCGCTCGCGCCCAAGGCGGGCGGGCCGGTGGATTTCCTGAAGTTCCCGGTGCTCAAGGAAATGGTTGCCGGCCAGTCGGCCCTGCAGGAAGTGACGTTCATAAACAGGAGGAGTGGGAATGAGACCGTGAAGCTGGTGGCTACCGGAGTGGACCAGAACTGGCTGCAGGTGAGCGCGCCCGAAACCACGCTGATGCCAGGAGAGACGCGCAACGTGGATTTGGCCATCAGCGTGCCTGAAGGCGCGCAGGAGGGCGACTACCTGATTAGGCTGGATGCCGAGAACGCGGATGGCGTGAGCTCGGACTTCATGGTCGTCCGCATAAAGGGAGTGAGCCCGAGCCGGACGCAGCCTGTTGTGCTGAGGACCGTTGAACTGGACCGCACGAGCGGGAAGACAACTGTGACCGTGACTGTGAGAAACCCGAGCTCCAAGGACCTGAAGACCACGCTCTTCACGGACCAGCTTCCCGCAGGCCTTCAAAACAGCAAGGTGCAGTTCCTAGACCGGCCCGGCGAGGAGAAGAGCCTTGACGGCAAAAAATACGTGCTGTGGGAGTTCCCGGAACTGCTTTCACATGAACAGGTCACCGTGACTTACACGATGGACGGGGTTTTGACCGAATATACGCCCTATGTGAACTGGTATGCGTCCGAGTTGGTGGTGACCCAGAAGGTCGACCTTTCGGACGTGGTCAAGATAATTGACGTGAGCGCGAGCGAAATGAAGCCCGGCTCGACGGGCAACGTGGTGGCCACCGTGCTCTACGTGGGCGATGAGCCGATGCCGGCAACGATGACGCTCAGCGTGCCCGCGGGCTTTACCGTGGACCCCAGCTATCTTACAACCATGCTGCAGCCCCGTGACACGTTCACTGCGAGGTTTGAAGTGGGCGTGCCGCAGGATGCGCCAGCCTCCTCGCACCTGCTGCAGTTCCTACTGTACACGGATAGCGGGCAGGTGAGCGCGCGGCTGCCCATAGTCATTGCGCCGACTGCGGGAGAGCTTGCCGCGGCAGCCATAACCGTCAAGCCCACGGATGCCGCGCTCGTGGGAATCCTCCTCATTGCGCTCATTTTTGCCTACCTGCTTTATGCGAGGAGAAGGGAGGGCGGCGGCTCCAGCTTCAGCGAGGAGCGGCTCGAGTATGCGAAATCGCTCAGCAAGCTCGTCAAGACTGAAGACCAGTAATTTAGTCGTTCACAGAGGCGCAGGTATAAAAAGAGTCCATTTCATATTGCTCGTGCCTAATGCAAGAGACTGATAATATGCCCAAGCGCATCATAAGCATACTTTCTGGAAAAGGAGGAGTGGGCAAAACCACCGTGGCAGTCAACCTGGCCGCGCTTGCGGCTGCGGATGAGGAGGTTGTGATTGTCGACGGAGACATGAGCAACCCGAGCGTGGGCCTGCACCTCGGCCTCTGGGGCTACACGAACGGGCTCCAGGCCGTGCTTTCGGGCAAGAGCGAACTCGAGCAGGCCATAGTGCTGCACCCTGCAACGGGCATGCGCGTTGTGCCCGCGACCCTGGAATATCAGAGGGGAATCAAGACCTCGCGGCTTAAGGAGGTCGTGCAGGCGGCAAAGCATGAAACATTCATAATAGACTCGCCTCCGGGCGTCTCGCAGAATGTCGAGGACATTGCCTGCGCATCCACGGAGTCGGTCATCGTAATCACGCCCGACATACCGAGCGTGATGAGCGCCGTGAAAATGATCGAGCTGTCCGAGGAGTGCAAGACCAAGGTTGTCGGCCTTGTGCTGAACCGCGTCCAAAACAAAAGGTACGAGATGCACAACAAGGAGATAGAGAGCACGTGCAACCTGCGCATACTAGCGTCAGTTGGGGAGGACCGGTCGGTGCCGGAGAGCATTT
>CABMJK010000009.1 GCA_902386535.1 Candidatus Burarchaeum australiense | reverse complement strand
GACCATGCCTAACATTGCAAAGGAAAACGCGGCTCGGGCAGCCCTTAAGCTGGTGCGGAAAGGCATGACGCTGGGGATCGGCACCGGCAGCACGGCCAATATTTTCATAGATTTGCTGGCCGAGCGCGAGCGCACGCAGCACCTGGGCCTAAAATGCATTGCAACTTCCGAGGCCAGCGCGGCCCGTGCTTCGGCAGCAGGCCTGCGCGTCGTGGGTTTCGGGGCCGCGCCCCGCATAGACCTTGCGGTCGATGGTGCGGACGTGGTCAGCAAGGACCTCTGCCTGCTGAAGGGCCTTGGCGGTGCCCTCACGCGCGAGAAGTGCGTTGCCTACCGGGCCCAAAAATTCGTCGTGCTCGTGGGCGAGGACAAGCTGCGACAGGAGCTCTCGGGCATAGTTGCCATCGAAGTCCTTCCCTTTGCGGTTCCGGCGGTCCTGCGCGAACTTTCCGCGGTTTCAAAGGGCGCCTGCGTGCGCTGCGACTCCTCGGGCCGGCATTTCACGACCGACAACGGCAATCATATAATAGACGCCCGCATGGCTGTCCGGCAACCGGAAAAGACCGAGCGCGCGCTGAATTGCATTCCTGGCGTGGTCGAGAACGGGATTTTTACGCGCGCTGACATCGTACTGGTGGGCGGAGAAAAAGGCTGCCGCGTGCTCAGGAACAAAAAGAAGTTCGTTTACCGGCCCCTGAGCCTCAGGGAATAGCCGATCATCTTGTAGGTGAGCTTTGCGGCCAGGAAGTCCGGCGCCACGTTCCCGGGTGCCGGTGCAAGTTCCATCACGTCGAAGCCTATCACGCGCCTTTTGGCGCACACTTCTGCGAGCAGGGGCAGCACTTCCTCCCAAAGCAGCCCACCGGGCTCTGGCGAGCCCACCGCGGGCATTATGCCAGGGTCAAACACATCGAGGTCTATGGTGACATAGACTTCCTCGCCCAGACCCCGCAGAATCTCGCGTGCGTCGAAGCTCCGCCCGTAGAACAGCCTGAGTTTCTCTTTTTTCACATACTCCACTTCCTCCTCGCACATGCTCCTTATGCCGGCCTGCACCGCGGGGCAGATTTCGCGCACCCTTCTCATCGTGCACGCATGATTGTGCTTGGAGTCCTCGAACTCGTCCCTCAGGTCTCCATGCGCATCTAATTGTAGCACGTTCATTTTCGGGTGGCTCTTCTTCAGCGCCCTCACGGCGCCCACGGTCACCGAATGCTCGCCTCCGAGCATCACCGGGAATTTTCCCGCAGCCACAATTTCCCCGACCGCGTCCTCGACACGCGCAACCGTTTTCGCAGGCGAGTCCATCGAGGGCTCGAGCTCGTCGAGCGTGTGAATGCCAGCCTTTGAAATATCGCAGCCAAGCTCCAGGTCGAAAAGCTCCATGTTCCGAGACGCGCTTATGATGGCATGAGGTCCATCGCGCGCGCCTGCACGATAGAATGTTGTCGAGTCGTAGGGCACCGGCAGCACGAAGACCTTGCAGTTGTCTGGCTGCGCGTCGCCCATGCCGCAGAAATTATACGGTGGTCTCGAGTGCAGAAGCATGGTGATCTTTCTGCTGAAAAGATTAATAGCCCTTACTCGTGCTTCCTGTGAACGTCTGTCCTCTGCCTGACCATAGCCTTGAGCGCTCCGTCCATGTGCTTAGGAAACTCCTTTCCGCGCATGAGGAGGGTTTTCTCAATCTTTTTCGCCCCAAACGCCTCAACAAGATATCTGGTCGCGACCTCGGAGTCAAACTGCTTGCACGAGAAAATATCTATGCTGATATATTCCTGCTCCACGAACGAGTGAAGGCTGATGTGGCTCTCCGCAATTATCACGATGCCGGAAATCCCTCCCTTGTCGAACGAGTCGGGATTCTTCGAGCCGCCGTAGGGCACGACGTAGGGGGGCATTATCTTGTTCATGCCCAGTATGTTTGGCAACTCGTCAAGTACGTGGTGGGCGAGACTGACATCCACGAGTTTCTGTCTGTCACACTTGTAAAGATCAAGCATCAAATGCGGACCGAACATGATTTTCCTTTTCTCCACGAGCTTTTCCATTAATTTTTCTTTCTTATCTCCCGTTTTGCGAGCTCACTTTTTTTATCAAAACAACTCCTTAATAAACATTTCTTTTTTCCGCAAAAATATTTTCCTGAAATTTTCTTCCAAGCGTTTGCGCACCGCATCCGCATTCCCGCCCACGCCATCTTTAAAATACTTTAAAAAAAAGTATCACCATGGACCTCCGCACCTTCGCACGCCTCACCCGCATAGAGCATGCATTCATGATTGCGCTCGCAGCCGTCATAGGCGAGATTGTGGCGGCAAACTCGATTCCTGCGGCCGGGTTCCTGGCGGTGAGCTGCCTCGTTCCGTTTTTCATCTGCCTGGCCTCATTCGCGCTGAACGACCTCCTCGATGTCGAAAGCGACCGGATAAACAAGCGCGCCGACCGGCCGCTAGTGAGCGGCGAAGCCTCGCGGCCCGAGGCGCTCGCCAGCGCGGTGCTCGGCTTCCTGGCGGGCAACCTCATCGCCTACTTCATCTCACCCATTGCCTTCCTCATCGCATTCGCATTCTCGCTACTTGCAATACTCTACGATGCGAAACTCAAGGACCTGCCGCTTGCCGGTAACCTCTACATTGCGGCCACGATGGCAATCCCCTTCATCTACGGCGCGATGATTGTCGCCAATGGCGTTCTCTCCAGCGACGTGCTCGTCCTTTCGGCAATGGCCTTCGTTATCGGTCTTGGCCGGGAATTCATGGGGACTGCAAGGGACGTGAAGGGAGACCGGGAAGCGCGGAAGGCCAGCACGCTGCCGATGATGATCGGTGTCAGCAACACGCTGGTTCTTGCCTCCCTGCTTTACCTCCTTGCAATCGTAATCTCCTACATTCCCTACTTCTCTCCCACCAGCGTTTACGCTGAAAAACTGGCCTACGCCCTGCCAATCACGCTGGCGAATGCCTTATTTGCCTTTGCCGCGTACAAATCCTTGACCGAAGGCGAGCGGTTCCTCAGGAGGGCCAGGAACATCTCGCTGCTCGCGCTCGGCATCGGCCTGCTGGGTTTCCTCGCGGGCGCAGTCTTGTAATGAATCCCGATACTCCTGCGGTGATGCAATGCAAGTGATAACCGAAACAAGCCTGCCTTTCCCGCTCTTCCGGCGAGGCAAGGTGCGCGACACCTATGACCTGGGCGATTCGCTTCTCATGATAGCCACCGACAGGCTCTCTGCCTTCGACGTCGTTTTTGCGCAGGGCATACCCTACAAGGGCATCGTGCTCACGCAGCTCTCGCTTTTCTGGTTTGACTACCTGAAGGACGTCGTCGAGAACCACGTGCTGGGCGAGAAACTGCCCGCCTCGCTGAAAAAGTCCGAGGAAATGCTGGCGCGCCGCTCGCTCATCGTGAAAAAGGCCCAGCCGCTGCCCGTGGAGTGCGTCGTGCGCGGCTACCTGTCCGGCTCTGGCTGGAAAGATTACAAGAAATCCGGCGCAGTGTGCGGCATTGCCTTGCCCAAGGGCCTGCGCGAAAGCGAAAGGCTGCCCGAGCCTATTTTCACGCCCTCGACGAAAGCGGACGTGGGCCATGACGAGAACATCGGCTTCGAACACGTGGCGAAGAAAGTCGGCGAAAAAACCGCCAACACGCTGCGCGACCTTTCCCTGAAAATCTACAAAAAGGCGTCCGCCCATGCTGAAAAATGCGGCATCATCCTGGCAGACACGAAGTTCGAGTTCGGAATTTTCAACGGCAAAATAATACTCATCGACGAGGTGCTCACACCCGACAGCTCGCGCTTCTGGCCCGCGGACCAATACTCTCCCGGCAGGCCGCAGCCCGCTTTCGACAAGCAGTATGTGCGTGATTACCTTGAGGGCCTCGGCTGGGACAAGAAGCCGCCCGCGCCGCAGCTTCCGGAAAAAATAATAGCTGGCACGAGCAAGCGGTATATTGAAGCTTACGAAAAAATCACGGGGAAAAAATTCGAACGTTGAATATGGGGTGGGAATATGGACGTGATGATAATATGCGGAAGCAAGAACGACCTCGGCATTGTCGAGGCGACGGAAGAACTTCTGAATGAGCTCGGCGTTTCCTATTCCTCGGAAACCTGCTCGGCCCACAGGAATCCTGCGCAGCTCGACGCCATCCTTCGCACGACCAAGGCCAAGGTGATAATCGCAATCGCGGGCCTTTCGGCCGCGCTGCCCGGCGTGTGCGCCAGCCTCACGACAAAGCCGGTCATCGGCGTGCCCGTGGATGTGCAGCTATCGGGCCTTGACGCGCTCCTCTCGATGATGCAGATGCCTTCAGGAGTGCCCGTGGCAACGGTTGGCATAAACAACGGCAGGAATGCCGCGCTGCTAGCGGCAGAGATGCTGGCCATGCATGACAAGGACCTCGAGCACAGGCTGCAGGACTACAGGAACCGGATGAAAAAGAAATGAGTCAGCCGTGCGCCGATTCCTCTAACAATTGCGCCTCATGATGCCCCGTACCTGCTGCCCTCCTAACCGCGCCGCATTTTTAGCAGGTTGATTGAACGCAAGTCTCCAGTTTTTTCTATCAGTATTTTCCAGTCCCGCCCCCTTCCCGACCCGCTGCGCCGAATCCGCATTCCTCGCGTTCGCAAAATCCTGCACCATTGCGCGGACCCTTTCAGCAAGTTCGAGCTGGTTGCGGCTAAAAACCAGTATTGTTTGCCCGCACGCATCTCCCAGCGCGTCCGGCTTGCTCTTCTGCCTGATATGCAGGAACGTCTCGCCGTTCTCACCCGCGTCCGGCTGCAGCCTTACCTCGCTGATGTCTTCCCTTGCAACGCTCGTGCATGACGCCGCATTCCCTAGATAGCCTTGCATCAGATCCCAAACATGCGGCAGCGGCATATCTCCCGACAACCGCCCGAGCAGTTCAGCATCCGAATTTGCAAAAATGTTTACCGTAAGGTTCAGCGTCGGCTCGGAATGCATGCCATCCTGCGGCACCATTATGCTGTGCCCGACGATGAGCTTGTCGCCTGCGATGCCCACAATATCGTAAAAGCCGACGCGCAAGGATGCCGTTTCGGTGCTTATGTACGCGTTGCCAGTCTGAATCCACGTATACTTTTCGGCACCCTGCATCTTTGACATCGGCTGCTGCTCAAACAGCACCTCGCCTTTCTGCCCGGCAGATACTGCGCTGCATAGGCGGTAATCCGCGCCCTCGACAGGCACGTCCTCTTGCAGTTTCAGCAGGTAGGTTTTCCTAGCCTCGCTTTCACACATACCGTTGAATGCCTCATTGTGCTGCGCCGTAAGGCTCTCGGCCACGTTCAGGAGTCGTTGCTGCGGCGTGCCCGCAGCTTGCACCGCGTATTCCTCTTCAAAAGCCGCCATTTTCGCGGCTTCCGGCGCGTCCCCGTTCCTGAACATCGGAGTAAAGTATGAGGCCCAGCCCCAGCTGCCCAGCGCAAGCACGGCCGCTCCGAACACGTATGTGATTATGGTCTTCGCACGCGCCGGAGCCGCGGCGCCCTTCCCCGTGCCTTCCGCAGGTTCGTTTTCAGCCATAAGTTCCCCTCAATCATTCCAGGACTAGTTGTAAAATATGCGAAAGCCCCCTTTTATTCTTTCCTGCTTGCGCTGAGGCAAGTCAAAATAAAAAATCAGAAGACTCGGGGTGTCTGCGGCTTTCATGCATGCCTTAATCCATCCCCATGCCGCCCATGCCACCGGGCATTCCGCCTGGCATGCCGCCCGCACCACTTGGCCTGCCCTTCGAGCTTATCATGTCGTCGATGCGCAGCAGCATCTCGGCCGCCTCGCTGGCGCTTGCAATGGCCTGCTTCTTGACTTTGGTGGGCTCGATTACGCCCAGCGCCTCCATGTCGGCCACTTCGGCCTTGTAGACGTTCACGCCGAGCGACTTGACGCCCGCCTTCTCGTGCTTGCTCCTGAGCGCCACCAGCGTGTCTATGGCATCCATGCCTGCGCTCTCGGCCAATGTCTTGGGCACTATCTCAAGAGCCTCCGCGAACGCGGTGATGGCCAGCTGCTCCCTGCCGCCGACGCTCGACGCGTACTTGCGCAGGTGGTTCGCCAGGTCCATCTCAACGCTTCCGCCGCCGGTCACGTAGCTGCCGTCCTCGACCGCGCTGCTGACCGCGCCGATGCAGTCCTTCACGGCGCGTTCGCCCTCGCTCACCACGTGCGAAGTGCTCGCCCGCACGAAAATCGTCACGCTCTTCGGGTCCTTGCACTTCTCGACATAGACCATCTGCTCGCCCGCGACCTTCTTCTCGCGTACGACGCCGGCAAAGCCGAGGTCCTTGGGGCCGAGGCCTTCGAGGCTCGTAACTATGCGCGCTCCAGTCGCCTTCGCAAGCTTCTCCATGTCGCTCTTCTTCACGCGCCTCACGGCGCTTATGTTGACCTTCGCCAGGTAATGCTGCGCGAGGTCATCAATTCCCTTCTGGCAGAACACGACGTTCGCCCCGCTCTTCCTTATCTTCTCGACCATGTCCTTGAGCATCTTCTCTTCCTGCTCGAGGAACTGGCCCATCTGCTTCGGAGAGGTTATCTCTATCTTCGCGTCCACCTCGGTCTTCTCGATTTCAATCGCGCCGTCAATGAGCGCTATCTTCGCGTCCTCGATGAGCTTGGGCATGCCCGAGTGCACGATTTCCTTGTCCACCAGCACGCCGCTGATGTACTCGGTGTCGTCAATCTCGCCTCCCTCCTTCTTCTCCACCTTTATGAAGTCGGTGTCGACGACTACCTTGCCCTCAATCTTCTCAGCCACCTGTTTGATGGCCTTCACCACGAGCTTGGCCAGGTGGTCCTTGCTCGTGCCCGCGCCCACGCTCTTCGAGCCCATGGAAATCACGGCAATCTTCTCGAGCGATGCGGTGTCGTCAAGCGATACCTTCTTCGAAATCTCGTTCAGGTGCTTCGTGGCCTCCTGCGCTGCGAGCTTGTAGCCGTTCACTATGGTGCTCGCGTGTATGCCCTGGTCGAGCAGCGCGCCTGCGTTCTTCAGGAGCTCGCCGCCCAGCATGGCTGCGGTTGTGGTGCCGTCTCCGACCTCCTTGTCCTGCGTCTTCGCAATCTCGACCATTATCTTGGCGGCCGGGTGCTCGACGTTCATCTCCTCGAGGATGGTCACGCCGTCGTTCGTAATCACTATGTCGCCCAGCTCGCTCACGAGCATCTTGTCCATGCCTTTCGGCCCGAGCGTCGTCCTTATCGCGCTCGCGACCGCATAGGCCACGGCGATGTTGGTCCTCTGGGCGTCCCTGCCGAGCACCCTCGAGCTGCCCTCGGGCAGAATCAAAACTTGCTGGTTTCCCATGTCTCCCTTGGCCATAGTCTCACCTCGCGATTAACAAGACATCAAAAGGCACTTTCTATTCACTCTAGACGTCCTACAGGCTGATTTAGGCGGATAAATCTTAAATACCTGACCCCGGCTCTCACCACCAGCAACTTTAGCTATCTTGCACCTCAACGCAACCTTCTTATGCTCCGCCGCGCATATTTTCATCAATGGCCATGGGTGAAGGTGTGCTCCTTGGGAGGGAGCCTGCCATTAAACGAGGGTCATCCGCACGACCGACCGGGCCAAACAAGTTCTGGGAGCCTTTACGTCAGTTCTTCGTTGCGATGATGCGGAACAGGCAAGAAAAACTCCACGCAGCGCAAGCGCCGTCCTCCTCAGGGGCGCCCCGCAGCAAAGCGTCCTCTTCCTCGCAGGCACCCGACAATGCGGCGCAACCATCATCTGCCCAGCAGCCCTGCTCCAGCTCGCAGGCGCCCCCGCAACTCAACAACAATCAGGGCGGACAAGACAGCGGAATGACGCTAGCTTCCCGCATAGATGTACTCAAAACCATAAGCACCTCTCCCTGCCCCTTCTGTGAAAATCCAGTATCTCTGAGGTTTTTCAGCGACCACGTGCAACAGTTTGTCGAAGAACGTCTCCGTAAATCCAATCCTTCCGAGCCCGTGTCCCTCATCTATGAAATTGCGCATATCATGCTAGTTCCTGACGCCCGCGTCCTACGGCACGTCAAAAAACTCGATGGCGGCAAGGAGCTCATAACCACGGCTGGCGCAGTCCTTCTGGCTGCTGCTTACCCCGACTCCCCGGTGAAAACCCTGCTACCTGCTATTCAACCAACCACGTCAAAATTCCTGGCCAATGTAATTGAAAAGGCATCGGCGCTTATTGACGGGCTCTTGGCGGCTCCTGATTCGGAAGCCAGCGCCTTGGCAAAAGCAGATGCAGGCACCCTGGCAAAAGCCGCCCTGCAGTTCTTAACTGACACAGACCGGCTACCTGAGGACGTGAAGGCATTTTACCTGGCGCAGGCTGCACAGCCTCCTGTGAGTGGTCCCCCTAGCACCTAGATGAATATCTCTTCCTTCGGGAACAGCTCGATGCCCCTGTCCGTTATCTTGTACGGCACGATCTTCCTCGAGTGCGCGCTCCAGCGGGCCTTCAGAATCTCGAGCCCGTTCTGCCTCATGTCCTTCTTCCGTATGTCGTGGAGCTGGATTACGCCGTCACAAATATACTGCTCGACCCCGAAGGGTGCGTGGTCCACTGGCATGTGCTTGGTTTCGCTTATCACCAGGTTGACCGAGTCCGACCTCTCGAGCGTGCGCAGCAGGTAGGCGAGGTAAAGCCGGTATATGCGCGGCGTGTCTATGAACGCGGAGTTGAGCGCGCTTAGCGAGTCAAGAACCAGCCTGTCGGGCTTGAAGGGAAGCTTGATGTCGAAGTTCTTGTTGCCTTTCTTCTCGAACATGCTCATTACCTCTTCCGAAAGCTCGAGGGGGTCTATCTGCAGCAGGACCAGCCTCTTCTGCTCCATCATCTTCGCGATGTTCCAGCCCAGGTTGTTCTCCATGTGCCTTTGTATCTTCTCAATCGGCTCCTCAAAGGAAATGTAGATTACATTCTCGCCTGCCACCGCGGAATTGTATGCCGACTGCATGCAGAAGGTGCTTTTCCCCGTGCCCACACCGCCGGTCACCAGCATGGTGGAGCCGCGCTCTATCCCTTTCTTTTCCAGCAGGTCATCGACATTGGAAACGCGCAGCGGAAGAAATTCCTTCAGGTTTGCATTGGCCATAAAATCACGGGCTAATATCCTGTCTCACGTTTTTAAAGTTATGTCCACGAATATCTTCAGCCGCATTTTGGTGATGGGATGGATTACAAGACTACTGCGGAAATTCCGCTTCCCGACAAGCTGATAGACGCGGTGATAGGCCAGGACCGCGCGGTGAAAATCATACGCAATGCCGCGAAGCAGCGGCGCAACCTCCTGCTCATCGGCGAGCCGGGCACGGGAAAGAGCATGCTGGCCCAGGCAATGGCCGAGCTGATGCCGGTCGCGGAACTCGAGGACGTGCTCATCTACCCGAATCCGCTGGACGAGAACCGGCCGCTCGTGCGCGTGATGAAAACGTACTCCCAGGACCCGAAGCTTCCTCCACTTCCTCCAGGCTCGCCGCAGATTGGCACAGGCAGGCGCACGCTCGACATGGCGCGCATGAAAAACCGCATGACCGGCGGCTCGGGCGCCTCCCCGGCAATGCTGCTCTTCATCCTGCTCTTTGTCGCCATAGTCGTGCTTTCCTTCACCAACTTCCTGCCGCAGGGCGACAACAAGTGGATTCTCGCGGCAGCCATCATCGGTGTTTTCATGCTTGCCTCGGCCTGGATTTTCTCATCCCAGTTGCAAAAGCGCCTCGGCGTCTCCAACGAGATGGCCGAGCCGAAGCTGGTGGTCGATAACACCGGCCTGAAGAACGCGCCCTTCATAGATGCGACTGGCGCAAAGGCCGGCGCGCTGCTCGGCGACGTGAGGCACGATCCCCTCCAGAGCGGCGGGCTCGGCACTCCCGCGCACCTGCGGGTGGAGGCCGGTGCGGTCCACAGGGCCAACAAGGGTGTCCTTTTCGTCGACGAGGTCTCTTCGCTGGGCCCCAAGTCCCAGCAGGAGCTGCTCACGTCCATGCAGGAGAAAAAATACGCGATAACGGGCCAGAGCGAGATGAGCTCGGGCGCGCTCGTGAAAACCGAGCCCCTGCCCTGCGATTTCGTGCTGGTGGCAGCGGGCAACATGATTGACATAAAGAATATGCACCCGGCGCTGCGCTCGCGCATACGCGGCTACGGCTATGAGATTTACATGGAGTCCACGCTCGCGGACACGCCCGAGAACCGGGACAAGGTGGTGCGCTTCGTGGCTCAGGAAGTGAAGAAGGACGGCAAGATACCCCACTTCACGCGCGAAGCCGTCGAGGAGATAGTCGAGGAGTCGAAGCGCAAGGCGGGCAGGAAAGGCAAGCTCAGCATAAAATTCCGCGAGCTCGGAGGCCTCGTGCGGGCCGCGGGAGACCTGGCGCGCGAGGAGGGCGCGGAATTCGTCACGCTCGACCACGTGCTCAAGGCAAGGGGCGTTGCTCGCACGCTTGAGCAGCAGATTTCCCAGCAGTTCATCGATCTCAAGAAAGATTACTCGGTTTTCAGCACCACGGGCTACGCGATAGGTAAGGTAAACGGGCTCGCGGTCATGGGCGACGGCAGCTCGGGCCTCGTCATGCCCATAGTGGCCGAGGTCACGCCTGGCAGCTCGCGCAGCGAGGGCAAGCTCATCGCCACGGGCAAGCTGGGGAAGATAGCAAAGGAGGCCGTCGAGAACGTGAGCGCCATCATAAAGAAGCACATCGGCCGCGACGTTTCCGCCTATGATATTCACGTGCAGTTCCTGCAGACCTACGAGGGCGTCGAGGGCGACAGCGCCAGCATCGCGATTGCAGTCTCGGTAATCTCTGCAATGGAAGGCATACCTGTCGATCAGTCGGTGGTGATGACCGGCTCGCTGGACGTGCGCGGAGAGGTGCTGCCCGTGGGCGGCGTGACTGCCAAGGTCGAGGCAGCCATAGACTCGGGCGCGGAAACCGCGCTAGTGCCAAAGTCCAACATGGATGACATTTACCTTGGGGCGGACAAGCGCGGCAAAATAAAACTGGTGCCCGTGTCCGACATCGTGGACGTGCTCCGGGTCGTGCTGAAGGATTCGCCTGCGAAAACCAAGCTGCTGGCCTCGATGACGAGCCAGATAAAGGGTACGGAAAAGCGGGCGATAGGGCAGAGAAGGCAGGGCCCGAAGAAAAAGCGTTAAGTTCTAATCTATAATCACTCGCCTGCCCGTCCTTTTGAACTCGACTTCCTCCAGCAGCATTTTTGCGCGCAGTCCGAAAAGCGCCTTCAGCCCCGGATTCTTATTTAGAACCCTCATGGTCCTGCCCAAATCATCGTAAATGTCCTTCATGGCAGTGCCTGCCTTGGCCTCCTTGATTCTCTTGGCTATCGCAGCAAGCCTCTCGTGCATCTCCTTTGCATCAGGTGAACTCTCAATCGCCCTCAGGGCTTCGAGAAACTTCGATTTTTTGTTTTCAACCATGATTGCATCCTCTTTTCAGCCTCATTCATACAGGTTATGACGCGCTCCGGCCGCCAGCCAGCCAGCGCCATCCCCGAACACCCCTTGCTGTTCATCCGCCCCCATAGCCTCGAAATCGCAAATGTCCCTGCCTGCTGCCGCCACTATCGCAGCCAGTTGGCTCCTGGTCAGGCTCACTCGCACCTCTTTCGCCGTTCCCGAAGGCATCGTGTATTCCAGGTTGACGTCATAAAGTTCGTCAATCCCCTCCCCCGTTTTAGTTATTGTCATCGTTGAGACCGGGGCGTATTTGAAATTAGCCGAAATTTTCATAAGATTGACCAGTAGTTCATCCGAGAACTCGCAAGAATCCAGCACTCCGAACTGCTCCTGGCCGCGCCCATCCGCACCAAAATACTGCCTGACCTCTACAAATACCACGCCCCTCTCCACGTCCGTGTCAACTACCTCGCAATCGAAACCCGGTTCGTGGATATAAATTTGCGAACCAAGGATGGCGGGATAGGCGCCGTTTGGCAATGCAAAAAAGTTTTCGCGGGCATTATCCGCAAGCGCGTCGAGGTCAAGCCCTATGCTCTGGAGCAGCTCGAAGTTCCTTGTCATTGCAGCGTTATACTGCTCGATGTCCTCGCCATCCAATGTAAACGTTGTCAGATCGACCGGAAACAGGCTGTCTTCCAAGTTAAAGCTCAATCCGCGGTTCAACTCGCCCAGGAATGCGGCTTCGGGCGGGTAGCTTTCCGGTTCCGCCAGGCAGCCGTCGCCCAGAAAGGCTGCGACAAGCGCCCGCGGAGTCACCCTGCCGCTTTTCAAAAGGGCGTATATCTGGAACGTTTCCAGACCATAGGTGTTTAGGTCACGGAAGACCCCGTTCGATCCGTCCTGCCGCAAGGAGATGTGCGTGAGAAACTGCGTCGTACCCTCCCAGAATGCGTTCCTGGTGGTAACCAGCTCAGTGGGGCTCCCAAACGTGTACGAAAGATAATGCATAACTTCGTGCGTCAGAATCCCTTCCAGCAGTTCCAAAACATTAGTGCCGGCCTTTGCGGCGTTGATGTCGATTCTTCCCATCCTGACATCACACTCACCTGCGAACGTTGCGGTTTCATCATAAGTGACCATCACGCGACCTCCGCCGGGCGCCAGAATTTCCTGCACAAGCGTCTGAAGCCGGTTTCGCTGGTCGTCCGTAAAGCTGAAGGAGGGGTCATATTGCTTCAGGCCTTTCTCAAGAAATGCCACCAGGTGTTCCATCACATAGAGGCGCGCCTCGGGAAGTAATCGAATCACATAATCTATTTTCGCTTGCTTGTTCTGAGTCGCCGGATCCAACTGTGCCGCAACACCGCCCATACCCCAATTCGCGCTGAACTCCTATTTTAACGTTTGGAAAAAGAAGTCCGTAACTAGCTCATCCTCTCGCACCGCAGGTCAATCTTCTTCTCCTCGCGGATGCTGATGGCGCCGTCCCTGCTGTAGCCGAATGCGGTCACCTTCAGGACGAATAGTTCCGGGTAGGTGCGCGCAGTCGAGTATATCTTGCACTTACCGCTCAGTATCTCGCCCGGCGAGATGATGCCTATCCTTATCTTGCCCTTCCTCACGTCCTTGTCCGGCACGAGCGTTAGCACGTCCGGCACTTCCACCACGCACTCGGTCCAGTGCGGCTCGTCGGTGCCGTTCTCTATTTCTATGCGCAGCTCGACATCGCTCTTGGTGAATGCCGTAAGCCTCAGCGGATACAAAGAGGTCGACACCTTGAAGCCCACCATGACGGTAAATTGACGCCAACCTATAAAAACAGAGCGCACCCGCCAGCCCCGCTTTTTGTAAAATAAAATGCTCCGTCCGGGATTCGAACCCGGGTCACCGGCTCGAAAGGCCGGGGTCCTTGGCCGGGCTAGACTAACGGAGCCCAAAAGAGAACCTAACGTTCCCTTGCATTTGCTCTTCTATTTAGCGCGAGATTACTTTATGAGGCTATCGATTTCCGCGCGCACGCGCGCGAATACCTCGTCGGGCTCACCCGCGGCATCAACGACGCCCCAGCGGCGTGCCATGAACTTGCGCTTTGCCAATGATTTGAACGAGCTGCGCACGCACTCCTGGAATTTGATGTCGGCCTCGAATGCGTCCAGCTCCCTTTCAGCCTGCTTGCGCGCAGACGAGACCTCGGGGTCAATATCCAGTAATATCGCGAGATCGGGTTGCATGAGCCTGGTTTCTTCCACAAGCTTGCTTGCCTTTTTTCCATCCATTCCCTTGCACGTCTGGTATGCGACAGTCGAGAAGCAATAGCGGTCCAAAATTACGACGTCATTGGACTTCAGCGCCTCGCGGAGCCGTGCCTGATCGCGCGCAATGTCGGCAAGGAAAAGGAAGAACTGCGCCTCGGCGCCCAACTCCAGCTCGCCGTGCAGCAGCGCGCCTATGGTCCTGCCGAGCGGCCCGTTCATGTCCGGGTAGGCGAGCAGCGCGGCCTTCCTGCCCCTGAGCTTCAGGTGCGCCAGCAGCCTCTTTATCTGCGTCGCCTTGCCCGAGCCGTCAATTCCCTCGAAAACGATGAGCATGTTCGCACCAATCCTCTTGGCCTATGAAAAGGTTTAAATAGAGCGAACTTTAAAGTTTCTGTCGGGTTCTCTTGAAGGATCTGGTTTCTATCCGGGACGTGGAAAAGCGCTGGGCCACTTCTATTTTCAAGCTAGCGGACGAGTTGGACTCAAAGCCGGCGCCGAGAAAGCTGGCGGGCAAGGTGCTCAGCACTCTCTTCTTCGAGCCCAGCACGCGCACGCGCCTCTCGTTCCACACTGCAGCCGCGCGCCTCGGCATCTCTTTGCTCGACATTGAGTCAGTAGGCGACAGCTCCATAGTCAAGGGCGAAAGCCTGGTCGACACGATAAAAATAGTCGACGGCTATGCCGACTGCATAGTCATCAGGCACCCGCTCGAGGGCAGTGCGCGCCTGGCCGCTGACCTGGCCCAGCATCCCGTCATAAATGCGGGAGACGGCGGGAACCAGCACCCGACTCAGACGCTGATAGACCTTTATACGATGAACCGGCTCAAGAAGAAAATCAGCGGCCTGCACGTCTCGCTCGTGGGCGACCTGAAATACGCGCGCACGATGCACTCGCTGCTCTACGGCCTCGCGATGTTCGGGGCCGAGATAACGCTCGTCTCGCCAAAGGAGCTGCAGATGGAAAAGGCGATACTCGAGGAAGTGAAGGAGAAGTTCGGCACCAAGGTGCGCATCTCGAACGAGATGAACTTCCGCGACTGCGACGTGCTCTACGTGTGCCGCATACAGAAGGAGCGGTTCGCTGACCCGTACGAGGCAGTGCGGCTGCAGCAGGAGTTCCGCATAACGCTCGAGAGCCTGAAGGGCGCCAAGGATGACCTGATAATACTGCACCCGCTGCCCAAGGTGGACGAGATTGCGCCCGAGGTTGACAGGAGCGAAAAAGTCAGGTATTTCGAGCAGGCTCGCTACGGCGTGCCGGTGCGCATGGCGATATTGAGCGACGTCATGGGCTGAGTTGAAAGTTGCGAAATGGTGATGTTGAAATGTTAACGGTCGAACAAATCGAAAGCGGCACGGTGATAGACCACATTCCGCAGGGCAAGGGCCTCGCGGTCCTCCACATCCTGAACATCGGCGAGGAGTTCAAGGGCCGCGTGGCGCTCATGATTAATGTCCCGAGCAAGCGCATGGGCCGCAAGGACATCGTGAAGGTCGAGGGCACGTTCATAGACGAGAAGAGCGCCGACAGGATCGCGCTCATCGCGCCGAAGGCCACGCTCAACATAATAAAGGGCGGCAAGGTGAGCGAGAAGATTTCGGTCGAGCTGCCAAAGGAAATCCTCGGCGTCTTCGTCTGCCCGAACCCGAAGTGCGTGACCAACCACGAGCAGGTCGACACCCTCTTCACCTGCGGCGCGCGCGGCATCTGCTGCCGGCACTGCGAAAGGTGCTTCGCGCCCGAGGAGCTCGCCAAGTAATCTCTTTTTAATCCTTAATCCCGAAATAGAATCATGAAGTGCCTATTCCTGACCACCGAGGCCGACGCAAAAGGTTTCGGCAGGCTCGCAGTCAAGCGGTTCCCGGATGGCGACAGCTACGTGAAGCTACCTTGCGACGTGAAGGACGCCGAGGTCGTAATCTACTCACGCTGCTACCCTGACCAGAACTCTAGGCTCGTCGAGCTCATGCTCGCGGTCGCGGCCTGCTACGATTGCGGCGCGCGCCTCGTGCGCGCCTTCGTGCCCTACCTGCCCTACGCGCGCCAGGACAAGCGGGTGCTCGAGGGCGAGGCCATAAGTGCAAGGACCGTCTGTCAGCTGCTCAGGTGCACCGGGCTCGAGGAGCTCGTGACCTTTGACTGCCATTTCCTCAAGCGCGCGGGCGTGTTCGAGTACGAGGGCCTGAAGATACGGAACCTCACCGCGGCGCCGGCGCTGCTCGAGGCCGCGAAGAAGGGCCTGCACGCGCCCCTTGTGATAACGCCCGACCAGGGCGCGGCCTATCTGGCCAGCGGCGAGCGCGGCAGCCATTCGATGAAAAAGGCGCGCGGGGCCTATGTGAAGGGCAGCGGCACCGCCTACCGCAAGGTCGCCTCCCTCTCCGCGGACTTCAGCGTGAAGGGCCGCGACGTGATAATCATTGACGACATAGTCGCCGGCGGGAGCACGATGCTCAGGGCCGTGCAGCTTTGCGGGAAAGGCGGGGCGCGCCGGATAGTGTGCGCAACCACGCACGGCCAGTTCCTGGCAGGCGCTGATGAAAGGATAAAAAGGGCGGGCGCGAACAGGCTGCTTGCGACCAACTCTATTCACTCCAAGTATTCTGCAGTCAGAACGCTTGAGCTGGCAAGGGGTTCGCTATGACAATCCACCGGAGAATGGAACTGCTGACGCAAAAGCTTGCCGAGCAGTGCCGGGAGATAGACCGCAAGTCCATAGACCGCTTCATGGCCGCCGTTATGGAGGCGAAGAAAATCTTCATCCATGGCGCTGGCCGGAGCGGCCTCGTGGGCCGCGCATTCGCCATGCGCCTCATGCACCTGGGCTTCAACGTCTACGTCGTGGGCGAGACGACGACCCCGCCGATTCATGAGGGCGACCTTTACATTGCGGTCAGCGGCTCGGGCAAGACTTCCACCGTGCTGGCGATTGCAAAGACCGCGAAGACAATGGGCGCGCGCATAGGCGTCATAACCTCGCACCCGGACTCGCCCATGGGCGAGCTGGCCGACCCGGTGGTCCTGATAAAGGGCCGCGACGCGGTGAAGGGCGGGAACGATTACCTGGCAAGGCAGCTGGCCGGCCAGCACGAGCCCCTCACACCCCTCGGCACGCTCTTCGAGCTGAGCGCCATGGTTTTCCTTGACTCTGTCATAGAGGAGCTCATGATTCAGAAGAACAAGACGGAGGGCGAGCTCCGCACGCTGCATACGAATCTGGAGTAGCTGTATATCCTGGTTCCTATTTCTTCATCTTCATCGCCGCCTCGACAAACGCGACGAAAAGCGGGTGCGGCCTCTCGAGCCTCGAGCTCAGCTCGGGATGGAACTGCGTGCCCATGAAGAACGCGTGGCCCGGAAGCTCCATGACCTGCATGATGTTGCTCTTCGGCGCCTTGCCTGAGAAAATGAGCCCGCCGGCCTCGAACCGCTCGATGTAATCGGGATTTACCTCGTACCTGTGCCTGAACCTCTCGCGTGCAGTCAGCGCGCCGTAGATCTTGTGCGCATTCGTGCCCTCCTTTATCTCGACATCCTGTCCGCCGAGCCGCATGGTCGCGCCCTTCTCGGTCACGGTCTTCTGCTCCGGCAGTATGTCTATGACCGGGTTCTCGGTCTTCTCATCCATCTCGGTCGAGTTCGCATTCTTGAGCGAGCAAACGTTCCGTGCGTATTCCACGACAGCGAGCTGCATGCCGAGGCACAGGCCCAGGTAGGGCACGCCATGGTAGCGCGCATGCCTTATGCACTCAATCTTGCCCTCGGTGCCGCGGGCCCCGAACCCGCCAGGCACGATGATGCCCTGGCAGTCCTTGAGCGCGTCATCCGCCTTCAGCTTGCCCTCCTCGATGTCCGTGGTCTCAATCCACTTGAGGCTTGCCCTGCACCCGAGCTTCGCGCCCGCGTGCACGAGTGCCTCCTTTATGCTGACGTAGGAATCCTTGAGCGCCGTATACTTGCCCGTAATGCCGATGGTTATCTCGGTCCTCGGCTTGCCGATTTTCTCCACGAGCTTTGTCCATTCGACCATGTCCCTTCCGCGGGACTTCAGGTCTAGCTTGTCCATCAGCAGCTTCCCGAGCCCCTGCTTCTCGAAGAGCTCGGGCACCTCGTAAATAGTCGCCACGTCCGGATTATCTATGATCGCCTCTTCAGGCACGTTGCAGAACAGGCTGATTTTCTTCTTCGCCTCCTGCTTCAGCTTCTCGCCCTCGCGGCACACTATCACATCGGGCTGTATTCCGAGGCTGGCCAAAAGCCTGGTCGCATGCTGCGTGGGCTTGGTCTTCTGCTCGCCCACGGCATCCATGGTGGGCACGTAGGTTACCTGCACGAACGCGACCTTCTCCTCGAGCGCCAGCTGCCTCATGGCCTCCAGGAAATACCCGTTCTCCAAATCGCCCACGGTCCCGCCGACTTCAATGAGCACCACATCCGCATCGCGGTCCTCGCCGACCTTCTTCACCCAGCGCTTGATTTCATTCGTGAGGTGCGGCACGATTTGCACGTCATAGCCAAGGTAGCCGCCCTTCCGCTCCTTGTCAATCACGTACCTGAACAGCTTCCCGCCCGTCATGCTGTTCTCGCTCTTCAGGTCGAAATTCAAAAAGCGCTCGTAGGTGCCCAGGTCCATGTCGCATTCCGTGCCGTCATCCAGCACGAAAACCTCGCCGTGCCTGAACGGGTTCATCGTGCCGCAGTCCACATTCAGGTAGCCGTCGAACTTGATGGGCACCGCCTTTATGCCCTGGCCCTGCAGTATTCTCCCGATAGAAGCAGAAGTTATGCCCTTGCCGAGACCGCTCATGAGCGAGCCCACGACAACTATGAAACGGACTTCCTTTGGCATATTTTTTTATTAGTGCAGGGTTTAATAAGGTTGTCTTTGCAGCTGTAATAGCAGTTGCAATCATCGTTGTAATCTGCCGCAATGAGCTTCATCTGGGTGCGCAAATGGCTGGTTTTGACAGTTTTATAAAAAATATTGTGCGGCTTTTGATAGGCCTCGCGGCCGGAGTGCTCATCGGCTACGAGTACTACTCCTTTTCCCTCAATCCTGACGAGGCCCTTCCCTACGCCGTCGGCATGGCACTCGTGACCGCAGTAATAGTCGCCTTCATGATGCGCGGCCTCGGGAAAGGGAGCGGCGACTAGCGCGTAAGTTCGATTTTCCGAGCCCCCATCTCCGGGCTCTCGCGCACCCGGCTTCTCCCAACTCAAATGTCTATCATCTTCCCGTAAATAGTCCTTGCCTTGTTCCGCATTTTCTCATTCGATTCTATAAGCACCAGCCCCTCATCCGGCTGCCCGTAGCACAGGAGAACTCCGTCATCGGCATGCATCATCGCCGCGAGCGCAGCCAAGTCCTCTTCGCCCTCCACGAAAATCTTCCTTGCCTTCCCGCGCAGCGCGAGCTTCACCGCGCTCTCGAGCCGCGGGCTTATGGTGCCGGCCTCGTTCTGCACCACGATGCGCTTTCCTTCCACCGATTCCAAAACAGTCCGCGTGGCCTCGGGCGCATCCTGCCTCTTTATCTTGAAGTCGTAGACTATCACATCCGGCTTGACGCCTTTCTCAATGAACATCTGGCTGCAGGCATCCCCGACGCTCACGAGCATTCCCTTGCGCGCCTTCGCCCTTTGGAGGGCCGCGTTTGACTCCACCAGCTCGCCCATGGGCTTGCCCAGCAGCGCCCGCAGTTCATCGGTCAGTTTTTTCAATGTCAACAGCCTCTCCAAATCATCCTTCACAAACTACTCATCTGATGTAGCTGAGCCCGCCTTCCTGCATTCCGCCCAACTCGCGCTGCTTCTGCACTTCCTTTTCCATCTTGCGCATGAATTTCTCGCTCTCCTTTGCCCTGTCCTCGAGCTTCGCCAGGTCCACTTCCAGCCCGACCACCGTGCCGAGGACCTTGAGCACGCTCTGAGCGCACTTCGCGTCCACGTAGCCTCCGTGGGTCTCGCCCATGAGGCAAGCGCCTTTCATTCCCCTGAGCCTGCCCAGGCCGAGCAGCATGCCCGCCACGCCGACTATGGAGCCGCTGGCCTCTCCGAAAACTATGCCGTGCTTCTTGAGCGGCTCAATCAGCTCCTTGTGGGTCGCCGAGCCGAAAACGCGCGGAGTGTCCACCATCTTGCCCGTGCCATAGCCGCCCAGCGTGTAAATCGTCTCGCCGCCGAGCTTTTCAAAGAAGTCCAGAATCTTGTCGCACACCTCGTACTGCGCCTCGCTCGTGATTGCCTGCACGTCACCCACGAGCAAAAGCAGGTCGCAGCCCTTTTCCTTCTTCGACTTCAGCACGTAGAACTTGTTCTTGAGCATCCTCAGCGTGCCCTTCTTGCTCATGAGCACCTGGTGCGGGAAGTGGGGCGAATAGAGCTCGGCGACCTTCTCGGCCTTCAGCTCCTTTATCACGTGGTCCGCCGCAAGCTTGCCGACCAGGCCGATGCCCGGCAGGCCGACTATGAGCACCGGCTTCCTGAGCTTCAGCCCGCCCTTTCCCTTCTGCTTCTTCACGATTATCCTTGTTTCAAGCATTTACCCACCTTCCATACCTTTCCCGAACTTTTCCCTTCGCCTGTATTCCGCATACTTGTCCTGCGGCGAATATTTCGGCGGATGCGCAGTCTCCGTCCCAGTTCCGCAGTCCTTGGCCTTCATCGTGTACTTGCCGCAAACGCCGCATTTTTTCAATTTCTTCACGTTAATGTCCCGCCCGCGAACCCGCGCATCCTTCTCATCGGAGCAAAAGTATTTGCCTATTTCCTTCCGCAATCCCGGCCGCCGCCTGCCTTCGCCCATCGGCATCTTCGCCGCCGCTCATTTCCTCTCGGATATCTTGAACTCGGCCTTGCCCTTTGCCTTCCTGACGTTCTCGCAAATCTCCTCGGCCATCCTGCCCAGCTCCTTCTCCGCGCCCTTGTAGTCGTCCGCCACCACCTTGAGCTGGTAGCGGGGCGCGCCCATGTACAGGACGCTGGCCTCCACGCCCGCGCCGGCCTTTGCCGCGAGCACGGCATTCTTCAGAATCTCGACCCCTTTCTCGTCCAGGCTAGTAAGCGTCAGCACCGCATTCACGTTCACCTGCTTCCTCTTCATGCTCTCCGCAGCCACGGCCGCCAGCATCTTCTTCCACGCGTCGTTTATCTGGAGACCGTCGAGCGCCTTCTCGCCCTCATCCAGGACCGCCTCGAACGCCTCGTAAATGTCGCCCCACTTCCTCAGAAGTTCGGCTCCGACCGCGTCCATCTCCGGCTTCTTGACCTTCATCTTCTTGGCCGCCACCATCAGCAGCATCGACCCGCGCCTGTCCCGCTTCGACGAGTCCAGCTTCCTCTTCCTGTCCGCGTCGGTCACGCGCTTGAGCGAAAGGTCGATCTGGTTCTTCTCGGGCACGAACTTGTAGACCCGCGCCACGATGTGCTGGCCCTCGTGCAGGAACTCGCGGATGTTCTTTATCCAGCGCGAGGCCACCTCGCTGATGTGCAGGAATGCCTCCTGGCCCTCGTACTCGTCCAGCGTGCAGAAGGCGCCGTAGTCCATTATCTTCTTCACAGTGGCGAGAACCAGTTCGTCCTGCTCAGGAAGATTTTTCTTAGGCATGAGCATCAATCAGAGGACTTTGAGTATCTTGCCGTAGACCTTGGCACGGGAGCCAGTGGGCTCGGCAAGCACCTTGTCGCACATGATGCACTTCACGACCGTGGCAGAATTCCCGAAGACGTTCTGCTCATTGCCGCACTCGCACTTCACTTTCAAGTATTTGCTCTTGACCATTTGCATGACCTCGCTCAACAAATTCCTGCGCCTTCACTTCAATCGTGACCCCGCCTCTCTTTCCCACCTACGCCTTAATCTCTATCTTGACCCTCGTCCTTCCGCCCATCACACGCTCGTGCTTCTTCTTGCACACGTTGCACTGCAGCATGAGCTTCTGCCTCTTGCCCATCTTCTTGACCGTCTTCTCTCCGGCCACCTTGCCTCCGTAGCCCTTCAGCTTCCGGTTGTGCTGCCTCGTGCCGAGGGCCATGGTCCTGGCGGCGCCCTTGCTGGCCACCTTGACCTTGTGGGTCGTGTGCTTCCTGCATGTCGGACAGTAAGTGTTTATTTCAGGTTTTATCTTCATGGAATCGTCCCTGTTGCCTTCTCTTTATGCCCCGAAGATTTATAAGGGCTTAGCCCCCCGTCCATGCGTTCAGCCGGATTTGCCTCGGCCCGGGCTTCGGAAGCCAGTCTCCTTCGCCAGAGCCTCCGAAATGCTTAAAAAGCCGGAACTCGGAAGCGCCCCAAGGTGGTTTCAATGGCGACTCCAGGTGCTACGCTTTTATCACGTGAGGATGTTGCGGGCGCGAAACGCAATCAGCGTCAGGAACGACAGCAGTTGGATAGGCGAAACGCCACGCGCAGGTTCTCGGGCGCCCTAATGGCCCCCGACGAGGGAACGAAAAAGAACCTCGACAAGCGGTGAGGCGCGGACTCAAACCGAATCCTTTACTGTAATTCCGCCGCCCATTCCTGCCTTGAACTTATTTAAACCAGAAAGGGTATGTCCACATGCAGGTGAGTTCATGTCCGAACCTGCATTACGTTTTTTCCGCAAAACAAAAGTAGCTCCGCAAGCCCCTCATTCGGGTCCAACAACACCGCAGGATCCACTGATTGAACAGCTTCGGCGACTCGAGCCGATTTTGGGGCCCAACGCATACAAACGGACGCCCTATGGCGTATCTTCTTTACCCCGGCGCAAGCATTATTTCTCGGAGTTCGAACCGTTTGAAGACTTCCTCGAAGAAGGCAGGCTGCCTTTTAACCTTAGCAAAAATCCGTTTGTCCAGCTGCGCGGCCTGTACGACACTCATTGGGATGCAGCAATCAACAAAGAGGATGACGTGAGTTCGGTTGAAGGGCTGCTTATGGAAACAGGTGAAACGGCAAAAGATGCAATAAACGCGAGTCCTTTGAGAAGTGCGCTTGAAAGGCTCATACCGCATGGCATCGGGGCTGCAATAGCTGCGGCAACGATGGGCATAGTGACTGCGGCCACAGCAAAAATAACCATGTACTTGGCTCAGAACAAGTTCCTAGCTGCCTTCAGTGAAAAATACTTTCCGAACAATGAAATTACAAACTTCAGTCTCGGCCTTATGATGCTAAGTGCCGTATTTGCTACCGCCGTCTTGGCCATACCTGCCATGATTTTTATTGTTCGCTCAGCTGCATTAGTTACTGATGCTATACGCGGAAGCATGAACGCAGCCTTTAATCCTGTTTACAAAACAGCGCGCAAGCTGGCTGCAGTTCTAAAAGATGACCCGTCCCAATACGATTCTATTTTCGGCAAGGATTTGCCTGAGAAAGAGCGGGCACGCAACCTCGACCACCTGTTGCTGTATTAGTGCTTCTTCAGCCGCCTTCCTCCTAACCCACAACCTCTGCCGCCCGTCTCCTTACCAGCAAATTAGCCTCTAATTCGGGCAGTTCGGCCTTCTCTCCGGGCTTGAACGGCCCGTACTTCCTGCCGTCAGCGCCCATATACTCCGGCATTGGCACGAGCAGCTTGACGCTCAGGGGCCCTCCCTTTTTTTCCGCGCCCATTCCTGCCCCGTTCTCTTCCCGGTCCGTCTTTTCCGCGGCCCCTTTCCTTCCCTCGAACAGCTCGTCCAGCTCCCTCTTCCTCTCCTCGAGCACTTCCACTATCTTGTCAAACGAAGTCTTTTCCTCGGGCGAAAGCGCGGAGCCGTCCCGCGCCCCGCTGGCCACGGCCACTGCCCGGAGCATCATCTTCTGCTCTCGCATGGCGAAAATGTCGCGCAGGACCTTCAAGACGTTCTCGAACTCCTTCGCGTCCGCAAGCGAGAAATTCCTGTTCAGCTTCTCGCGCCGCTCGGAAATCATCTCGCGCACGGAGGAATAGAACTCCTCGGGCAGCCGGGAAAGCGCGGAGCCCTCCCTCTCGTCGGCCTGCACCTTCCTCAGCCGCTCATAGGTCATCTCCGACGTAAGCTCACCCATTCCCACTATTGCTCCAACTCGCTTCTCTCAGTACAGGTTTAAATAGGATGAAAACTAAATTCACATCTAATCAAAGCTGAGCCGATGGCCATGAAATCGAAAAACGAACTCGGCACAAGCCTGGGTGTTGAAACAAGGCGACTGAAGCGGTCGCTTTCGGCTTTGATGACCCAGCTAAATGCCCTTGAATCCCCAAACATCCGGCGTGTGGATAATAGCACGGTGGATTTGCTTTCCTCGCTCGGCTTCAATATTGCCGAGTTGCGCCTTAACGTGGAGCTCATCTATGATATGGCCATGGAGTTGGTGGTGTGCTTGAAGTGCGAGGTCTCGGAGCTCAGGCGCTTCGACCATAGCGGCGAAGCGGCAAAGTTTCTTGAGCAGCATAAGGCCCGCGGGTTGGGCAGGCAGGACATGTGTGAAATCACAAATGACTTGGAGTTAAAAACCACTACGCTTCGCGCTAACATAAAACTCCTGAGCAAATCCCTCAGGCTCGTGAAACACAGTCTGAAAGCGCTGCCTCCCGGCTTCGTTTCCGAAGCTTTGCATAAGTCTGAGTCTAAAAACGTCAACCTGTTGCTGGAACGAATCTGGGCCTTGGATGCAGCCAGCCAGACCGACAACTCGCCGCCCATACTGCAAGCGCTCAACTCCCTGGACAATTCCCTCTACGAAAGGAATCTCAAAAATCTGCTTCAGGATTTGCTGCAGAGCCGCGGAGTGCAAAAGGGCCCTGAACACGTGAACTTTCGAGGAACACAGGCAGTTGCCGGTAAAGCCCCCGCGGTTCCGCGCGTGCAAAAATAACCTAGTTCTGATTCAAGGCGATAAACATGCCGATACCGAACCAAATTCACAATCCGGCGGGAGAAACGACTGCCAAACGAATAGCTCCGCATTTTCAGCGCCAGCTCAGGCACAAGGTGGCCAACAGCAAAAAATTCAGCGACCGCGTTCTTACTGATGCGAAAGCCGCCTTTTTTCATAAGTACCTGGTATCTGGATGCGAGTCCATGCGCGAAGCTGCGGCTTCGCATGCCCGGATGGTGGAAAAAGAAAAACTATGGAACGATCATGCTTCCGAGTTCTTCAAAACGTTGCCGTTTTATGCGCCCGAACAGTTGCCGCTTGTAATCTTTTGGCTTCCCGGAACCCTTTTTGCGCACTATCGCGCCTGCGGCCTGGCAAGGCTGATCGAGCTTGTGGACAAAGCCTCCATTTTTACATCGAAACTATTCGCATCCGCGCTTCTCGCGGAGCAGGAGAAAATCATGAAACGGGTTAATGCGGAACTGGCGGGTTTGAGGAAACTTTGCGATTCTTTCGAAGCATCGCACGGCCAACCTCTCCTGCGCTTCCCATCCGAAGTGTCGGCGCGCGTCGAGGGTTTGGCGCGGGAATTGCTTGAAAACGCGGCAGGCATACGCACAAAACTGGATTCCTGGTCCAGCTCCCCCGAACCCGGGCTGATGCATGAAATATCGCTCTCGGTCAAGACATTGGCGGAAAAAATCAAGGATTTCTACAAAATTTCCAATGACTTGTTCAATGAACTCTATTCCGTCGCGCAGAAATAAGCTCAGGCGAGCTTCGCGCTCTTCTTGCAAATCAGGTAAAGCGCCACCCGCTCGGGCAGCTTCCTTCTCTCATTCTTGAACGGCCCGAAAGTCTCGTCTCCAAAGCGCACGGCGGGCGAAGCCTGAATTTCGATTTCAATCTCGTTTTTCGAGCCAAACGCAACCGCGTCCTTCAGCGGGTCGAACTTTTCCAGCCCGCCCAATTTCATCCTCTTCGCGAGCAGCGCGGTCTCGCCATGCAGCGTGTCGGGCGCCCTGATGAGCTTCGTGACATCTCCTGTCACCTGCTTGTCCACCTCGCCGCCGAGCTTCAGCCCGAGGCTGTCAACGAACGCGCGCCACACCTCCACCTTCTTCGCTATCTTCACCACGTCCCAGTTGCCCCTCTCGACTCCGCGCCTGAAGGCCTCGAGCCTCTCGGGTTTCGTCACGGCATTGCGGGGCAATATTCCGGTAAGGTCCCGCTCCATCGCGTATCTCGCGACCTTGCCGGCCCAGCCCGCGTCACTCGGTTTCGGCCCCACAAGTTTCGCCCCTTCCTTGCCGAAAAATTTGTCAAAATCCAGGCCGGTGCCGCTCACATAGTCCATCATCTCGCGCCTGCCGTAGGCGCTGAGCCTTTTCATGTCCTCGCTCAACACGTGCACGTGATAGCCCCGGTTGCCAGAGAAGTTGACCTTCATTTCCTCCTCCTTCACGCCGAAATCGGGCACGAGGAAATCCTCGATGAGCCTCAGGGTCTGCGCCTTCACCGCGTCCAGGCACTCGTCGCACACCCAGCCCTTCCCATGCCGCCTTATGCATGGCAGGTCCAGGTGGTCTGCATCCAGGTCGAACACGACCTCGGCGCCGAGCCAGCCTTTCTTCTCGATGGGCCGCGCATCGGCCTCCTTGTAGTATGCCACAGAGTAGGAACAATAGAGCGGCGCGTTGACTGCCAGATAGCCCCGCAGGCTCTTCGCATCCGGGAACCTGAAGTGCCGCGCCTCGATTTTCTTGTCCCAGCCGCCAAAGCCCCACTCGCGCTGCTCGATTTTCTCCGGCACCTCAAGCGCCGTCCGCGCGTAGTGCTCGGCGAACTTCCTGTGGACGAATGCGATTTCCTTTTCGTGCTCAATCATTTTGCGGCCTCCGGGCTTTCCTCCCTCTTTCCTCCCTTGTAGCGCAGCGGAGTCGACAGCCTGCACGGCGGCTCGCACCCAATGCCCTGCGACCGCATCCACGAGCACGTGGGCATCTTGTAGCCCCGCGCCTTCGCGTGCTCCACTTGGTAGCGCGTTATGCGCTCGTCGAAATCCGGCGCAAACGAATACAAGTTCACTATCGCGTCGACCGAGACGCCCGCGTTCAGCATGAATACTGCGAGCGCCCATCGCGCGGTGTGGTTCAGGTTCTCGCCCATCTTCAGCCGCTCGACAAGGCTCGCGATGCACGGCGGGAAGTCGCCGCCCTCGAACTTCGCCTCATACTTGGGCTCGAGCCCCTTGCCCTCCTGCCTTATCTCATCCGCCGCCCGCGTCAGCAGCCCCGGCGCCTCGGGCACTGAGAACGGCAGAGCGCGCTCAATGCCCAGCCGCACGGCCTCCTCGAGCACGCGCGTGAATTCGCGCTTCGTGAGCAGCACCGCGCCGCTCCGGAGCGGCTTGTTTATGAGCTTGTAGTCCTTCGCGCCGGGCGCGTAAAGAAGGTAGTCGACCACCGGCATGACGTAGCCCTCGTTTTCCTTTTCGCCCCGTATGCCGATTTCCCCGGCGACCCGCAGCACGTTCTCGGCCGAGTCGTCGCGCAGGTACGCGCTAGCCCGCTTCGACTCCGCAACCGCGTAGCGGTTGATGAAATAGCGGTTCTTCACGAGCGAGAGCAGGATGCGCGAGACCGCGTAGGCCCCGAGCTCGAGCTCGGCCACGTCGTCCATGTCTATGAACTTCGGAATCTCGCCCTCCTTGAGCGCACCCATCACGCGCTTCTTCGCCCTTTCGACCGCGTCGCCGCCGATGCTGGCGAGGGTCAGCTTCTTCTCAGCCATGAGCTCCCGCGCGCTCCGCGTGAAGGGATACTTTGCGCAGAACAGGACGTCGGCCATGAATGGCATATGGGTGGAAAAAGTTAAAAGCCGGGGTGGGGCTGAACGCAGGTGCGTAGGTTTAAAAGGCACAAATGCCATAACTAATCCTACTTACTGATTCGCCCAGGGTCATGCATATGCTTTCCATGCCGCAATCCAACCACTTATTCCGGCCCGGCATCATTGCCGATTCTGCCTCGCAAAGGCTGCGCGGCCACATCGTCCGGGGCCAGTTCGGCGGAAGCACCGAGTCCGCAGAACAGCACTTCAGCCGCCTCGTGAGCGCCCCGGACTCGCCATTCCTCCAAAATGCAAACCCCGTCGCGGTATTGGGCGCCCGCGCTTTCCTTGCTGAGTGCGCATTCGAAAGGGCGTGCGAAAAGTCCACAAAGAAAAACATAGAAGCGGCTTTCGACCGGGCCATGGAGGCATACGGCGGATTCGAAGGTGCCTCGACTTTCCTGGAAATGCACGGAGGCCACATATGGGGCTTCAGGGCGCTTCTGGTCCATGCCCGTCAAACAAGGAAAGCGTACGACGCCGCGTTCACAGCGGCCCACTCCACCTTCCATGGTGATGAACGCTTCCTTGCGGCCGTCATACACTCCCTTGCGTTATCCCTAAACCCCCGTATTGATGCACCAAGTCCGCTCATTCACCCCGAGCAATCCCCCCTCAGGGCCAAATGGTCGCCTTTCGACTCGCAACCAACTTCGGGCCCCGCTCCTGCAGATCTGGAGATGCGCGTTCACGAAGGAACGCAGCGGCTGAAAAACCTCTCGCGGCTTTACTGTAGTGTCGAGGCCGATTACACTGCGCTCGTCGCCATGGCCACGGAAATACTCCAAGTAAAGCCCCCAACCGCGGTTCTTTCGGCCGACGAGGTGAAGGAGATTGCGGCAGCGATGAAAACCTTTTGCTCCAAGGATGCCAACGGCTTCCTTACTCCGGACCACATCGGCTTTATACAGCGGCAAATCCTCGATGCCAACGGGATGTTCAACATGATGGGCCTCGGCCCCTTTGCTCCCGGCCAGCTGGGAGGCAAGGAGAACACCGTGCTCATGAGGCCCGTGGCCATCTCACTCGACATGCGCGGTTACATTGCCCTCATGGCGCAAGACGTGATTGACACCCGGTTCCTCATTGCGCATCTGCAGAAAAACACGGCGGATATCCAGGGGAGCATACGCACGATGGGCGCGG
>CABMJK010000008.1 GCA_902386535.1 Candidatus Burarchaeum australiense | reverse complement strand
GCTCAACGGAACCGAGGATGCGTGCGTCGATTCTGCTGCAGGGTATCCGCCGGTGGTGGACTGCAGCTATGCCGCGTGCCCGCAGCAGTGCAGGGTGGCCCCTATAAATTCCTCAGCGAATCCGGGCTGCCTTCCCTTCGGCGCTTCCTCATCCTCGTGCGCTGACTGCCCGGCACTCTGCAGGAGGAGCAACGAGGACGCATACCGCCCGCCATTCTGCGAGAATTACCCGGGCTGCACTGCTGGCTGCTCTTCCGAGTGCCTGCTTCCTGACCCTCCAAAACGCATGTGCGAAGCGTGCTTTGAATGCCCGCTTGACTGCACCTACAAGCCCGCAGTGCGCACTGACTGCGCGGACATCTGCTCTGACGAGGCGCTTGCAGGCCCTGTCAGCGTCGCCCCAGACGACTTCATCAAGTCGCTGCCAGGCGCGCAGGGCGCTTCCGACGTGAGGAACGTGGGGATACTCATGATTCCTGCGCTGGTGCTGCCGCTTTTCTGCCTTGTCATAGTCGTGGCGTTCATACGCGTCTTCTCGCCGACCCTGGGGGGGGACATTGAAATACCCGGATTGGGGAGGATCATATGAGCTGCGCAAAATCCGCACCTTCGCTTCGCATGCTCCTGCTTGCCGGCGCTGTTCTTCTCCTTGCCCAGCCTGCTGCTTTCTGCGACGTAATCCCTGGATCGGGAACCTGCAGCGGCACAGGGCACTGCTCTGGCTTAAGCCAGCCGCTCTGCCCCCTGGCGCCTGGCTGCAGCTGGCTGGTCAGTGGAAGCTGCAGCGGCAGCAGCCAATGCTGGAACGTAAACACCGGCGCGCCCTGCACGTGCGGCAGCAATTCTGACTGCCAGGATTACCAGTTTTGGTGCTGCGGCACTCCTTCATGCATCCCGTATAATTGCTGCTCGGGCAGCAGCCCGCAAAGCAACTGCGAGAGAACGGACCGCAACCCGGACGGAGTGGTACCATGCGTATGGAGCAGCTCCGGAAGCTGCACAGGGACGTTCACCGGGGCCTGCTCTGACTACACCGACAACGAGGAAATGTGCGCAGGGCTGGGCTGCACATGGACGCCAACCGCGCCGTCCTGCCTTGGGAATTCCTGCACGCAGAATTTCCCCCCGGGCTGCTGCGTCGAGGCGCCTGTATGCGCAGACCCGGGAATCCCCCCCAGAGCCTGCGACAACAATGCCCCCTGCCTGGACGAGCAGCCGGGCGCATATTGCAATGTTGCCGCGCACCAGTGCGTTTTCCACAATGAATGCAGCAATTGCATACCGCTCGGGGGCAGCGGCTGCAGCCCTAACGGAGTGCAGGGCAACTGCTGCGCAAACCTGGTGTGCGCAGGGGGGACGTGCGCCTGCAGGATGGAGGGGGAAACGTGCAGCGGCGCAGGGCAGGGCAACTGCTGCTCGAGCCTGAGATGCATCTCAAGCGTATGCCGTGCTAACCGCGCGCCTGCCAGGCCCGATGCCCCGGTCATACAGCCGGGCACGATTCTCACCGGAGGCACGGTTGCCTGCGCGCTCAACTGCCCGCCTGACCCGCTGCCAGTCGACCCGGACAGCGACCCTGTTGCAATGGGCTACCAGTGGTACGTTGATGCTGCCAATGCGACTGCGTGGGGAAGCGAAACCTCCTACGCATGCTCTGGTTGCAGCGTCGGGAGCGCAATCACGATGAGGTCAAGGGCATGCGACAGCAGGGGCGCGTGCAACGTGTCCGATTTTTCCAACCAGGCGCTCGTGGTGGAGCCTCCCGCCCCTCCGCCGCCTGGCCCCATGGACGTGCGCTACATGATTCTTGCCCTGATAGCGGCATTTTCGATATTGGCGCTCGCCTACATGGCAACGTACCTTTTCGAGTTGATGTGAAATGGCAAGCCTGGACGCACTCCGCTCGATTCTCCGGGACGAGATGCTGCAGGTGCTGGCAACCGGCTTCATAGCGCTCACTCTCATCGGCATGCAGGTCGCGGTGGACGATTTTTTGGTCAGGGCGCTTGGGGCCGCAAGCGGGCAGGATTATGCGGACATAGGAAGCGCGATGGGTGCTGCTTCAAGCCGCGTTTCCGCGCTTGCGGACGCAACTGCGGCAAGCCTGGCCAGCATGAGCGACGCGAGCGTGAAGATAGGGGACGAGGCTTCGAAGGGGATATTCTGCAATTTCCTTGGCACGGGCTTCACGCTCGTGAACTGCAGCCCGCTGAACGCGTTTCGAGGGAGCCTGACCTCAGCTGGCTTTGCGACTTCAGTTGCCCTTGCGGACACTTATGCGCAGATGTTCATACTCTCGCTTGCGCAGAGCTTTTCCTTCACTTTCCTGATTCCTCTCGGGATATTCCTGCGCTGCTTCAAGGTAAGCAGGCAGGCAGGTGGGGCCCTGATTGCAATAGGGTTCGGCTTCTATACTGTTTATCCCATTGTCATCCTGGCAACAGACAGCTTCCTGCACGGCGCTGTGCCGCACAACCCAGTGGCAATACCCCAGCCGGGGACGTGCGACCCTGCCGAAGCAGACAACCAGAATGCGCTTGGCGCCTTCAGGGATTATTCGAACAGCCTCACTGACTTCAACGTGGTGCAGCCGAACGCCTATTACTCGATTGTGCGCGTGCTTTTCATGTCCATACTCAACCTGATAATCACGATCGGGTTCATCAGGACCTTCGCGCACATCATAGGCAGCGAAATCGACGTTTCCGCACTTGCGAGGATATCATGATGGAACCAGAGGGGCTGCGCGCATATAGGATGCTCCTTTTCGCCAGTGCGCTCCTTTTCCTTGCGCAGCCGGCTGCCTACGGCGCAAGCGCAAGCTATTTCCTGGGAACGTGCAGCGGCACAGCAACTGCCGGCTGCCCTGGCCTGGGCGAAATGCAGTGTTCTGCGTCCATCGCCCCAAACTGCGTTCCAGTCTATGATTTGTCGGGCAATTTCGCAGGCTGCAGCGGAACCTTCGTGGGCAACTGCTCGGATTACGGCGCCAACCAGACGATGTGCCAGGCACTGGGCTGCACCTGGAACCCCACGCCGTGCGCAGGGCAGCAGTGCGCGGCAGATTCCGACTGCTGCGTGCGGCAGCCTTACTGCACTGACCCTGGGATAGGAATCTGGGGGTGCGCCGAGGATTGGGAATGCGAAGCCGAGCAGGCAAACTCCACGTGCGACCTGGCAACTGGCTTCTGCGTTTTCCACAACGTATGCGGCGCCTGCATTGCGCAGGGAAGCGGCTCCTGCAGCCCCGAGGGGGCGCAGGGCAACTGCTGTGCTGGCCTGACATGCTCATCAGGAGTCTGCAGACTGAACCAGGCCCCTGCCCAGCCTGCTGCGCCTATCATTTCAGCCTCCTCCCCCCCGCTTGCGCCTGGAGGCGGGGTGGAATGCACGCAAAACTGCCCGCCTGCCGCGATACCTGCAGACCCTGAGACCGGCGCTCCTGCGGCAATGCAATACCTGTGGCACGTGAATGGCGTGCCGCGGGGATTGTGGGGCGCGACGCCTGGCACGTTCTCCTGCATAGGCTGCATTCCCCTTGACGCAGTCACCTTGCACTCAAGGGCCTGCAGCGTAAACTCGCGGTGCAGCCCCGAGGCTGTGTCCAACCAGGTTGCTGTCCAGGGCACAGGGGCTGCGGGCGAGATGTTCTGCGCCACCGGCCAGTTCAACGGCATCCTGCAGCTGTGCGCATTGGCAGGGCTGGGGATGATTGCCATTGTGGCGATTGCGTACATGGCAGGGGAATCGCTGTCCAATGCAAGGGTGCTGACCTGGGCGAAGGCAGAGGCGCTCCAGGTTTTCGCGTCGCTCGTGGTTGTTGCCGTGATATTCTGGGTGATGGCAGTGATGTGCGACGTCCGGATAGACGAGGTGGGCGCGCTGACCGGCGCAAGCATTCCCGAGATATACTCTGGGGCGAATGCCGCGCAAAACCTGAACTTTTTCAACGGCTCGATGGTCTATCTTGAGAACCTCGCAGGGGCAGGGCTTTCCAACATCGCCTCGCTCCGCTACAACCTGGGTGCATACGAAATACGCACCTCGTTCAACAGGTACGTGTGCGGAGACGACACCTGCCTGCTTTCCCTTTCCAGCACCAACGAGGGCGTCTTCGCAGGGGAAACGTTCGACCTGGCAATCACCAACAACCTGCTTGGGCTTGCAACCGTGAGCTACCTCTCGGCGACATTCATGTACTTCACGCTGCTCTACATAATCAACGGGCTTTTCATCCAGTTTTTGCCCATTGCAATAGTCATGCGCTCGGTCCCGTTCATGAGGCAGTTCGGCGGGGCGCTCATCGCGATTTTCGTGTCGCTCTACCTGATGTACCCCGCCATGCTCGTGGCTGATTCCTTCGTGGTCAGGGGCTTCACCTATTTTTCCGGCGGGGCTTCCATAATCGACAGGACTGACGGGGGCGGAGGCTGCGGCGGGATGGACGTGTTCGGGGGGGCGGTATCGTGCACGCAGGGAAGAAGCGAATCAGACCTGGACAGGACCAGGCCGCTGCCAAGCGAAGGGTCCATCCGCGACCTGCTTCCTGCCGGAGCGCCCCTGGATGCGCCGATAAAGTTCAATACCTTAATATTCCTCTCTTCGGTATTCCTGCCGGCGGTGAATTTCATCGTGATTGCCGCGCTTGCGCGGGACCTCTCGCGTTTCCTGGGCGAGGAGGCGGACATATCGCGGCTGGGGCAGATGGTCTGATGGGAACGCAAACCTCTCCAAAGCAAGCGCCTGCAGGAAACGCAGCCCTGCGCATATTGCCATCCGCGCTTTTCGCGCTGCTGCTTTTTGCAGGCGCGCTTTTCTCCCAGACATTCGAGGATTTCAGGAACCAGTACGGGGGCATATTCCAAAGCAGGATGGGCGGCTGGCAGCTGATAGCCATAGCCTCGATACTCGTGTGCCTGTTTGCGAACACGCTGGTGTACATGGCAGGCTACCTGTTCCAGTCTGAGCACCTCAAGCGCTATGCGAGCTCGGAATTCCTGCAGGTTTCCGCCAGCGCGCTCATGATTTTCTTTGCAGTCGAGCTTTTGTTCACCCTGTCAAGCGGGCCTTCGAACGTTTCAGGGCTGGGCTTCATGGGCGAAGTGCTTGGCACAGGAAGCTCGATAGACTGCGCTGCAATGCCGGGCGGAAAATTCATGATATGGCAGGGCAGCAGGGATTTCGGCTCAGGGCCGCTGGGCGCATTCAAGTGCAAGGTGCAGGAAAAGATAAACGCGCTTGACTCCGCTTACAACAACGTGGTGGAGGGCAACAAGCCCCTTGAGCGGACCACCTCGATATGCTTCAACCTTTTCGGAGTGCCGGTGTACTGCTGGGATTGGAACCTGGACCTGCACAACCAGGTGGAGAAGAACCACCTGGTTGCCACGAAAATCGTGAGCCTGCTCATGCCCCTGCATGCGCAGTTCTCGCTCGCAGAGTACCTGCAAAAAAACATGCTCGCGGTGTTCCTGCCTGCCGGCTTCGTCATGCGCATATTCCCCTTCACGCGCGGCGTTGGCGGGCTTTTCATAGCCCTAGCAATAGGCTTCTTCTTCATTTTCCCGACGTTCTTCCTGCTGACGGACCCGACGTTTGTCAAGGCTGACGCCGCGCAGGCAGGCATGGAGCAGGGGGCCTGCTACACGGGCTTCAAGGGCGCCTCGGTCCTGCTGGCAGGGGTGTTCGGGATAGGCGGCTCGGCAGGCGCGTCCGAGCTTGCCACCACCAGGGCCGAGGAGCTGGTGTTCCAGATAACCATAGGCACCCTCTTCTACCCGTTCGTGGCACTCGCGCTCACGCTGATGTTCGTGCGCGCCATGACGCCTGTGCTGGGCGGGGATTTGGGCGAGCTGATGAAAATGGTTGCGAGGCTTGGATGATGGGCAGGCAGTTCTCATTGCTGGTTGCACTTGCCGTTGCGGCGCTCCTTTTCTCAGGCTGCGCGCAGAACCGGTTCGTGCCCTGCTGCGTAAAGGCAATGGTGTACAACAGCACCACCAGGGAGATGCTTCCCAACGCGCAGTGCCTGTACCCCAACGGCTCGTTTTTCGGGAATTGCCAGGGGGCGGCGAATCCCAATGCCCTGGAGCTTTTCTCAAAGGGGCTGGCGAACTGCAGCAATGGTGCCGCCTGCGCGGACATCCTTAGCGACGACGAATGCTCCAAGACTTTCAACTGCGCGTGGAACGCCATAGACCGCAGGTGCGAGGGAACCGGGCCAGCCGAGTGGGCAATGCCGATTTGCGTGGACAGCGTGCCGGCCAACTGCATAAACAGCAGGTGCACTGCCATGGTGTGCGGCTACACTGATTTCGCGCCCTCGCCTCCGCCTTCATCCGCAGACTGGGACACGCTGAACCCGGGCAACGTGACCTCGTACGAGGGGCTCCAGAACACGCCTTCCATCAACCTCCAGGGAACGATGTGCCAGTTTT
>CABMJK010000007.1 GCA_902386535.1 Candidatus Burarchaeum australiense | reverse complement strand
TCATGCTGCTCATTGCGGGATTGATATATGCCGCTGGGCAGATAATGGGCGCTGAGACGAGGGCGAGGGCCAACGTCTGGGCTACCGCGTTGCTGACTGGTGGAATAATAGGCTTGCTGATAGCTGCATCGGCACCATATGTCCTGCAGCTTTTCGGAAGCTTCTTCACCGGCAATGACCTGACGCTCAACAGCAACTGCATCTACGCCCAATCAGCGCCAATAGGCGGTGGCGGCGGACCTATAATACTCCCATAGGCGGGCGGAGATTAAGGCACCTCTGCAATCAGGCCTGGAGCTGTTTTTTTAATTTTCAGAAATAGCAGCGGAGCGGCTACTTTTCCTTTCTTTCCATTTTTCTCTTTATCATCTTCAGCGTGAAGAAGCTCTCGCGCTCCATCTCGTCAAGCCTGAAGGAGATGTATTTGGCCTGAGTCTCGAGCTTCGGTATTAGCACGTACTCCAGCGCATTCACGCGCCGTTTGGTCTTCTCAATCTCGCGGATCAGTTTCTTCAGAGCGTTCTCGCTCTCGGCCAGCTTGAGCACCATGTCGAGCGAACTCTCGAACCGCTCTGCGGCCTCGTCCACCTTGGCACTCGTGCCGACAACGCTGTAGCCGCGCTCTGCAAGCGTCTTCTTGACGTCAATGCTTTCCATGGCAGGTATCTTCACGCCCATGATGTTGCGTGCCTCTATCGAGACTGCAGGCACCTTCTTCACCGCGAGCGCCGCGCTCTCGACCTCGAACACGCCGTCATAGGCCTCGGCCTTGGCAAGCGAGCCGTAGGAGAGCTCCATCATGCGGTTGAGTTCGCTCCTTAGGTCTTTTGCCTTCTCGAGGATCTTGAAGAATTCGAGAACTAGGGCGTCGCGCTTCTGCTTGAGCAGCTTGTGGCCCCGCTTGGCAAGCCGTATCCTGGCCCGTGCCTTTATGAGCTCCATGCGGGTTGGTTTTACCTGCTCGGCCATTAAGAGCACCTGCTTGAATCCGGGTTGGACGTCCTAAATGTTGTTCTTCGTTATGTCGACGCTGAAACGGCCAGGCAGCTTGAGCTTTGCGCGCCTGTAGGCCTCGTCAGCCAGCTTCCTGTTCTTGCTGTCTATCAGAAGCGTGAATATTGCCTGCTGCGCCGGCACGCGTGCGCCACGATCCGTGGGCCTGCCGTAAGCCTTCCTCATGCCCTTCTGCAAGCGGTCGGCTCCTGCGCCCAGAATCATCTTGTTCTCGCGTATGACATTGTGCGGGAAGACGCGCACGCGCAGGAAGTAGGCGCCCGGTGCGTGCTTCTCGAGATATTTGTTGATCGCCTGCCTGGCGCTCTCGAGGGAGTTGTCGCGTATCTGCACGCCTTCGTTGGCCACCAGGTCAAGGCGGGTATCGTAGGCATTCTTCGCATTGCCCATTATGAATATCTGCACGCTGTTATGAGGCATTGCCTTGATGAAGTTCTTGCTTGGTTTCTTCTTTGAAAACCTGGCCCAGGCAACCTTCCCAAGGCTTCGGCATGTTCTAGCTGGTCTGAGACCCATATATACGCACCCCTAAACAGGAGGCACTAATAGGAGCTTGCAGTTTTAAAAGTCTTTCTCAGCCATCTAACGCTCGATGAAATTCACCGTTGCATTCCTTATTGCCCTTTTCGCCTTCTCGCTCATCTTCCCGCTGCTCTATGCGGGCATTCCTCCGGATAGGGATGAGGGCACGTTCCTGCTCATTGCGAGGGAAGTGAAGGACGGCTCCGTGCTTTACAGGGACTATGCGGACAACAAGCCGCCGGGCATATTCTTCCTACTAATACCGGTCGTGGCGCTTGCCGGCGTGGATACACTCAAAATAAGGCTTGCCGCGGGGCTGGTCAACTACCTGACTGCAGTTTTCATCTTTTTCATAGGAAGGAAGATTGCGAGTGAGAAGGCGGGCGCCATAGGCGCAGTCAGCTACCTGATTTTAATAAATGGTTTTGGATTAGCTGGCTTTCTCCTCAAGACGGAACCGATATCAAATCTCTTCGTCTGCGCCGGCATATACGCACTCCTGCAGGCGGAGAAAAAAGAGCTGCATTATGTGCTTGCGGGTGCGCTCTTTGCCGTTGGAGCCATGGTTAGGCAAAATGTAGCGTACACTCTGCCTTTGGCGGCATATCGGATATGGGAAACCGACAGGCATTGCCTGAAGAAATACGTCTTGCTCGGTGCGGGTGTTGTCCTTGGGCTTTTGCCGTTTTTCGCCTATCTGGTTTATAACGGGGTCCTTACGGACATGAGTTACTATACCACTTACGGTATTTCAGATCCGCATAACCTTAACGCGACGGGCCCGCTCGATCCCTGGTCAATAATCAAGAACCCGCTTTCCAGCATTGTTTATTTCGGATTTTTCATGTTCCTGCTCCTTTCAGCCTATGGAATCAACTCAAGGGATTTGAAGGCAGACTACAAGAAGTTCTTATGGACATGGTTCTTTTTGGCCACACTGGTGGGGGCCATTGCACCATTCATACAAAGCCTTTTGTTCATGATGGCTGCGCCGCCGCTCGCATTACTGACGGCCGTGGGGACTTTGGGCGTTTGGCGTGAATTCAAAGAACTTAATGAAGGAAAAATAAAAACATTCTGGAGATACCTGGCGTTTGCCATCGTCATGCTTTTCCTGATAACCAGCATGGTAACGTATCCCGATAAAATAAATGAAATACGCCAACGAGGAAGCGTGTTCAGCACAGTCATGAGTGCCAGCGATATCGGCTACGTTAAAGGACAGCTGGGGAATCATGATTCATCAGGGATCAGGTTTTATGTTGTCATGACCGAACCGCAGCTTTACTATATGCTGGAGACAAAGCCGATTACCAAGTTTCCGTTCATGTCCTCATATGGCTACCGCTTCGGAGACGAAAAAACCTTTGACAAAGAGGTGCTTCAGAAGCTGGAAAATGCAAAACCAGACTACATTGTATATAATGACAAGCAGGAATTTTGGAATATAACGGGCATTTCGGAGGTGCTAAAAAGTCCGAATTTCGAGAAGCTCCTCGCATTCATAGGAGACAACTACGCCGAGAAAGGAAGGAAAGACGAGATCATACTATACGAGCGAAAGGACTTACTAGCTAATTAGTGATTTGACGAAGGCAGCGCATTGCCTGGTGCCTATTTTAGAAGTTCCCTTTGTTCTCATCCCAAACACATAGCTGGTTTCGCAGATACTTGTACCTCGCGGGGCGCACTTCAGGAAATCGAACAGGAACTTGTAGCCATCTGCGACAAACCTCTCTTTATTGCGGGCATGAACCTCAAGCGCAAACTTGCGCCTTAGGCCGAAAAAGCCCGATAAAAGATCTGAAGAGGAAGCGGAGCGGCTTGCAAGCAAGCGAAGCTTGCCGAGGTTTTGGGCGCCGTGGGAAATCAGGCGCCTGTGGACCGGCCATTCTGAAGCCACGGAGCGCCGGCATGCAACGGCGACCTTGCACCCGTGCCGCAAAAGAATCACCAGGTCACGGACTTTCTCCGGCGGGTGCTGGCCATCGCCGTCCATTACAACTACGAACTCAGTTTGCGCCGCCTGCAAGCCGTCAATGATGCTGGATGTGAGACCGCGCGCCTTGCCTTTCCGCGAGAGCAACCGCACGCCCGAGAATTTGCGGGAAAGCCGGCGAACAATCTCAGGAGTGCCGTCGCTCGAATTGTCATCCACGACCAAAATGCGGGCGCCCCTATAAAGCCGCACCAATTTCTCCGTGAGAGGGCCCATGTTGGCCGCCTCATTGAGCGTTGGTATTATGACCGTCAGGTCGCGGAAGGGCCGGGCCATGTCATCTCCTCCCAGTTTCTCTGACCCACGCCGCGTATTTAGGCGTCGCCTTCTCCTCGTGCCAGACGATGCAGGGAACCTTGTAGGGATGAAGTTCCAGGATTCGCTTCTCGACCTGCCTGAGCTTGCCCTTATCGCATTTGCCAATCATCGCCCATTCTTTCGCCTCGACAAGCTTGCTTTTCCAGCGGTAAATAGAGGTTATCGGAAATAGGTTTGCGCAGGCCAGCAGCCGCTCTGCGACGACTTTCCGCGCCAAGGCCTGCGCCGCTTTTTGGCTTGGAAAAGTGACGTATACTGAAATCATAATGGGCCCGCCCGGGATCGAACCGGGAATCTTCACCGCACCGAAAGAACATCTGCCGGAGTTCTCAAAAGAACCGCGCAGGGGTTCTTTTGTCAGGGTGACGTCTTGCCATTCGACCACGAGCCCGGATGAGGCAAGGTAAACCTAGGGAACCGGCGGTTCCCTCATGGACTCGGCGGGATTTTCAACAGGGGGTTACCGTGAGGGGGCTTGCAGAAAACACAAGCGCCCCCTGCGTTCGAACCCGCAGTCTCCTGCATGCCATGCAGGCGCGATGCCGTTTCGCTACGAGCCCTCTGCCCTATTTTGGCCAGCTATAGTTTAAAAACACCGAGCTTGAGAAATTTGCGAAGTTTATGAAAAAACTGACAATTCTGATTCTGGCGCTAAGCCTGCTTGTGCCGTTGCTGGCGTACGCAATTCTGGGGGGCATTTCAGACTATAACACGCTATTGTGGCATGATTCCGGGAAAATAGCGGATGAAAACGGATTGCTGAACGTTTATGCGGTGGAAGCAAATTTGCCGGAGACATTTTCGAGTGGATATTTTGCATTCCCGCCGCCATGGCTGATAATATCCTACGTGACCTACAAGATTGCAGCTGGAAGCGCGCTTGACCTGATGGGTTTCGCATACCTCATCCGGTTACTTCCGTTTCTTGCACTGGAAACTAACGCCTTGCTCGTATATCTCTGTCTGAGGAAAAAAGGAGAAATGCTGGCCGCAATCGGCGCATTTTTATTTTCCGTAGCTTTTGGGGTCGTGAACTGGTCGGGATTGTTCATACACGGCCAGATCGATTCTATCCCGATATTTTTCATGCTTTTGGCATTGCTGCTTGCAGACAAAAGAAAGATGGATTGGGCAATGCTCGCCCTGGGGCTGGGTGCGGCCTTCAAGCTCTATCCATTGGCGGTCGCAGTTGGTTTCTTGGCCGTGGAAGCGGGGAAGGGTACGCGCACCTCAAAACTGTTGAAATACGCGGTTTTGGCATTGGCGCCTTTGGTGGTTTTCTCACTTCCATATTTGATTACGAACCCCGCCGCATATGTGGGGGCATTGACGCAATACAAGGATTGGGTCGGGATTGCGACGCTGTATGCATATGTTTACATGATTCAGGGGTTGCCGCTTTATCTCTGGCGCGGCCCCGTTCCGCCCAACGCAGCGATCGAGTATATTGGCATCGTAACTGCCGTTAGTGCTTCGATAACGATGTTCGCGCTTTTGCTCGCATGCATGAAAATATGGAAACGAAAGGACGAGCTATTACTGGCCGTTCTCTTGCCGCTACTTACGCTTTTGGCCTTCTGGAAGTTCATAGATGCCTGCTTTCTCGCCTGGGCCTTGCCTTTCACCATCATGATGACGCTTAGCTCGGAAAGACGGTGGGGCGGAGTCATCTACTTATTCACTATTTTTTATATCGCGCTACTCTCTTTTGCGGATCCGCTAAACTTGCTATTCCCCCTGGCCCAGCTCGCCGCCATAGTCTACTACGTCGACCTCGTAGGGCGCTAGCCGCTTGCCGACCGCCGAGCCGCCAACCTAAATCGCCGGCGCTATGAACACGATGTTGTCCCCGCGCACCAGCATCTTCCCGAGCTTCCGCTTTACCTCGCCATTTTCGAGCTGCTCTGCCCCTTCTAGCACGAGGTTCATGTGCACATCGTAGGACGCCATCTTGCCCCGAACCTCGAAGCCACCCTTGAGCCGTATGAGCACCGAATTGTCAAGCGATGCATTAAGTATGTCGAACGGCCTTTTTTCAGTCATATACCCACCTCGCAAAAAACCCTTGAAACAACGCCTATGGATGCAGAAAAGTATATAAAGCTCTTATGCAAACTCCAATCGCAAGGTGGTTTCCATGGCTAAATTTGCGATTGCAAAGCAGCTGACGGGTAAGAGGCTTGTGACTAATGACGGTGAGGAGATAGGCAAGCTCATTGACATTTACGTCTCAGAGAGCACCGGAAAGATCGAGGCGGTCATCATAGAGCCCAACCCGGACAACGGCACTGCGCGCAGGCTCAAGCGCGAGGGCGGCGTGGTCTCGATACCCTACTCTGCCGTGCTCGCGGTCTCCGACCACATCATCGTCGACAAGAAGGGCATTTAGACGGGTGCGTGGGCAGGAACTAGAAAGATGGTGAGCGGGAGCTTGGAAGGAGGCAGGAAGGGGCCGCAATATCTTCTTTTATTAACCCCTGATGCGAACCCTAGCCCATGATAGGCGGGGTTGACGAGGCTGGTCGGGGCTGTGTGCTGGGCCCGCTCGTCATCGGGATTGCGGTTGCCAAGGAGAGCGTGGCCGAGGGGCTGCTCAGGCACGGCGTGAAGGACTCGAAGGAGCTGACGCCCAAGAAGCGCGAGCACCTGGCGGTCATCGTGAGGAAGGAGTGCGGGGTGCTGGTGCTGAAGATAATCGCCGAGGAGTTGAACGAGCTCATGGCGAGGCACGTTTCGCTAAACGAGATAGAGGCCATGCGCATAGCGGGAGGGCTCATGAGACTGGGGGAGGGCGTGAAGCGCGTTTACGTGGACTCGCCTGACACAAAGTCAGGCAAGTTCGAGAAGCGCATAAGGAAATATTTCGACGCGCCCTTCGAGCTCGTGTGCGAGAACAAGGCCGACGCAAACTACCCGATAGTGAGCGCAGCCTCGATAGTGGCCAAGGTCGAGCGGGACGCCGAGATAGGGAAGATAAAGAAGCTCGTGGGCTATGACTTCAACAGCGGCTACTCGAGCGACCCGGTGACCATTGCCTACCTGGAAAAGAACCTGCACAACCCGGCGCTGCAGCCCTACATAAGAAAGGAGTGGAAAACCATTACGCGCATGAGGCATAGAAAGCTCAACGATTTCGAGGCTTAGACTTAGGTTGCCCGAGAGCCAGGCCAATCATTATGTCGTTCACGTTCGTGCCCGTCGGGCCTGTCAAGATTTCATCGCCTAATTTTTTGAAGAAGGAGTTCGAGTCGTTGTCGTTCAGGTAAGCCCTTGCATCTAGCTTCATCTTCTTGGCCCGCCCCAGAGTTTCCCCGTCCACAATCGCGCCCGCTGCAGGGGACGAGCCGTCGATGCCGTCGGTGCCCGCAGATACCAGGACCACCGTCTTTCCGGCTATTTTCAGGGCCGCAGAGAGCGCGAGTTCCTGGTTCCTGCCGCCCCGGCCCTTGCCCTTCACCGTGACGGTCGTCTCGCCGCCAGCACAGAAGGAATCGCCTTTTGCGAGAAGCGCGGCTAACTTCGGGCCAACGGCGCGAGCCTCGCCCGCGACTTCAGTGATTGCGCGCACCTCGACTTTTCGTGCCGACAGATAGCGGCAGGCCGCAAGAACGGCCGTGCTGTTGCTGCCGATTATGAAATTGTGGAGGCCGCCGGGAAGGCCGTGAACGAGCGCCGGCATGCGCTTGAGCGTTTCCTCCCTCTTGCCCCGCAGGCCAGCCTCGAGGATAGCGCGAGCATTGTGCCACTTACCTTCCTCCCAAAGTTTGTATTTGCGCAGGACATTTGCAGCGTCAGCGAAGGTCGAGGGGTCTGCGGCAGTCGGGCCGCTCGCAATCGAGGCCAGGTCATTGCCGACCACATCTGAGATTATCAAGGAGTAGGTGCGGCCTGCTCCTGAAAGTGCGCGCGCAAGCCCTCCGCCTTTTATGAGCGAAAAGTGGCGCCGCACGGCATTGAGCTCGTTTATGTTCGCGCCGCGCGTCATTAGCGCAAGGGCGAGGTCTGCCTTTTCGTCAACGCTTATGCCGGGCGCGGGCAGGGATAGAAGTGCAGAGCCCCCACCCGAGATGAGGCAGAAGACCAGGTCTGATGGACCGGCGCTGCGCGCGAGTTGCATTATGCGCTCGGCTGCGCGCACGCTTCCCTCGTCAGGCCGCGGATGGCCTGCCTCGAGCAATGCGATGTTTTTTGTTTTGAAGCGCGACGCGGTTCCCTGGAGAATGGCCACGGCGCCCTCGCTCACAGGCACGATTTTTTCGAGTTCCTCTGCCATGGCCCCGCTGGCCTTGCCGCCACCCACGACGAGGATTCTGTCGAATGAACTGATGTCTTTCCGCAGGCCGCAGACCTGCAGGATTTTGCCTTTTCGCGAAACCGCCCTGCGGACCAGCTTGCACGGGTCTGCGGCAGCTATGGCCGCGCGCACTGCGCCCAATGCAAGCGCCCTGCCGTCCGGCGCCTGGTTGCCTTTCATTTTGCTTTTCATTTCGAAGCCCCGGTCTTCATTAGTCTTCCAGCTGCGAGCAGGAAATTTTCGAGCCCGCCTGCATCGATGTTCGCGCCCGCGGCCACGGCATGCCCACCGCAGCCAGGCCCGCCCGCTTCCCGCATGATGTGCCCAAGATTGATGCCTCTTGCTATTATTTGCTTCGTTCCCCGCGCAGATATTTTCACGCGGTTGTCCTTGTCCAGCGCAGCAGCTATGATGGGCTTGTCGCGCTCGAGCACTGAATAGAGCATTCCTGCGACAACGCCCACGATGCCGTCGTCGATTATGCCGCGCGCGTCCAGGAAATAAAAGGGGCCGAAGTCCTCAACTGCCGTCTGTGCATATTCGATTCCCTCGCGCAGGGCTGTGCGGTGCTTTAGCAGCAGGGCCCGGGCCTTCTCGTAGGCGCCTTCCTCGCCCATGCAAAGGGCCATGCCAACCTCGGGCTTGCCCTGCCTGCCGCACGCATTCAGGACCGTAGAGAACTCGCTGGTGTCAGAGAGCTCGGTGCCCTGCGGCCTCTTCGTAAGCGAATAAACCTCGCCCACCAGGTTTGCGGAAGGCAGGCCGTTTTTTTCGAGCAGCGCGGCAAGCGCGCCTGTCAGCGCCTTCTTCTCGCCTTCGCTCAAATCAACGTATTTGCGCCAGCGCTCGCCGTCCTTGAGCGGAATGCCCAGGGAATGCAAAAGCTCGGTGCAGCCCTGCTCGTTGCCCGTGAGGCCGGGCAGGAATACGTCTGTGGAATAGGTCAGGAACCAAACCAAGGGCCTACTCACGCGGCCGAAAAGCGCCAGGTCTTTTTCCGCCTTCGCGCGGCCCATTTTCTCGGCCTCCTTCAGTATGCGCCTGTTCTCGCCTATTAGGGGAGCCTGCATGTCACCGACCGCGCCAACCAAAGCCAAGTCTATCGTCTCCTCGCCCGCGGTCGTGCCGAAGATGCGGTAGGCAGTGCCGGAGGAGCTCAGTTCGCTGCCGCCATCCATTCCGAAAAGGTGCGGGTTCACCTGCAGCACCGCGCTTTCGCTTGCCTGGTGGTGGTCGATTATGAGGACCTTCGCGCCCTGCGCCTCGAGGCGCGCCAGCTCGCGATGCACCGCGGCCCCGAAGTCGACGCAGATTATTTCCTTCTCCTCCGCTTTCGCGAGCTCGGCTATCTCGAGCTCGCCCAGCTTGCGCAGCGTGCGCGCGCGGTATTTTTTGCCCATCGCCTTCAGCCCGAGCAGCACTATCGAGGTGGACGAAACCCCGTCCGCATCGTAGTGGCCGACCACGAGCGGCTCGCGCATCCGCTCGGCGCAGGCTTTTGCCTCGTCGCAGGCTGACTTGAAGGAGGTCGGGGTCATCGAAAGGATGAGGGCCGGGGAAATTTTATAATCTAAGCTACTGCCTCGTCTACTGCGTCCTAGCGATGTCGCCGAATTTCGCGTAGGGCTTGTCGGCTGGCGAGGAAATGCGCATGAACTGGAGTTGGCACACGTGCATGCCCGCGTGAAGGATTATCGTGGCCGGAGAAAGGTTCACGATTTCGAGAATCTGGTGGTTGTCTGAGCCTGCCTGCACCAGCGAGCTTGAAACGTGGATTGCAGTGCCGAAGCGCGCATACCTGCTGCGGCCGTCAAGGCGCGCGCACATGTCCGAGGGCAGGGTGATGCGCTCCAGGGTTCGGCCGAGAATCATTTCGCGCGGCTTCAGGCTGATGACCTTTGCCTTCACCTTTTC
>CABMJK010000006.1 GCA_902386535.1 Candidatus Burarchaeum australiense | reverse complement strand
GGCCTGATGATTGCGAGTGATTTGCCCTCGAAGATTGACAGCCGCACCATTGCGGCCATGGCGGCCGCGCTGGTGGGAACTGCTGAGACGTGCAGCTCAGAGCTGGCGCGCGGCCAGTTCCTGCAGGTAATCGTTGAAAGCGAGCTGGGGAAGGTCGTGAGCGTGGGTGCAGGCAAGGTTGCGGTGCTTGTTTGCCTCGTAAAACCCACTGGAAACCTGGGATTGACGCTTTTGGCCATGGACAGGACGAGCAAAAAGATTGAAAAGGTGTTGAGTTGAACGCCGACCCGAATGCCATTGCGGAAAAATTCAGGAAGATAATGGGGCCCGTAGCCTACACTCTCGCCAAGGAGGCGGCCAAGGAGTGCGGAGGTTCTGTTTCTGGCGAGAAAATCACCGTGGACGCCAAAAAACTCGACGCGTTCAGGCAGCTCATGCAGAAGAAATGCGGGAAGATAATAGGCGATCACCTGGCTGAGACCATACTGAAGGAGGGCTAGGGAAAGAGGGCGAATTGGATGGCATCAGCCGCAAAGAACAAGGAACGCGTGCAGAGCGGCATACCTGGCCTAGACGCCATGATAGGCGGCGGGTTCGAGAAGAACAGCACGGTCATAATTGCGGGCGACGCGGGAAGCGGAAAGACGACTTTTGCACTGCAGTTCCTCTATGAGGGAGCCAAAAAATACGGCGAGAGGGGGCTCTACATCACCTTTGAGGAGCAGAAGAAGAGCCTCTTCGATCACATGGCGAAATTCGGGTGGGATTTCGAGGAACTCGAGGCAAAAGGACTCATACATGTCCTGGAATACCCGCCGCACGAGGTCGACCGCTTCGTTGCCGAAGGAGGAGTCATCGAGGACATGATAAAGGAGAAGAACGTCCAGCGCGTGGTAATAGATTCCATAACCTCGCTGGTCCTGCTTCACGAGAACGAGTACAAAAGGCGGCAGGCGTTCCTGATGCTCATCGAGTCGCTGAAGAAGTGGGGCTGCACGAGCCTGCTGACCTCCGAAGCCAGGACAGTGCATGGCGAGGTGAGGAGCAGGTTTGGCATCGAGTATCTGGCTGACGGCATGCTTGCAATCCACGCCGTGCGGAGAGGGGATGAGCGGGATTTCGCGTTCGAGATAATGAAGCTGAGGGGCATTGCGCACGAGCGGAAGATGTGCCCCATCAAAATCACGGATAAGGGAATAGTGCTCTTCCCTGGCCAGCCGGTTTTCACGGAAGTTGAAAAATAGCCGCTGCGGCGCTCACGCCACTCACCTGAATCTTACCCCGCAGGCAGGACACGAGAGCATCACGTAACTGGCCTCGTAGCCGCAGCGCGGGCAGCGATAGGTGGTTTTCGGGGGCGCTTCGAAATCGAAACCGCATTTCGGGCAGAAGCGGTCACCGAAAGGAACGTGCTCCTTGCAGGACGGGCAGTCGATGAAGAAAAGCTTTGCCAGAGGCCGCCCGCATTTCGGGCACTTCTGCATGTCGAGCGTCAACTCGGCCTTACAGGCTGGACAAATTTCCTTGCGCTTGGAAAACTTGGAAGGCCCTTTGGCCTTGCCGAGCAGAAGATCCAGCATGCCCACGTTTCGCACCTTTGGTTGCTACCGTAATTTGCGCCAGGCCAGCAGGCCCATGAGAGGAAGCAAAGCAAATCCAGCAGGGCAGATTCCACCGCCCGAGGCAGGAGGCGTTTGCGGTGTAGGGGAGGGCCCTGGCGCCGGGACTATGGTTGTAGCATTGCTACCCGTTGCAGGGCAATTGAGGGCAGCGGTGGCTTCGGCAGCGAGTGCAGTGGCATTTGCTGCCAGGGCAGAGGCAGCAGTATAGTCCCCTTGGCTGAGCAGGGCGAGTATGCCGGTCGTTGCATGCTCGGCATTAGAAAGTTTTTCCGAGGCGCCAGTCACGTCGCAGTTTTTGGCAGCCGCAGTGGTAATGGCATCCCGGACTGCGGAAACCTGCTGGTCTGCGGAATTGGCTGCGGATACCGCATTCACGCACGCAGGATCGGCAGACGTTGTTGCGGATTTCAGGGAATTGGTGGAATTGGCGGCGAGGTTGTAGGCAATTGGCAGGTTGCAGGACTTGAGGGCGGCCTCAGCAGTAGCCAGATTGGCTTTTGCAGTGTCGAACACAGGACCGGCAGAGCCGCAGCAGAAGGAGCCGCGGCAGACGCCGCTTTTGGAGCTCAGGTTTGCGATGAGGTCGCGCAGGGCCGTAATCTTGTTCATGGCATTGGTTTCAGTCTGCATTTCGGTGTGTTCCAAGGTAAACGAAAAGGTTTTGGTTGCTGCTTCCTGGGCCCCGGTCGGGTCAACGCCAGTCAGGCGAATGAAAGGCACGTCAGAGAGCGTTCCTGAGCCAGACCCGCCCAGAATCAATGGTGCATTGAGCGTGCAGGCATTTTCCGTATTGTGAGGCCCCACGATGCACGCCTGAGAGGTTCCGGCAACCCATTTTCCGTTTCCGAAATCGTAATAGTCATACTGCACAGTCATCGCTGAAGCCCATGGGTTGTAGACTGAAAAGATGATTTCCTGCTGCGTCGGCCCTGCCTGCGCCGAGGAGCCGGGGCAGTTGCTGGCATAGAAATAAGGGGTTGTGGGCTTGACTAGCGAGGCCGTGAGAGCCGAGGAAACTTGGGCGGAGACTAGGGGGGACAGAACCAGGGCAATCAGAAGCAAAAATGCGCCCTTCATGGAATCAACTATTCGTCCACGCGCAGCTCGATGCGCTTCTTCTCCGAGTTCAGTATGTGAGAGTAGTCGCGGTAATGGCAGAACGCGGTGACGAGCACGGGGTAAAGCCCGGGCTTCGTGCGCGCGCTCGGATAGAGCTCGATGCGGAGGCTCTTCGTCTCCTTCGGCTTGAGGTAGCCCATGCGTATTTCCCGCATCTGGTTGAGCCCCATGGAGTCGAGCCCCAGGGCCTTGGGCACGCGGATGACCACCGAAGTCAGGAGCGGCTCCTCGTCGCGCAGGTTTTCGATGTCCACGATGAGGTCGACCGGGCCCTTGTCCTTGAGCGAAAGCCTATACGGCGCGAAGCGCAATTTTAGCGCATAGGGTATTTGGCGGATGAGCGAGTTGCCCACGTCTTTTTTGCCGAACATTTCCAGTAGTCCCATAAACACACCTCATATGCCCTGCAAGCGGGCAAGGCGATAGTAAGTATAGCCAACGAAGACCAGGGCCAGGATTTCCAGGAGGTTTATGGCCAGCTGAACGCTCTCGCCCTGGACCCAATGCACATACTGCGCGAAATCCAGGAGGAAGGCCGACGCAAGGAACAGGATGCCTGCGCCTGCCGGCAGGCTTTGCTTGAAGAACTTCCACTTGATGTAGAAGTGCAGCACGGACAGGTCGTATTTTGTCGCCACCCAGCGCAATTGGAAGAAAACCAGGAATCCGACGGCGAGCACTGCGAGTATGACCTTTATTACGTAGGTGAGGTTCAGCTGCTGCGTCAGAACGAGTTCGGAATAGGCGTTCACCAGCAGTGCGAGCGCGACGAGCACTATCACGGCCAATAACACCCGTAGAGGGTTTAGTTTGGAAGATGCCACGTATCCTAATTGGAGCCTAGGTTTTAAAAGTTACCTTAGGCGGCCAGGGAATCCAGCACTGCCAAATCGTCGTCGCTGAGGTCCATGCTTTCCTTAAGAAGCGTGCGTCCCTCCTTGCCCGCGGAAAGCGCGGCCACGAGCGGGAAATAGGCTGCGGCGCGTTTTTTCGAAACGTGGCAGTGGACGGCCAGCTTGGATGCCAGCGCGCCCAGCCGCGCGCGCTCGATTTTGTTCCGGGAGAGTAGGAGGATTTGCCTGGGAAATGCCATCTGGACTGGGTGGGAGCCCGCGGGGACGGGACCGGAACTGGAATGAGCGCCTGTGGCATGAGAGGAATGGGCACCTGAAGCGGAAGTGGAGCGCGCGCCCGCAACCACCACGCCACCCGAAGCCAGGTCCGAGGAATAGCGCCAGAGCGAATAATTCTGCCGCTTTTGGGCGCGGGCATCGAAGAGGGATGCGCGGGAGAGCGCGTCAAAGGCCTTGGCCAGCGCCAGGCGCGAGGAACAATGGGCGGGAATGTTTTCATCTATCCATTTCAGCAGCATGTCATGGTCGACGTCCACGTCGAAAACCGACCGGCGCGCGTCCTTGAAGGAGGCCGAACCGAACATGTCCGAAAGCGCCCGCTTCACGTCAACGAGCGTGTTGCGGGTCTGGGGCAGGAATTCGGTTCCCTTGCCCTCGGCAAAGGACTGGAGGTCGTTGATGGCGGACCGCACGTCGCCGTTTGAGGACTCGGCAATCGCGGAAAGAACCTTGTCCGGAACTTCGGAGTGCTCGCTTTTGGCTATTTTCTTCAGCAGGACCACGATATCGATGACAGGCACAGGACCAAATCCGACGCCCTTGCAGGATTTCCTAAGCAAGGAGATTTTCGGACTCCAGAGGTCGGAGGCGGTCATGAGAATGGGTTGTGAGGATTGCTCGATTATGCGTATGAGTTCCGGCAGCCCGCCCCTGTCCGCGGCAAACATGCTGTCAACATCGTCAACGAAGACCAGGCGCCGGGCGCCGCTGAGCGTCGAGCTCGTAGCGGCATGGCCGGTTACGCGGGCAATGGCGGCCTTGTTCCGCAGGTCGCTGGCATTCACTTCCAGGAGGCTCCAGCCAAACTCTTCGGCCAGCGCGTGCGGAATCGCGCTCTTGCCTATGCCGGACGGGCCGTGCAGGATGAGGGGGGGTGAGCGCCTGCCGGCTTCCCAACCTTTGGCCCAGGAGAGGACGTTGGCCACTGCCGACGCGTTGCCGATGACATCGTGCAGTTTTGCCGGCGCGTAGCGCTTGTTCCAAAGCATGGGATTATATAATTCGCACGGCATTTTAAGGGTTATGGACACCCTACTGGCGGGGCTGATTCAGGAAAGATTCGAGCGGCTCAACGAGGTGCAGAAAAGGGCATGGCCCGTTGTCGCGAGCGGAGCGAATGTGCTCGTAATCGCGCCCACGGGCTTTGGGAAGACCGAGGCGGCGCTGCTCCCGCTTTTCGATTCGCTGCTGTCGGCAGGAGGGAAGGCGGAAGAGCGCAAGGGCATCCGCATCCTTTATATTACGCCACTGAAGGCGCTGAACCGGGACATGCTGGAGCGCATCGAGTGGTGGTGCAAGAAACTCGGCCTTACCGTCGCGGTGCGGCACGGGGACACGAAAGGCGCTGAAAGGGCGAGGCAGGCGAACGAGCCGCCCCACCTGATGATAACGACTCCCGAAACGCTGGCAGCCATGCTCGTGGGAAAGAAGCTCGGCGAAGCGCTTGCGAACGTTGGCACCGTGGTGGTGGACGAGGTGCACGAGCTTTTTGGCGACAAGCGAGGGGCGCAGCTGGCGCTTTCGCTTGAGCGGCTCGTGTGGCGCAAAAAGGGAGAAGTGCAGCGCGTCGGCCTGAGCGCCACGGTGGCTGATGCCGAGACTGTTGCCAGGTTCCTGGGCGGCGACAGGCTGTGCGAAGTCGTGAAGGTTGACAGGGACAGGGAAATGAAAATAATCGTGAAAAAACCTGCGGCGAGCGAGGACGCGGAACTTGCGGCGAAACTGCATGTGGACGCGGAGGCGCTGGGCAGGCTCCTGTTCCTCAAGGAAATCGCGTCAAAGGGAAAGACGCTGGTGTTCGTGAACACGCGCAGCATGGCCGAGATGCTCGTTTCGAGGCTGCTGAAAATCGGCTGCAAGGTCGCAGCACACCACGGTTCGCTCTCCCGCGAGGCAAGACTTTCGGCCGAGGAAGAATTCAAGCACGGAAAGATTGATGCGCTCATCTGCACTTCCTCGCTCGAGCTCGGCATCGACATTGGCGACATCGACCGCGTGGTGCAGTATTCCTCGCCGAGGCAGGCAGCGCGGCTCGTGCAGAGAGTCGGGAGGAGCGGGCACGCCGAACACCTCGTGCCAAACGGCACGGTAATCGCGACCGACATTCACGATGCGCTGGAGTGCGAGGTGATTGCCGAAAGGGCCTTGAAGGGCAGTCTGGAGGGAGAAAAAATGGTGAGGCCGGCACTCGACGTGCTGGCGCATGCGCTCGCGGGCATCGCGGTTGAACGCGGGCCGGGGCCGTTCAGCGCCCAGGAGGCGTGCGCATGCATCAGGAGGGCCGCACCCTATGCAGGCATGAGGGAAGAGGTCGTGCGGGCGGTTGCCGAACAACTCGTAAAGGAAAGGCTCCTCCGGGAGGAAAAGGGCAGGTTCGCGGCCTCGGGCAGGACGCTGCTATACTATTACAAGAACGTGAGCACAATACCGCGGTCCAAAAAAGTCCGTGTCAGGAACGCAGCGACCAACGCGATAATCTCGAGCCTTGACGAGGAATTCGTGGCCTCGCTGGAGCAGGGCCAGGTTTTCCTTTCCAAGGGCACGCCCTGGGCGGTGCTGGATGTGGGGGAGGAAGTGGTCGTCGAGCCCAGCGAGGACCTGGCGGCAGCGCTTCCCGAATGGTCTGGCGAGCAGATTCCGATTCACTATGAAGTGGCCCGGGAGCTATGCAAGCAGAGGCACGCGCTCGGGCGCGAGGGAAAGGGCGAGGGCGCGCAGCTGTTCGCGAGCATCCCGGCCGGAGATAACCGCGTGGTCATAGAGAAGTGCGAGGAGGTGTGCCTAATCCACCTGTGCGCGGGCACGAAGGCAAACAGGACGCTGGGGCTGGCGCTTTCCGCGCTGTTCAGCGCGCGGTTCGGGGTTGGGGTGCGGGCGGATGCTGATGCCTACAGCATCATACTCAGGCTTCCGCACAGGGTAAGCGCGAGTGAGGTGGCGGCCGTGCTAGCGAGCATTAGGGATGCGCGGGGCATCGTGCGCGCCAAGATGTCGGAGTCGCATCTGTTCAAGTACCGCCTCACGCACGTGGCGAGGTTGTTTGGGCTGATAGGAGAGGACATGGTCATCGGAACCCGGGCGGCAGGCCTGCTGGAGGGAACGCCAATCTATGCGGAGACTGCTGAAAGCGCGCTTTTCGACTACTGTGATTTTGACGCTGCCGAGGAAATACTGAAGAGGATTGGAGAGGGCAAGATAGACCTGATTGCGCAGGACGTGGGAAGACTCAGCGCCCTGGGCAGCTTCCTCACAGTAAGGCTGCGGGCCGGCGAGTTCATCGCCCCGATAGAGCCCACTGCCGAAGTGCTGAAGGCATTCTCGGCGCAGATTGCGAGCAAGACCGTGCGGTTTCTTTGCACCTATTGCGGCCGGGTTTCCTATGAAAAAATAGAGGACATGAAAGGGAAGCTGCATTGCAAGAGTTGCGGGAGCCCGATGCTGGCGGTCATCGGACGGCAGGAGGAGCCCAAGGAACTTCTTTTGCCAAAGAACAGGGCAGAACTATTGCTGCGCGCGAGCCTGGTGGAAGCATACGGTCGCAGGGCCGCGCTTTGCCTGAGCACCTACGGGGTGGGAAGCAGGACTGCTGCAAGGATACTTGCAAGGCTGCACAAGGATGAGGGTCATTTGTTCGTAGACCTACTTGAGGCGCAGAAGAATTTCATAAGGACGAAGAGGTATTGGCAGGCAAGATGAAGAAGACGTCGAAGGAGGGCGGAGGCAGAGTACGCAGGATGCGAGAGGTTGGAGGACAGGGAGCAGAAACTGTGGGTCGTTGGGTTGAAGAAGACGCAGCAATTTCACAGCCAATGCATATGACGGAAGTAAAGGGCCGCAGAGGCCACTAGGGTGACGCTCGCGAGCGTGGCAAACAGGTAGCCGTGAG
>CABMJK010000005.1 GCA_902386535.1 Candidatus Burarchaeum australiense | reverse complement strand
GCGTCGCGTGGAACGTGCCGCTCGCTTACTACGGTGATGGAATCGTGCAGCAGGAGAACGGCGAGCAGTGCGATGACAATAACACAGTCAGCGGAGATGGCTGCTCGGCGCAGTGCATGCGCGAGCCCGTCACGATTGTTGCGACGAAGATTGTCTGCAATAACGAAGCCGACCTCCCGAACTGGGGTTATGGCGGGCCGGACATAAATTCAAGCACTGCGACTGAATTCCTGGCCGCGCATGAGGGATGCCGCCTTGAGCCCTGGACATTCCAGTGGGCGCAGGCCAGTGCGCCGAACCCCGGCGACAATACGGGCGCGGCAGGGAGCGGATGGACTGCTTTCACGGGCGCCAATGGAACTGCCACGGCAAACGTTGACGAAATGACCGGGGACAGGATATGGGTGCGGGAACTCTGGAATTCAAGCTACATATCTTTCACGGGCCAGAACACCGTGCAGAACTTGAGCGCGGAGCTCTACTGCTACCAGGACGTGCTGAACTACGACAATTATGACTATGTCCTCAAACCGCAGCGCGGAAAGGCATACTACTGCGTGGCGTGGAACGTGCCGCTCGCTTACTGCGGCGATGGCAAAGTGAACCAGGAGGCAGAACAGTGCGATGACGGGAACAACGTTAGCGGGGACGGGTGCTCCGCCACGTGCGGCGTCGAGAAAGTTACGATAGTCGTGCAAAAGATAGTTTGCACTAACGAGTCTGATTTGCCCAACTGGGGCGATGGAACGCATAACATAACTGAAACGACTGCTGCGGACTTCATGGCGCAGCACCCGGCCTGCAGGTTTGCGCCTGACTGGAAGTTCCAGTGGGCCGACTACAACAAGACCGGCTTCCCGGCCGACAATTCCGGCGAGGTGGACCCCTCGACGGGATGGACCACTTTTGGCCCGACCAACGGCAGCGGATATGCCAGCGTGACTGTGCAGCTTGGCAACATCAGCAATATAGGGCTGCGCGAGGTTCCGCAGGAGGGCTACATACCGTTCAGCGTCAGCTCTAACGATACCAGCGCGGAGTTCTACTGCCATGTGGACGCCTACCTCTACGACAACCGCGAGGTCGTGGGCAAGCTCTACGAGCAGCAGGGCCTTGTGCCAGGAAAGACCTACTATTGCGTTGCATGGAACGTTCCCAAGAAGGAGGAGCCCAAGCCGTGCGACCCTGCTCTAGAGTTGATTGCTAACGGCGGCTTCGAGAAGCCTGTCGTGAACAATTCCGCGAAATGGGACATCTTCCCGAGCGGAACTCCGGACCTTGCGTGGACTGTTGAATGGCAGACGAACGTGACGAGCTACGAAGGCTCCAACAGGTCCGAAGTGGCGAACCTAGAACTGCAGAGGCTTGTGAACGGCTGGCTGCCCGCCGAGGGCGCGCAGTATGCCGAGCTGGACTCGGACTGGTTTGGGCCCAACAACCCACTCAACGGCGAGCCTGCGAGCGTGAGTATATATCAGGACCTGGTGACAGTGCCGGGCAGGCAGTACAACCTCAGCATCTCATTCTCCCCGAGGCCGGACACGCCTGCAAGCGACAATGTGCTCGAGGTGAAGGTGGGCGGAGTCGTGTTGGGCACGATTTCAGCCATAGGTTCGGGCAACACCAATTGGATAAAGAAGGATTACACATTCACCGCAAAATCCGCCGTCACTCGCGTGCAGTTGACGGACCTCGGAACTCCGAACTCGCTCGGAACGTTTGTCGACAATGTCAGTGCAAGGTGCATCGGCAATGCATCGACCGAACCGGTCTGCGGCAATGGAATCAAGGAAGGAAACGAGCAGTGCGACGACAATAATACTGTTAGCGGAGATGGCTGCTCCTCGGACTGCAGGATTGAAGAGGAACGGAATCAGACGGTAACCATAGTCGCGAGCAAGATAGTGTGCGCAAATGAAAGCGACCTGCCGAACTGGGGCTACGGCCCGGACATCAACATAACCTCCGAAACAGCTCCAGGCTGGGTTGCGCAGCACCAGGGCTGCAGGTTCCAGGGCGGCTGGGAGTTCCAGTGGGGCCTCAATTACCCGGAGCTTCAGTTCCCCAACAGCAACCAGCAGTATGGCGGCGAGGCCTGGACCACGATAACGGCCAACGAGAGCGGACAGGCCAGCGCGACGGTGCAGATTAACGGCATCGACAACATAGCGATGCGCGAGGTCCCGCAGGAGGGCTACATACCGTTCAGCCTCAACAGTGGAAATGACACCAGCGCGGAATTCTACTGCTATGCAGACGTGCTCGGCTACGACAATCAGGAGCTCGTGGGCTACACCTACAACGAACTCGTTGACGGCGAGACCTACTACTGCGTCGCGTGGAACGTGCCGGAATGCATGAACAAGACGCTGGAATATGGCGGCTACGGCTGGGCCAGCGCTGTTGTAAATGCAACGCAGGGCAAGATGAAGGACGGCGGAGATGTTCCAGCCATAAGGAGCAACGCGTCAACCGCGCTCGGGCCTGCGCAGGGCAACGGCTCGCAGTACGATGATGCGGCACAGACTACCCGGGGCTCATTCTACAGCATGGGCTTTGGAGGCTGGATAATTTTCAGCATCAACGGCTACGTGATAAACGGGCCTGGCAGCGACGTGCAGGTTTACGAGACAACGTGGAGCCCGCCCGGTTACCCTGTCGAGAATGCGGAAGTTTACGCGAGCCAGGATGGAACGGGATGGACCGACCTGGGCGGGGTTGAGCGCGACGGAAGCGTTGACCTGGGAAGCCTGGAGTGGGCCACATACGTAAAGATAGTTGACACTACGAAAGCCTCGCCCTTCGACGCTGCTGGAGATGCGTACGACCTTGACGCAGTGAAGGCCATGCACATTGCCGAGGTCCTCCAGTATGAGTGCAACGACCTGACTTCCGAAGGGAACGAGACCAACGGCGGGCAGAACGAGACCGGCGGCAATAATAATGGGACGAATGAAACCGGCGGGAACGGCGGCGGGCAGCCCGTGGGCGGAGGCGGCTGGAACAGCGGAAGTAACGGCAACAATGGCGGCGGCTCGACACAGTATTATTCGCCCCCTGGCATAAGCGATGTCTGCGGGGATTCTGGCGGCTACTTCATAAACCCCGAGCACACGGCGTGGGTTTGCTATTCCTCGGGCTCAGGCTCGCAGGAGGGCTCGGGCAGCGGCTCACAGGAAGGCTCAGGGAACGGCGCCTCGGGCGGGCAGGGCTCGAACGGGAACGGAGGGCTTCTGTTTGGGGCCGGCTCCGGGAGTTTGGGCACGGGCCAGGAAGGTGAAATTTTAGAGGGCGCTTTGGGAACGCCGTCCCTCGAGGGCAACGGAGGTTCGCCGCAGTTTAACGGGCCTCCCGGGATAGGACAGTATGAAAGCGGAGTTGCAGACAATGGTGGGGTGATCCCGCCAACTGCGTTCGCGCTGGCAGGTCTCGCGCCGTGGCTGGTAGGGCTGCTGTTCCTTGCGCTGCTGGCAGGTTTGTTCTTTGTCCTGGCCAAAAGGCGTGGGAAGAACCAATAGGAAGGTTAAGGCGCCTGCCAGGCATTAGCGGCTATTTTTCATTTTTTCCAAGACTCGGAGCCTGGGCTGGACGAAGTGAAACCCCAGACGGCCGTCAGACGCAAAGCGGCTGGCGGGATTTGGACCGAAGGTCCAAAGCTGGGGCTGAACGAAGTGAAGCCCCAGACGCTCGCTTGAGCGGGTCGAGAAGCGCCACTTTTCGGATTCGCAGCCATGGGGAGGATAGAGGTTTATAAGGGCTGCTGCGGGCGGAGTTTGGAGGGAGACGGAGGGGAGTTAGGCGCTTGCCAATAGCCACCAGCACTATAGCGAGGCTTTTATTCCTTCTGTGAGCACATCCGTAATCATGCGTATAGAACGGAATACTCTTCTTGGCCTCTTGGCAATTGCCTTCATTCTACGCGCCTATGCCGCAGTAAACATGCCGCAGGCAAATGCGGATGAGATGCTATATAGCCTCCTATCAATAGGAACACTAACGAGCCCATGGCAGCGGCTTTCCACTCTTTTTCATGGTCCAATCTATTTCTATTTGACGGATCTTTCGTATCTCCTTTTCGGCGTTAACTTCTTCGCTGCCAGATTCTTTGCGGTGCTTTTCAGCGCATTCTCGGTTTTACTCGTATATCTGATAGCAAAAGAGCTGTTTGATGCCAAAATAGGCGTTATTGCGGGCGCCATATTTGCTTTTTCTGCGGCTCAGATTTATTTTGGAAGTCTGGGGTTGCTGGACATTCCCGCCACGGCACTTTCTATGCTTTCCATTCTTTTTCTTTTTCGATGGCATAAACGCGGCGAAAGAAGGGAACTTCTTTTTTCTCTTGGCATATACGCGGTTGCGGTAACTGTGAAGATTTCCCAGCTATTCCTGTCTCCCGTATTTTTGCTAATTCTTGGCCACGGGATACTTCAAAAGAAATATATGAACCCACGGGATTACGTTTTTGCTGCGCTTATTTTTGTGATGCTTATCTTGCCAGTTCCCATTTACAACTATCTTTTATTTTCTGACAAAGGCCTTGCGGACTTTCATATTTCCAGGGCATTTTCACTGAATTCGGCGCTTGAATATTTCAGAGGACAGAACATAGCGGGCATTGATGACGCATATTTCAATATTTCATATTTCAATACCGTAGGGCCGCATCTTTTTACACTGTTTTTTGAGTATCTTTCAATACCCTTACTCTTGTTTTTCGTGATAGGCAGTATTGAAATTGCAAAAAAGCGCTCCATAACGGATATCGCGCTGCTTGCCTGGTTTTTAGTTCCAATATTTTCATACCTTTTCTATGTCTTCCATGCCTATTATCTCGCCGTCCTCATGCCCCCCATTGCCATAATAGCTTCTGTCGGGTTGCAGGCAGTTGGCAGTTATTTCTCTCGGTTCACAAATACGAAAGTGCTTGTAAGTGCATTCCTTTTCATTCTCATATTTTGGGAAGTTGCAATGCTTTTACCGCACATAAGCGGAAAATCTACCATCTACCAATTGCAGGAAGATATCCAACGGCTGCCAGACAACGCAACCGTAGTGATGGACGATACTATATGGACTGGCACGACGTTATGGATGGGTGCAACTAGTGGAAAAAAGGTCATGTCGTTGAGTGAGTTCAGTCAAGGTCAGCAAGAGTTCGTTAGCCAAGGACTAAAACCGGGGATATTGGATATTTATGCCGTGTCTTGCGTGCCTGGAAACTGCGGCTGGAGTAACGTGGAGCCCGGTGCCCAGGATAATTCCGAACGGTTGAAAACCGATTTGCACAACTACGGTACGAAAATAGCAGAAATATACGGCGCAGAAGGCCCTGAATATGAAGTGTATAAAATGCGCGTAACTGCCTCGCCGTTTGGTCGCATATCAATGCGCTTTGTAGGCTATGTCATAGGTCACCCGGAACGATCCATAGACGTATATGACGCGAAATGGCCCATGGGCGTAATTATGAACGTCGTGGCTCATTTGAGCTTATGGGTGGATATATTGGTGGCTTTGAGCCTGCCGCTTGTAGTACTGCTGTTGTTTTGGAAAGAAAAGATTGCAATAGAGTTGTAGGCATATTCCTTGCTCGCAATGAAATACATATATTCTTTCCTGAATATTCTACTTGACGGGGGTGAGTTTGCATGAGTTATTTGCGTTTTGTAGTGGTTTTCGTTTTGATGCTGGTTTTGCTACCCTCTCTGAGCTTTTCTGTCGATATTAGCTCGTGCGGTTCCATTACAGAGAACAGTACGCTTGTGCAGAACGTGACATACAATAGTACAGGAACGTGTTTTGTATTTGCCACCAACAACGTTCACCTCGATTGTAATGGTTTTTCGATAACGGGTCGTCAGGGAGCAACAGCAATTAGTGCCGCGGATTCTATGCAGGATATTTCGGTAAGTAATTGTGTAATAGAAAACTTCTCTTTTGGAATAAAGTTTGGATCATCAGTTATGCGATTTGATATTTATAACAACACGTTCCGTCATCTTTATGCGTACTATCTTCAAGGTTCTGGATACCCTTCCATCAATATGCGCTTCGAGAACAACACCATATATAATGTGACTGGCGGTGCTATTTTTACATCAAACTATCTGATTTTCAACAATAACACAATATATGATGTCAGATCGCAAATTCAGATTTATGGAGTAAATACCAATATTACTAACAATTATTTTGCTAATGGAACGCAAAATACAGAATTTGTTCTTACTACTGAGGGCTTTCCACTCCCAGGCGATAAAGCGCGTATCATGAACAATAATTTCGTAGGTTTTGGTAAAAATGGCATTTCCATTACTGGTTCAACCGGTACACACACGTTTTGGATCGAAAATAATACTATTTCGAATATGATTAATGGTATAACTGTTCGTGGTGCACAATATTTGACTGTTACGAACAATCACTTCATAAATAATACGAATAATATAGTCTTCAATGCTGAATATGACAACTGCAAATGGAATATTACAGACAACACGTTCCAAGTTAGTGCGTATGATCTTCGCATTAATGCACTTCCTTCAGGATGTAACGTGTGGTTCATCAATAATTCATGGAATGAGGACAGGGTATTTTGGGGCGACGGCAATTTTGGAAAATTGCAAGTAAGTTATTCTGCACGTGCTAATGCCACCTATTTGAACAATAATACTCCGGCAGTAGGCTCTGACATAAACATCACGAATGCCTCATCATCTAGCCCTATGCTTAGTTTCGTGGCGGACTCGGATGGTCTGACGCCGTGGTTTAATCTTTCCACATATATTCAAAATGGCTCTGCTGTCATAAATGGAACAAACCAACTGAACATTACATTCTTCACCCCCCACACATTTAGCGCGTATGTTTCTAACTTTACAGGCATAAACATCACAATAATAAACAAAACCATGACAGTGGCCGTTCACATAATCGTAATAGACAACATTCCACTCGTAGCTCTTTCTGCGCCTGAAGACAATATCACGCTCAATAATGCAAACGTAAGCTTCAACTTCACGGCGATAGATGATTTTGGCTTCAAGAATGCGAGCCTGTGGACGAATGTGACGGGCGCTTGGGCGCGGGCTGCAGCCAACGCCAGCCCGGTATTGCAGTCTCCTTCAGCCAATACAATAGTCTATAACATCTCGCAGGGAACCGGAGAATATATCTGGAATGTGGAAGTCTGCGATACAGGCGGCCAATGCTCGTTCAATGAAACAAACCGGACGCTCCATATATTCATCATTCCCAGCCAGTGCGGTTCCCTCACGCAGAATACCGTACTGAACCGGAATACTTCGTCTGCTGGCACCTGTTTCGATGTCAGAGCTTCAAACGTGATCTTGGATTGCAACAACTACAGCCTCCTTGGTGCTGGTATTGGCTATGGAATCTACAACCCAGGCTATGGGAACGTCGTTATAAAGAACTGCAACATACGGAACTTTTCCACAGGCATTGCAGTACTCGGAGGCCAGGAGCGCACTTCGGATGCAAACACAAGGGGTTTGTGGCATTTCAACGATGAAAACGCCACACTTCTGGACAGTTCCTCAAATGGAAACGATGGAGTTGCATTTGGCGCGACCAACGGCGCTTTCGGAAGATTCGGAACCTCCTTTGAGTTCAATGGCGTAAGCGACTATATTGAAGTGTCTGATAGCAACAGCCTTGACATAACCGGCCCCATTAGCGTTGAGGCCTGGATATTGCGCGAAACGGATAGTGGAGCTGAGGAGGCAATAGTAAGCAAGTACCTCTTCAAGCAGAGGAGCTATATGCTGGGCATAGATGCCAACGACAAGGCATTCTTCAGAGTTAGCCCTGATGGCAAGCTTGTAGGCACCACGGTAACCGGCACTACCTCTGTTGGCCTCAATAGCTGGCACCACCTAGCAGGCACCTACGATGGCGCATATCTTAGGATATTCGTAGACGGAACGCTTGAGGCTTCAGTGCCATATGCGGCTGGCATATATGCAGGTACTGCACCTCTCCGCTTCGGCTCCCTGAGCGGCGGTGGCAGCTATTTCGGAGGCAAGATAGACGAGGTAAGGATACTCAACGGCGTAATATCGAACTTTTCTTTTGTTCCATCAGACAGCTATGATACGATGGCGAACAATGCTATCAGCGATATGCAAAACCTTGGCATGTATCTTTCCTTGGCCAACGGCAATAACCTTTCAAGCAATGAGATAACTGGCATTTCATCCGGCACGGGCGTAGGCATACTGGTTCAGAAATCCTCCAACAATCGCCTGTTCCAGAATGCCATATTTACTGGCGATAGCATAATTTCTATGGCCATTATGGGCGGCTCGCACAATAACACAGTGGCAGACACGGCAACCTGCATGCCCTAGGTTGTATATTACTCTGTACGGCTCATGCAGTAGCTGTCCCATAAGTAGCCCATTCGTTCTGCGCTTATTTCTACGCTTAAGCGCACGTTCTGGCGCCCATTAGCGCTTATTTCTAAAGTTCGCCCTCCTACGAATATATACGTGCTTACTGAGTTTGACAAGATGATGTTAACACATCTTAACAAAAAAATGTTAAGTGCAAATATCGCCAAATCCTGCGCTTATTCTGCGCCTATTTTTTCTGCACTCTTGAAAATCTCGACAGACGATGACGATTGCGCCTATTTTGCGCCTGTTTTAGCGTTCTGGCAACCAATTCCGCTTAATTTAGGCGAAGCGCCTCCTGAAAGTATTTGTCTGCTAGGTCGCTTATTCGTACTCTTGCGGTAGTTAGCGGTTTAATTCATGACTCATTCTACGCCCATCCCTACGCCCAAAATAAACGCGCGCAGGAAAGCCGCACTATATAAAGGATTCTACGCCCGTTTCTACGCCTAAACTCGCGTACTGGCAGCCATCTACGCCTGTTTCTCAAGTTTCGTTCTCTGAGAGTATATACTGACCTTATTGAACGTAAACTTGAACCTACTTTTTCCTGCACACTGGAAAACGCCGACAGACGATGAGGATTGAACGTAAAACTGAGCCTAAACTTGAGCTCTGGAGCTCAATGGCGCCTAAATCTTAAGTTCGCCTTTCTGAGAAGTATTTGCTGCGCAGTGGCTGAATTTACGCTCCTAAATTGAGCAAGAAACTGAGCAAGATTTCTTCTGCGTGCTGTAAAATGCCGACAGTCGATGGCGATTGAGCAAGAAACTGAGCAAGAACGCGCGTTCTAGAGGCCAGAACCGCTTCCTGAGCAAGAACGGCTGTCTGAGAAGATTATGATGGCTTTTCAGCAAGATTAAGCTCGATTATTTTCTTCGCAAGGTAGTCAAGCGTTTCCTTGTCCTTCACTAGCTCGTTAAGCATGTTGTCGGCCTTTGCTCTCTCGTGCTCTACTAGTAAAGCGGTTTCAAGGTTCAGCACCGCGCCGCACTTGTTGCAGAACTGCGAGGTGGGCGAGTTCGGTTGCTTGCAACGATGGCAGCTTTTTGCCCTGAATTTGTCCTCCTTCTTTTCCGCTTCGTTTTTCAGGCCGTGCAGCTGGAGTATTGCAGAATCCACATCGCGGCCCGAAAGGTGGACGTAGACTGAAGCCATTTCGCTTGACTGGGTCCAACCAAAGTATTCCTTCATTTGGGCCTCGGTGAGTTTATTGGCTAAATGCGTTGCTCTTGAATGCCTGAAAAGATGGGGGTTGACGCGCTTCTTTATTCCTGCCTTCTTCGCCAGCCTGCGGAGAAGGACGTTTCCAGTTGAATAATTGAAGGGCAGGAGCTTGGTTTTGCTTGTCCTGGACAACCACAGCGGGCATTCTGGGTCGTTTCTTTTTGGGTGAATGTCAAGCCATGCTGCCAGGGTTGGGGCTGAGGCTACAATCCTGACGCGCCTGTCGCCTGTTTTGCCGGTTACCCTTAGGATTGCACCGTAGTCGTCAAAAGAGATGTTCTTTATGTGTAGGGTGAGAAGTTCGCCTATTCGGCAGCCGGTTTCGTAGAGGACTTGGACGAAAGCCTTGTCGCGCGGATGCTCGGCTTGGTCGGAAAGCGCTTTTACCTCCTCTTCGGTAAGCAGCTCTTCCGGAAGCTTGTGCTTGCCAGCGCTTACAGTGGCTTTTATCCATTTCACGCTTTCAGGGTAGTCCTCTCCGCCATTCAGCCACTTGTAGAAGCACTTGAGGGCTACTTTGTAGTCCTTTTTGGACCAATTCGAATAGTCGCTTTGCTCTATCCTCACCACTAGGTCCATGATTTGCTGCTTTTTGGCATTTTTGAGCCCTGTCTTGAGCATGGTTGAGAGTTGCGATAGGAGAAGCAGGTACTTTATGCTCCTTGAAATGGAAAGGCCCCTGGCCACGCCGTCCTTGTAGAAGCCGAGCATCAGCTGCTTGTCCTCAGGGCCTATCTCCTTTGTTTCCTCAAGCCACCGAAGCCTAGCCTCCAGGGTCCGCTTCTGGTGGTGGATGTCGAATTCTGCCATGCCAAGCACCTCCATTTTGTTGCTTATTTCCTTTGGTGCCGAATTGGGCACTTTCGTGCCTACTTCGGGTTAGGTGCTTCTTGACAGGTTCAAAGAGCCCCAGACGAGATTTGAACTCGTGACCTATCGCTATCAGAAACCTGCGGTTTCCGATACTTTCCCTTTGCGGAAACCGGGTTTTTCCCGAGCCGGGTTTTCTTTTGCCCGGGGGCTTTTCTTTTCCAAAAGAAAAGGGCCCTACGAGGCGATCGCTCTACCGCTGAGCTACTGGGGCTAAAGCGGGCTGATTTTTCTATCCGCCCACTTCTGCACGACCTGTACTGTTTTCTTCGTAGGAAACCGGCGTTTCCTAAAAACAAGCTGAGGCCGAGATTTTCAAAGGAGTTTGGAACGGTTAAGCCCCTTCTTTGAACTCGGAATCCCTTGCGGGAACCAGTTTTCTTACCCCGCGAAGGGGGTTGTGCAAAGGGGGCGAATTGTCGTGCCCCCTTTGCTTCGAGACTGGCGCAATAACCGGATTCTGCCACCTCAGCATCTACGT
>CABMJK010000004.1 GCA_902386535.1 Candidatus Burarchaeum australiense | reverse complement strand
GCTCGCCGTGATAGAAAAGCGTCATGAAGCTGAGCTCCAGGAGCAGGAAAACGAGCAGGGCCGCGCTCGGGTAAAGCTCGACCTTCCTGTTTTTCAGCGCCAGATACAGGCCTGCGCAGGCAAACAGGAAAGGCAGAACCGTGAATGAGAGAACGGTCTCGGAAAGTGCATACAGGGGATTCCCCTTGTTTGCCCCTATGGCCCACGTCTCGTCCCTGATTTTCATCATCTGCTCGAGTATTATCCCGGGGTAGTTCCAGAAGTTGAGCGTTTTTTCTATGAGGAAGATGTAGACGAGGAAGAAAACGGCCATGGCGAGCACGAAAATCAGGAAATACTTTTGAACGTGCTCGTCCGCAATCCCTTCCTTGGCGCACTTCACGTCAAACCGCTTGCCGTATTTCATGTAAGCGTAATAGGCGAGGGGAATCAGGAACACGGGCAAAAGCTCGACCCGGAATAGCGCAGTCATGGCCGCGAAAAGCGCGGTCAAATACCAATCTGTTTTGGAGAACCCGCCTTCCGGCCTGACGCTTTTGTCCAGGAAATAAAGCATGGCCAGCAGCGAGGTCGCAAGCGGGATGTCGGGCAAAAGGTGCATGCCGAAGTACATCCACACTCCGTTGAGGAGAAGGATCAGGACCGCGCCGAACAGGACCACCTCGTAGCGCAGTTTGTCCCGCAGGAACAGGAAAAGGAATACGCCGCCGAGGAAATAGAACACGAAGGGGATGACGAACCAGAACGCGGACAGGCCCAGCCAATGCCCCGTGGCGGCCAGCCCGATTATCAGTGGCTTGTGCAGGTGGAAATAGAAATAATTCCATTTCTCGTCGGCGCTGAACTCCTTGAACTTGGAAAGATAGTAGGAGCCGACCAGATACGGCTTGTCATCGCCCACGTGCGACACTATGGTAGACTCCTTGGCGAAGTTGTAGGTGAAAACCAGCAATATGGCGAAAAACACTATTGCGGCTGCGGAGAAATACCGCCCGTTTTTGCGGGGCCTCTCGTTCGCCCCCTCAGGCAAATCAGGATTTTCCATCGTAGGCGCCCATCCGCAACTCTATTTGCGCCGCATTTTTCTTCCGGCGACCGCAACATACCGCACTAGCCATTGACCAAGCTATTAAATATCTTTGCCCGCCCAATTGAACTCCACAACGACGAGTGATATGATGTTGAAAAACTGTACGACCTGTGGAAGGCAGACAAAGACCTACGCCGAGTTCCTCTGTCCCAGCTGCGGCGAGGCCAGGATAGTCCGGTGCAAGCACTGCCGCGAAGTGGTAGCGCCCTACAAGTGCCCGAAGTGCGGAAGGGAAGGGCCATAGGCTGATTGAGGGATTCCGATGGGGAAAGTGGCCGTTCTCGTAAAGATTTTTCCTACTGACATGGAGCACTACGATTCGATAAAGGAAAACCTGCGCAAGAACTTCAGCGTCGGCCGCATGGACGACGAGCCGGTCGCCTTCGGCTTCAACTGCCTGAAAGTAGTTTTCATATTCGATGACAAGGAAGGCAGCGGCGACCTGGAGGAAAAGCTGAAGAAGGTGGACGGCGTGAGCGAGGTCCAGATAGAGGACGTCGGCCTGATTTAGCCCTCGGTTCCTGCAGCCGGCTCCTTTCCGGCAGACATCTCATTTCCGGCAGAAAGCTCCCCCCTCGTGGCAGCAAGATTCTTTTCAGCAGCAATCTTCCCCCTTATAGCGGCAAGCTCCTCCCTTATTTTCCCCACTTCCTCCCCGATATTCTTCCAGTGCGCACCTTCCCAGAAGATGTGCCCTCCCTTGCCGCAAACCCAGAAGCGCTCGTGGCTCTCGAAACTTTTCTGCGGAATCCTACCCTCGACCTCCTTCTTCTCGACCTCTTTCAGCGGGCCGTTGCACTCTGGGCACCGCGTGCGCGAGGGGAAATTGTCGGCGTTCAGCCCGAAGTGCGCGAGAATCTCGGCCACCTCCTTCGCGTTGCCTTTTTTTGTCGGGAGGAAAGACTGGATGCCTGCCTTCTGCGCCCGCTCGTGCAGCTCCACGTCCTTTGTAAGCAGAATCAGCCCGCCCCGGCGCGCCTGCCCGAGCAGCGCGTCGTCGTCCTCGCTCTCCGCGGGCTCGACGTCATGGCCCAGCATGCGCAGCCACCTGCCGGCCTTCTTCATCATTACATCGGTCAAAAACCGCATCATGCTTTAAACTATTCCGCGAGAATTTAAAAGCGAGGGAGCTTGTGATAAGGAGCATAAGGCTAGTCAACTGGCGGTCCCACGAGAACACCGAGCTCAGCTTCGGCAAGGGCACCAACATAATCGTCGGCATAATGGGCGCCGGCAAGAGCTCGGTGCTTGAGGGCATCTGCTTCGGCCTCTTCGGCACCTTCCCGGCGCTCCAGCAGAAGAAGCTCAAGCTCACGGACATCATCACCAACAGGCCGGCCGAGAAGGAGGAGGCCCGCGTGGAGCTCGACTTCGACGCCGACGGCACGACTTACACGGCCGTAAGGGCCATCGGGCGCAAGAAGGGAAGCGGGCTCGCGGAACTGCGCACCGGCTCCAAGCTCATCGAGAGCGGGCCCGAGCGCGTGAACGAGAGCGTCGAGAAGCTGCTCAAGCTCGACTACGACCTTTTCACCCGCGCCATATTCTCCGAGCAGAACCGCATCGATTATTTCCTCATGCTCGCGCCCGGAGAAAGGAAGAAGAAGATAGACGAGTTGCTGGGCATAGACCGCTTCGAGCTCGCGCGTTCCAACCTGCGCACTGTCGTCAACCGCTTCAAGACCGAGTCTGCCGCGCTCAAGTCAGCCATGACCGGCGCAAACGCCGAGAAGCTGAAGGCCGACCTATCGCTGCTCGAAAAGGAGAACGAGGAACTCAAGCGCAGGATTGCCGAGGGCGAGAAGCAGATGAAAACACTCGAATCGGAAAGGCAGGCGTGCGATGCCGCGCTGAAGAAGGTGGGCGAAAGGCGCACCGCCTGGCTCGCCTTTGATCGGGACCGCGCAAGCTTCGAGGGCATAGCTGCGAATCTCAAGCGCGAACTGGCCGAGGCCGAGAAGAAAAAGCCCGAGGACCGCGACAAGGCGTACGCCGAGCTCGGGAAGCTGAAGGCGGAGCTGGCCGAAAGGGACAAGCTGTCTCTCGAGCTGGATGCCAAGAAGAACGAGCTCAGCTCGTCGCTCGGCGCCATAAAGGCCAAGTTCGACAACCTTGCGGAGCTTTCGAAAAAGAACGAGCTGCTGCAGAAGGACCTGGCTGCGCTCGTGGGCGCGGGCGGCACCATCGAGTCCTTACGCAGCGAGCACCTAAAATCGCGGCAGGAGTTGGACGAGTTCAGGAAAAAACTGGCCGAGGCCGAAGCCCTTCATTCTTCCCTCACATCAGCGGGCCGCGAGCTCGAAAAGGCCGGCGCCAAATGCCCCGTGTGCGAGGAGCCGCTGGAAGAGGCAAAGAAAAAGGAACTGGTCGCGAAGCGGAAGCGAGAGATTGAGGCTGCGCACGCGCTGGCCTCATCGCTGAAGTCCGAGGTCGCATCCAAGTCAAAAGTTCTCGACGAGCTCGAGCGCAGGCTCTCGCGCGCCATCGAGCTGCAGGCCAGCATCTCGAAGCTCGACGAGGATGAACTGAGGCGGCTGAAATCCGAGGCCGAGAAACTCAGCGGTTCCATCGAGGCGCTTGCAAGCGAGGCCAAGGGGGCTAGGAAAAAGCGCACGGAGCTGGAGCAGTCCATACGCTCATTCGAGGAAAAGGTAAAACTGGCCGACGATTTCACGGTCAAGCAGGCGAGCATGAAGTCCATGGAAAAGAATCTCGAGGAAGTGGCCAGGAAGCTGGCGAAGCTGGACTACACGGAGGCGGAATACCAGAAGGCGAATGCGGACTTGCTGAAGTGCGCGGGCGAGATGAAGGCGCTTGACGCGAACATCGGCAACTGGCAGGTGCAGTTCTCAAAGCTCATGGCCCAGATGTCCGACCTGCGTGCGAGGCTGGCCGAGATGGAAAAATATTCGAAGAAAATAGAGAACTGGGAGCGCACCGTTGAAGACCTCGAGGTGCTGGGCAATTCCATAGTCGAGGTGCAGGGCTCGCTGCGCTCGGAGCTCATAGAGTACATAAACTCTGCGATGAACTCGGTCTGGGTCTCCCTCTATCCCTATGGCGATTATACGAAGGTGCGGCTCTCGGCGGACGAGGCGGGCTACGAGCTCGAGCTGGGCGATGGCGAAAGGTGGGTGCTTGCCGAGGGCGTAGCCAGCGGGGGAGAGCGGGCCTGCGCCTCGCTTGCCCTGCGCATCGCCTTCGCGCGAGTGCTTGCCTCGAACCTCAACTGGCTGATACTTGACGAGCCCACGCATAACCTGGATTCCGAAGCCATTGGCGCGCTCACGGTCGCCCTCCGCGACAGCATCCCGCAGATAGTCGACCAGCTGTTCGTTATCACGCACGACGAGAAGCTCAAGGAGGCTGCGAGCGGCAGGCTATACCTGCTTGACCGAAACAAGCGCGCCAACGAGCCCACTAGCGTGGAATTGCTTTCCTAAACCCCGCGGGCGTCCTGCGTTGCCGTGCCCCGCTCCCTGCTCTTCCCGCTTATCTGGCTTCTAAGCAGCCGCAGGTGCGAGCACCGGTTTCTTCCTTCTCCTCATCACGAGCGCTGCAATGATCACAAGCACCAGCACAGCGGCGCCAATCATCAGCAGGTTGTTGGAACTGAACATGCCGCCAGTGTCTGTCCCCGTCCCGCCATTGCCGCCGGTCTGGTTGCCCCCGGTTACCGGAGTTTTGGAGACAACGGTGTAACTCCTTTTCACGCCCTCGTTCCTGTTGCCGTTATTGTCGGTTGCCGCAATGTAGTATTCAATCGTGGTTCCAACGGGCTGCCGCGGAATTGTGGCCACGTACGCGGCCCCGGAGGGCACCATGGCCACGAGCTGCTCGGTGGCCTTATTCACCGAATAGGTCAGCACCACGTTTGCTATGCCCACGCCGCTGCCATCCGAAACGGTCGCAACCACCTGCACGTCCTCGGGGCCCGGCTCAACGGGCTCGGTCCTCTCATTGGTTATCGCGGGGGCTTTCAGGTCGAACGTGATTTGTTCGGTGGCATCCTTGCTCACGAACAGCGTCGTCTGCTGGCTTGCGCGGCCGTATTTGGCGCTCACGACTATCTCTCCCGGCGGGACCTGCGTCAGCGAAAGCTCCCCGTTCCCGATCACGCTCTTTCCCAGGTCAGTGATGTTCACTATCAGTCCGGCCTGTATGAGGTTGCCCTCCTCGTCAGTCGCCTTCAACACGACGTCGTAGGCCGGCAGGGTGAACTGCAGCGAGGTGGGCGGCGTGGCCAGCTTGTTCTGCACCGTCGTCCCGTACTTCGCCGTTATCGTATATTCGGCGCCGGAAACCGCGCCCGCAAAATTGAACATTCCCTTGCTGTCAGTGACTGCCTCTGCCTGCGAGCCTCCGGACGCGAAGAACAGCTGCACGCCTTCTATGGACCTTCCCTTCTGGTCCTTTGCCTTGACTTCCAGGGCGCCGATGGGCACGGGCAGCACGCGCGGCTTGTCCGCAAAGTCGAGCCACGAGTCCTCGTCATAATAGAACACCTGCACGCCCTGGTAGGTCAGATTTATCTTGAACGGCGTGTAGAGCCTCGCATCCGCGGTAAGCGTGGTCGAGAATCGTCCATTGGCATCGGTAGTCGCGGTGCCCGTTGTCGGCGTGTCGCCAGTGGTGCCTGTGCCGGACACGACGTACGTGTAATAGACCACGGCGCCCGGAATCGGGTTGCCGTTCGCGTCCACGAACGTGATGTCGAGCGTGCCGGTAACCGGTTGCGCGTTCTGCGCAAATGAAATCGATGCCAGGACTGCAAACAGCATCAGCATTGCGACAACAAAACCAAGTTTCATTCCATCACCCCAAAGCCCACGGCCACCGGCATTTGGAATATTTCGGCAGGCTATTTAACTCTTATCCGGCCCTTCGATGCGCCAGGATGCGCGCCTAGGCTTGCGTTTCCCTCAGCGCCTTTGCCGCCTGCTCCGGCGGCATGGAATTGAGGTATATGCCGGCGCCGAACTCGAAGCCCGCCCAAAGCCCGAGCCGCGGGCAGATTTCAATGTGGAAGTGGAAGTCGTCCTTTTTCCTTCCAGCCGCATGAATGTAGTAGTTGTAATCCGGCTTGTTCAGCAGCTTCTCAAGCTTCCTGAGCGTCTGCCTGAGCGCGTCGGCCAGCCCTGCCATCTCGCCGGCATCCAGGTCCACCAGCGAGCGCGCGTGCCTTTTCGGGAAAATCCACGTCTCGAACCCGAAGCGCGGGGCATAGGGCGCGAAGCAGAAGAAGTCCTTGTTCTCGTAGACTTTCCGCGCGCCTTCCTTCATCTCCTTTTTCACGACATCGCAGTAGGCGCACGCGCCCTTTCCTTTCTTTCCTGCTCTTGCATATTTTTTCAGCGCGTCCATTTCTTCCTGCACGAGCGTCGGCACGCGGTCGAGCGCGGTCAGCTGAGTGTGCGTGTGCGCCAGCGACGCTCCGGCAGCCGCGCCCTCGTTCTTGAATATCAGGACATACTCCATTTTCTTCTCCTTCAGCAGCGCCGCGGTCCTCTGCCTGTACATCTGCAGTGCGAGCCCGAATTCCCTCGCACCCAGCTCGGCGAGCCGCACACCATGCCGGGGCGTCTCGATTATGATCTCATGCGAGCCGTAGGCCTTTGGCGAATCCCGGCCGACAGCGTCGAACTTGTTCGGGAAGCACCGGACGAGCCAGCCGCCCCTGCCGTCGCCTATCCTGTCGATCTCGGGCGGCGTGAGGCGCTCGTTGCCGGGGCAGAAAAAGCACGCACCCTCGCCCTCGGGGGCCTTCTCCTCATGCTTCCTCACGAACTCCTGAGGCCTCTTGCCCCGCTTGGCGGTTATGATGACCCATCGCTCGAGCAGGTAGTCTTTCCGATATTCATTCTCGGGGAGCGCTTCGGGCATGCGGGGCTATCGCACAGGCAATATAAATATATACTAGGTCGCCCCATCGACTGACAGGACGGAAGAGGTGGTGCTGGTGAAGGAAAAATTCAAGTGGCTCATCATAGCAATCAGCGAGTTAGTCTGCATTATAGTTTTGCTTCTGATAAAACATACCTTCCTTCCGCAAATATGCGAAGAAGCTTCCACTTGCATGAAAAACGGATTATGCATCTCACACTCAGAAATATTTGAGTGCCCATTAAGCCAGAATCTGCTATCCCTTGCCTTGATCATGATGTTCGCCACATTGCTATTCTCGCTATACACGTTCTGGAAACTGCGGAAGGAATAGAAATTAAATGAACGCCTCGCCTTCTCGCCCGCAGCTTAAATGAACGCCTCCACATCCTCCTTCTTCTTTTCCTCGCCCATTTCGTATCTCCGTGCCATGGCCTCGAGGTTCTCGCCCTTGGGCGAGTTGCGGGACTTCTTGCGCCGAATCTTCACGAATACCGGATGATTAACAGCTTCACCCACCAGCAGGCCCTCGCCCACGCGCAGCGTGGTCATGGCAGACAGCATGCCCTCGTCGATTCCCTCGCAGCTTTCGCCTATGTGCTTCACGTCAAACGGGTTTGTCACGCGCAGGATGATGTTCGAGTTGCACTGAGAAAGCGCAGTGGTCGAGAGGTGAACGGGCCTCTGCGAGATGAGGCACAGCGAGGCGCCGAACTTCCTGCCCTCGCGGGTAATCGTGGTGATCACGTTCCTCGAAATCGCCGCGCCCTTCTCCGCCTTCTCCGGCGCGAAGTTGTGAGCCTCCTCGATGAACAGCGCGAACGGAGGCACCTTGCCCTTCTTCCGCATCCTCAGCAGCCTGCGCGAGAAATAGCTCACGAGCATCTGCTTCTTCTTCTGCGAGTCCATCTCGCTCAGGTCGATGATGCTCAGGCCGCCGGGCCGCGCGAGCTCCTTCATCGTCGGGCTGTCGGCCTCTCCGAAGAGGCGTGCCTTGCGGAGCTGGGAAAGCCAGGCCAGCAGCGGGCCCTTGATGTTTTCCTTTATCTCGGCATCCTCAATGCGCGCCATGAGGTCTTCCAGGCCATACGCAACGTGCTTTTCCTTGCTCTCGGCCCTGAGTGCATAGAGCGCGTTCTCCACCTCGCGCTTCTGCGTTGCGGAAAGCTCGGTCATGAACTCGAAAAGCGTGGAAGGCATGACCTTGTGGAAGGCAATGCGCACCTTCCGGCCGTCAAACACCTTCGTCCTGTCCGCATACTCGCCGTACTTGAAGCCCAGATACTCGCCGTGCGGGTCAATCATGATTGCCGCCAGCCTGCCCTTCTCCGGCTTCCTGTCCAGCAGCTCCTCGATGAGCACGCTCGCCAGATAGCTCTTGCCCGCGCCGCTCATCGCGAGAATTGCGAGGTGTTTCTGCAAAAGCCTTGTCATGTCAATAGTAGCGGGCAGCCTGTGGTTCTCAATCTCGCCGATGTTCAGCCCGCCGTCCACGAAGCCCAGAAAGTCTTTCAGCACGCCAGCGTCAACCGCTGAGACCGTGGAGCCCGGCGCGGCGGGGAAAGTGCTCCGGAGCACGTGGTTGTCCTTGAAGATGCCGAGCGCCCGCGCGTTCGCGACCGTGTACTCCCAGTCTGTCACCGGGAAGTTCGCGCTGATGGGCGCGGTCTTCTCATATTCCGCAACGCTTTCAGCCCTTTCAAAGTACCGATTGGCCCGCGTTATGTCCACGATGTGTCCAATCAGCATGCCCTGCTCGTTCTCGCAGCACACGAACTGGCCGCGCCTCACGCTGGAAGTGCTCAGAACAAACGAGAATTTCTCGGTCGAGGGGCCCTCGAACGTCGAGATTACGGTCCCGATTTCAGCCGCCTTGCCGGCTGTTTTTGCGTCTGCCATGGCAATTCATCTCCTCTAAAACTTAATATCTCATCCGTCTCCTTCCAGTCTGCGCTTGAGGACCATCTTCTTCTCGCGTGGCATGAACGTTATTTCATAGCGGTCGAAAAATCCTCGCCTTCCTAGGAGAATTGGGAATCCTGCTAACGTCTTCTCCATTATGGCCTGCACGGGGAGGATAAAAGAATCCTGCTCCCTCCTGCCCTTTATAACAACAGTCATCCTTGAACCGACAACTTTCACTTCCCCGCCGATTCCCTGCGCCTTTGAGGGCTCACCAGAAATGTCAAGCCCAAGCACTTCGGCGACATCGGCGGTGATGGCGGAAGTATCTGCACCAGAATCGACTAGTGCTGTGGTGTGCAGCGAGCCGCCGCTTCCGGACAATGTAATCGGTATTATGGGTGCTGAAATGGGCGGCAATCCTGCCGGCCTCCGCATCTGCTTGTAACCAAAGTCGAATCGCATTCAGCGCGCCCCGCAGGGCGGGAAATCAGAAGAGCATGGTTTCATTCGAAGGCGCCCAAGCCATGAGGATTTTTTCCTTCAGGTGTTTCTTCTCAGCCTCTGCAAGGGTTTCCTTCACGGTCTTGCCGTGCGCCACTATTTCAGTGCCGACAATGGCGAGCCATTCGCCAGCATACCTGCTGATGTCTGCCTTCATATAGAACTCATATTCGCTCTTGGCAGTCCTTTCCATCAGCACCAGCCTCTCGCCATTTCCTGATTCTTCCGACATTGATTCCACCCGTTGCGGCTTAAAAACCTTCGCTCTTCTTTCCCGCCGTCTGCTTCTCCTTCAGTCTAAGGCTTATTAAACTCAGCGAGGGTGGGGCGCGGGTGACTTTGCTTATCTGAATGGCCTTTCGTCTCTCCTTAACTTCAGCATGCTCTGCGAGCCGCCGGCCTTCAGGAAAAGGCTCCGGTAGGCCCGGTCCATCTCGCGCTTGTCCAGCGCCGCGCGCATGTCGGCCTCGATGAGCACGGCCGGATAGGCATAGCGGCTGTTTATGCTGCACAGCCACGCGACAACACCCGCCACCTCGTCATGGTCCGCGGTGCCTTCGATGAACTCGACCCGCAAGGGCCTGTCCTCTTCGCTCGGCTTCAAATAGAACGCGAGCACGCGGCCCGCCCACTCGTCCAGGTCCTTTATCACCGGGTCATGGGACGGCATCGAGACGTAGTTGAACACGAACGTGCGCTCGCGCGCCTGCAAAAGGTGGTTCAGGAAGGGCGTGTCCGCCGTGTTCGACAGCCGCTCCATCTGCGGGTTGCCCTTGCTCGCAATCTCGAGGAACCTTTTCCCGCGGCTGTCCTTGATCACGCCCACAAGCGCGCATTTCGAGGCAGCGGCCAGCTCGTACAGCCCCTTATACTTCCTTATGACCTCATCGTAAAGCTCGCGCAGCCCGCTCGTGCCCGTCGGCTTGTCCGCTATTTGAGGTGCAACGGAACCGTCGAGCAGCAGGAACTTCGGCTTGAACTTCGCGATGGCCTCGGCGGCAGTGCCGAGCTCGGTGCTGAGCCTGAAAAGCGACTGGTGCCATGCGAACTCGCGCAGGTCCAGCCCGCCCAGCGCATTGGGCAAAGGCTCGGGCGCGGCTGAAGGATGGTACGCATGCGAGGCCAGCTTCCCGTCGGCATAAACAAAATTTACGGCCACGGCCCTGCCGAGCAGCAGGTCAAAGCCGTGGAACTCCTGCGCCAGAAGCCCGCCGTCAACGGCGCACACGCCGCCCTCTTTCCCGGCGCTCCGGGAAAGGGGCTCCATTCCACTCTGAGCGGAATGACTGCCCTCTGGCGCCCGCAAGGTAATCGGATAAACTAGCTCCTTTTCGAGTGCGTGCGCGTACTGCGCCTTGCTAGCCCGTAGCTCGGCCGCAAGTTTTTTGCGCTCGTCCTCCGCCGACCGTATCCTCTCGGCAATGCCGTCCATCCCCTCTGCCGCCCTATTCCCGCCGTTGTCCATAAGCTTAATAAAACGCGCAAAGCATTAAAAGCGAGCGAGGGTGGGGCGCGAGTGACCATGAAGCAAGTTATCGTCGTGCGATCGGATTTGAAAATCGGCAAGGGCAAGCTCAGCGCCCACGTGGCGCACGCTTCCCTGGAAGGCTACAAGCTGGCGAAGGCGAAGGACGCGGAAATCGTGGGCGAGTGGGAGCGGGAAGGGCAGAAGAAAGTTGTGGTGAAGGTTAAAGATGAAGCCGAAATGCTCGAACTTTACGAACAGGCCAAACGCGCTCGTGTTCCCTGCGCCCTGATACGCGATGCCGGTCTCACGCAGATTGCGCCGGGCACGATAACCGCGCTCGCTGTCGGGCCCTGGACCGACGCGGAAGTCGACAGGCTCACGGGGCATCTGAAGCTGCTCTGAACTTCCCCTCTTCCGCCCGACCTTGCCTAAATAGTCACCATAGCATCTCCAAATCTATGAAGAAGTCTTTTTAAAGACCGGCTGAGCAATGAAAATGGGGGGTTCAGTCATCATGGGCAAAGAAAAGCAGCCAACTTTACAGATAGCACTACAAACAACGCATCCAACGACTACTCGCACTCCTTTTCCCTTATCAAGCATACGTCCTTCCGATTCTTCTGCAGGTTTTACAACGGCCCTATACGTGCCGATTGATTTGTCAAAGCACCTCTTGCCTCTGTCCAAAATAGAAGAACCCGCAAGCCCTCTGACAAAAATTCGCGGTCTTGCATATGAGGCACGGAAGCAAAGAGATGTGCTAGATGCGTTGGATAAGGAATTGGCCAATCTATCCTCGGCATTGATTGAAAAAAATTCGGTCGTAGAGCTATTGAAAACTCAGAAAGCAGCTCTAGAAAAGAACCTCGCGGGCCTGCGGGCCGAATTAGTTCCGCTAACACATCTGACAACCTTTGCGATAGTTAAGGGCAGCAAGGACGGCGAACGGTATCTTACTCTTAGGAACAAAATCGACCAAGCGGAAGAAACGCTCTCCGACGTTAAGAAACGGCTAGATAAAATCGTGAAACGGGGGGAAATCACGAAACTCCAGCAAGAACACGACGGGGTCCACGGACGCTATTTTGAACTAAAATCCGCCTACGATGCCAATGTGCGCACGCTTCAGGAAATGCTGAAAGATGAAAGCCTGCAGGAATACCACGGCACCATCATAACTTCGCTGGGAGACGTCATGACTGCGCCCAACATTACTTTCCTCCTGGCGCGTTCCGCGATTTCAGCGCCGCCCGAAACAAAACGGTTTATTTTCGACCTGTTTTCGCTGCTCTTCAAGGAGTCGCCGGCAGCGGTGGAGACCGAGCTCATAAAACATTTGCTTCTGCCCATGGACCGCCATATGGCTGCATTCTTCCTCCTGCGAATAGCGGAAGCGTCTCCGCGAGCGCCGGAGCTTGGCGGCATAACTGAAGACCAGCGCAGCAGGTTCGAGAACAAGGTGCTGGAATATGCGCTTCAGGAAACATGGTACGGGAATGCGCAGACCGCAGAACTGCTGGTCAGGCGCATGATTCTTCCCCGGAAAACCGGCGCGGAGTTCCAGAGCCATGAGTCCGAGTCTTTCAGGAGGGGCGCCCTGCAGAATATAAGCGCATTGCTTTCGGAAACCTCCATCGATGCGTCGGACCGGAAGAACCTGCTCTCTACGGTCGTGAGTGCGATGCTGCGGGTCATGGAACACGACAGGATTGTGCGTAACGGGGATCAGGCGGTTCCTGTCCTGCACAGCGTGAATACTGAAAAGGCCTACAAGATGTTTATCGCGACGGTGCTGGAACGAAGCAGCGTAGTGAGCCTTTCGACCAAAACTCCCGAGCCGCTCTCGCTCGCCGTCGAGGCCTGCTACCAGCTCTACCTTTGCAAGGCCCTGCCTTTGCAGTTCGAAGTCGAAGAACATGGCAAATATCTCTACGGCAAGGAGTTCAGGGCCGCCCTGCTCTCGGTTTTCGATATTCCTGAACTACCGTTCGTTCGGTAGTATGCATGCCCTGTCAATAATTCCATTCTAAAAAAGAGCCACAGAACCCGCCTAGACTACCGTCTCGTACAGCTCTATCGTCTGGTTGGCGATCTTCTTCCAGGTGAAGACCTTCTCGATGCGCTCGCGCCCCTCCCTGCCCATCTGCCGCGCGAGCTTGTCGTCCTTCAAAATGCGCAATAGCTTGTCCGCAATGTCCTCGGAGTTGTTCGGGTCGCAGTAGAATCCCTGCCTGCCGTCAATCACGCTCTCCCGCATGCCGCCCACGCCCACCACGACCGGCTTGCCCAGCGCCATGGCCTCGAGCGGCACGATGCCGAAGGGCTCGTAGCGCGAAGGCGCGCACAGGACGTCGCAAGCGGCATAAAGCATCAGCCTCTCCTTCTCGTCCACCCACTTGTCCACCATGATCATGCTGTCCTTTATCCCTGCCTGCGAGGCTATCATCTTGAGTTCCCCGGCCATCTCGCCCCTTCCCAGTACGACCAGCTTGGTGTTCTTCTGCTGCGCCACCACCTTGCCCATGGCCCGCACGAGCGTGTCGATTCCCTTCACCAAAGTCAGCCTGCCCGTGAAAAGCACCATCTTCTCGTTTTCTCCGACGCCCAGCGATTTCCTGTAGGCCCTTACGTCATCCCTCTTCATGTTCTGCATGTCGTACTTCTTCTCGTCCACGCCGTTCCACATCACGCGTATCTTCTCGGCCGGGAAGTTCAGCCTCTGGAGCTCCTCGCGCATCGCATAGCTGACGGTCACGACCATGTTGGCCTGCTTTGCCGTGAAATATTCCAGGTCCTTCAGCGTGGACGAGCCTCCCCCGCCGCTCCTGCCGTATTCGGTCGAGTGCACGTGGAAAGCCAGAGGTATGCCCGTGTTGTATTTTGCAATCACGCCGCCCATAGCCGAAAGCCAGTCATGGCAGGCAATGAGGTCGAACTTCCTCTCCTTTGCCACGCGGTTCACGAACTTGTGCGCCGAAAGGATGTTGTAGTTCAGCACATCCGAGAAGAAATGCAGGCCCTCGTCTCCCCATCTCCGGAGCTCCTCATCCACGAACACCGGAATGATGCTGCTCGCGTCGGCCACGACGGGCCGGTGGATGTTGATGGAATTACCCCTCTTGTCATTGGTCGGCAGCTTTCCGCCGTCGTTCATCGTGAAGACCGTGAGCTCGTGCCCCATTTCCTCGAACTGCTTGGTTATCTCGTCCGCGTAGGTGCCGAGCCCGCCCACTAGCCGCGGAGGATACTCCCATACAAAATAGGCAATGTTCACCGAATCAACCGTCGCGCGAGCGCTTCCAATCCCATGCTAGCCCGACAGCATCTTCAGCAGCGCCTGCCTTGTCTCCTCATTGCTGCCCTTCACACTCTTCAGCGAGTATGCGAGGCTCTTCATGCCCAGCATGTCCAGCCAGGGCGAGAAGTGTCCGCCATTGGCATGGTAGAGGACGCTCTCGAGAGGCGCCCTGCGCACGAGAAGCGCAAGCTCGTTGAGGCTCGCAGCCTTCCCGACCACGCGTCCATCCGGCATCTTGAAGACGAATTCCTTGCCGGGCGGGCACCTAGCGCCAAGTCCGCTCACACCTGCCGCCGCACTTGCTTTTGCCATCCTACCACCTCTAGCTCTTAGTTTTTTCTCAGGCTTATCGGGGAATATCATGCCCATGGACTGGAACATCCGGAATGCCTCGCCATCGCCAGGCAGAACCACGACCGCGCCCTCCAGGCAGCTCCTGCGGCCGAATAGCTCCTGCCTGAGAAGAAGCGCCGTGAGGCCGAAGCTCTCCATCAGCCTGCCATCCGTCTGCAGTTCCTTGACAGTAAAAGTGACCGACCGTTCCTTGGGAACGAGCCTGCCCGCGCTGTCGAAAAAGGCTATCATTTTGTTCATACCGATCGCCCTTCCGTACCTTCAAGTCTATCTCTGAAATCCTGTAATATATTCATGAAGTTTATAAACCCATCATAGGGGTTCTGGTACGGCGAGAAATACTTGTGCACATCGCCGTCAGCGAGCGATTTCGTGCACAAATAATAGAGGTGGTCGCTGTTCTGCAGCAGCCTCCACGCGTGCTCGGCCGCCGGGTCGCCGCTCGCTTCCACGCGGCCGGCCGCGCCCTCCAGCATGGCGAAGCACTCCTTTTGCATCTCATTGCCCAGCCACGCGCTCGTGTCGCGCTCCATATCGGCCCAGGTGAGCGAATAGGGCACGTCCACCTCGTCAACGGGCGCGTGCTTCCTCACAATCTCGCTAGGCAGCGCGAACCCGAGGTGCGGGTGCCCCAGCACCTGCCCGGGCATGTGGCGCAGGAACTCGAATATGCCCGTGTCCGCCCACTGGTGCTCTCCGAAAGTCTCGTAGTCCATGAACAGGTTTACGCACTGGCCCTGCGAGGCCGCGAGCCAGCTCGCGTACTTGTCCGCCGTGAGCGGATATTCGGGCCACCAGCGTGCCGAGAACCTGTAGGACAGGTCGTCGCTGAGCTTGTAATTGCGCAGCAGGAGCCGGAGGCCGTTCTTGCTTGCGCCTCCATTCCCGTTTCCGCCTTCGCTGCCGCTTCCCTTTGCCTTGTAAACATAGTTTGGAGAGCGCCAGCCCAGATAATAGTCCCACCCTTCGCTTATCGCCGCCTCGTAGCCCATGCCCTCGATGTGCCTTCCAATCTCGTTCGAGTAAAGCGCCTCGGTGTTCCTGAAAACGCGCGAGGGCCTGATGCCAATCTCGTGCAATGCCTTGTCGTGCATCTTCACCTGGCGCCCGAACTCGCGCTTGTCCGCAAAAAGGGAGGCGAGCGAGTGGTAGTAAGTCTCGCTCAGGAACTCCACGCAGCCCGTGCGGTAAAGCTCGGCAAAGCTCTCGAGCACGTCTGGTGCATACTCGCGGCACTGCTCGATGAAAACGCCCGTCAGCGAGAAGCTGAGGCGGAAGGCGCCATCGTGCTTCCCGATCAAGTCAAGCAGGAGTCTGTTGGTGGGCCGGTAGCACTTCTCCGCCACCTTTTCCATTATCTGCCGGTTCTTCTCGGCATCGAAATAGCGCTCGCGCCAGGCCTCGTCATTATGGCCGAAGATAGAGAACTTGCGCAGCCTCATGGGCTGGTGCACCTGGAAATACATGCAGATATCGGGCATGGCACAACACCAATATTATCTCGCAACTTCCTTATATACATCGAGGGTCCTGGCAGCAGTGCCCCGCCAGGTGAATTTCCTCACTTCCTTCAGCTCCTCCTTGCCCAGCTCGCGCCGCAGCACCGGGTAGCGCAGCAGGCCGATTATCTTGTTCGACAGCTCATCGACGTCCCAGAAGTCCACCCGTAGCGCGTTCTTCACGATTTCGCCCACGCCGCTGCTCTTCGAGATTATCACGGGCGTGCCGCTGGCCATTGCCTCGAGCGCCGTGATGCCGAAAGGCTCGCTCACGGAGGGCATGACGTAGACGTCGCTCGACGCGTAAGCCCTCCTTTGCTCCTCATCGCTCAAATAGCCCGTGAAAGTCACGACATCCTGCAGGCCCATGTGGATGCTGGCGCTTATGAGCTGGGGCAGCAGGTCGCCGGTGCCCGCAATCACGAACCGCACGCCCTTCATCTTCCCGCTCACCTTCTTTGCCGCGTGCAGGAACTGCATTGGCGCCTTCTGCTCCACCAGTCTGCCGAGGAATAGGACGATTTTCTCCCTCTTCCCTTCCACGCCACCGTTGTACTTCTCGAAATCATCCACGTTCACCGCGTTGTAGATGACGCGAATCTTCGCATCGTCGGCTCCCATGGACATCAGCCTTTCGCGCATCCTGTTGCTCACCGTGATAATTCTGTCGGCCTGCGCCAGACCCCTCTTCTCCACCGCGAGAAGGCGGTCCCACGGCACGCTCGCCCTGTCATACTCGGTCGAGTGCACGGTGAAAACGAGCGGAATGCTCAGCTTTTGCTTCAGCTCGCCCGCAGCATCCACTGTCAGCCAATCGTGATTGTGCATCAGGTCGTAGCGAGCCCCTCCACGAACATTGGCGAGCACGGCCGCGACCACCTGCCGGCGGTAGCTCTCAACCGCCTCAAGGAAGCTCCAGCCGTATGTCTCGCGCATCTCGCTCTTCAGGCCCGTGTAGGGGCTCAAATAGCTCGCGTCAACTTCCACAATCCTGATGTTCTTGTGCGGGGAAACCGGCCTTTCGCGCGCTCGCGGCATATAGAAGTCTATCAAAACGCCGAGTTCGGCGAGCCTTTTGGTGAGCTCGTAGCAGTGGACCCCCAGCCCTCCGCTTACAAAGGGCGGGAACTCCCAGCCGAGCATGGCGACCTTCATGCGCTCCCTCTTTGACTCCGACAGATGACCGAGAGTGAGCAAAAGCTACCGCAAAGTTCCAAAAGTTGCGTGTTGCCCTGCCTCCCGAGGAAGCCATCGTCGGTTGGGCTTAAATACCTACGCATCGTCGAGACGAGGCGCTCCTCGTGCCCGAGCCCACTGCGCGGCCGCGGCTTCCCGTATGACCGCCCTTACCGTACTCCGCGCTGAGCCGGCCAAGGCCCGGACCGTGCAATTTAAATAGCCGCGAAGCCATATAGATACCTCGTTAAAGTTACGCTAAAGTGATATGATGCAAAGACTCGACCACACTCGGATAGCCTGCCTGGGCAGCAAGTTCGCTCCCCAGTCCATAATGGCCGACCGCAGAGGCAGACTTTACCTGTCCATGCCGCAGAACGAGACCATAATAAAGGACAGGCTGGAGGACGGCGGCAGGCGCATACCCGACCTGCGCATCTACCACGTCACGAGCGACCAGCCCGAGCTGATTGCCTCTGTCCGGGGCCTTTGGGCGGGAAGGATAGGCGACAACGACGTGGAGTCGGTGGAAAAGATAACCGCGCTTTTGGAAAACGGCGTTGCCGGCAACCCTTATTTCGTCTACGCGATTACGGATGGCGAGGCGAACGTCATCTCAGCGGTAAACGTCATCCCGTGGAAGGAGATTGGCACCCTCCAGTGCGTGCTGCTTGCGACGGACGAGCGCATGGAGAACAAGGGCTATGGCACGTTGGCGGCCATGGCAGGCCTGAGCGGCGCCTGGGCAACATTGGGGCCCCACGACCGCGCGCGCTACGTTTTCGGCGAGCTCGAGCCTGTCATGAAGAATTTCGAAATATTCGGAAAGATGACTGGCGGGAACCTGCGCATTGCCGATGCCACCTATACCCTGCCGCCGCTCGAGGAGGGCCGGCAGCCCACAAGCCTGATGGCCGGCCTGATTGTCATTGACCCGCACGAAAGCGACGAGCAGATGCACAAGAGCGATTATGCACGGCTCGTAAACTACGTGCATGAAAACTTCTACGGCACGCTGGATTATGCCAAACGAATGCTGCTCACGGTGCCCTCGCGCATCCAGCTCCTCAACCCGATGGAGATGGCGGCTGAAGGGCTGCAGACTTTGATGGAGAAATTAACACGTTAGCGGCGCTTCCAATCGGCTTCTCAACTCATGCGTCTTAGCATAAGCCCGCTTCAGTCCAGCCCGCAAATCTAGCTCCGTAGCTCATGCGTCCTGGCGTAAGCCCTCAGCACCTCGCCCACGCTCCAGGCCTGTGCGATGCACCCGTCGGGCCTCATGGACTTGGGCTCTACGAGTTCGCTAATGGTACCGAGCCCGCCCCTGCGCATGTGTTTCCTGAAGCCGCTTAGCATGAATGCAGCATCGCGGCCGCCCGTCTTGATGTAAGCATCAACAAAAGGCCCGATAAGCCAGGGCCATACAACTCCATTGTGATACGCCCTGTCCCTTTCCTGCTGGCTGCCGCCGTAAGTTCCAATATAGCGCGCATCGTGCGGCGAGAGGGTCCGGAGGCCGAGAGGCGTGAGCAGCTCCCTCTTGACCTTTTCCACCACCTTGCGCGCCTTCGCGTCATCGAGCAGCGGCGCGGGCAGCGAGACCGCGAAAATCTGGTTCGGCCGCATGGTCGGGTCGTCGGGGTCGAGCGTGTCGAAAAGGCATTCCTCGGCCTCGTTCCAGAAGCGCAGGAAGGACTCGGCGGTCTTCTCGGCCTTGGCCTTCATCACGTCGGCATACTTCTTGTCGGCAATCTTAAGACTCATGAGCTGCGCAATGCGCAGGCAGTTGTACCAGAGCGCGTTAATCTCAACGGGTTTGCCCTCGCGCGGAGTGAAAGGCGCGGCATCGGTGCCCGCATCCATCCAGGTCAGCCGCGGCCCGCACTTTATCAGCCCGTCCCTGTCCTCGGCTATGCCCTGGTTCGCGCCGGTCGCATAGGCCTCGATGATGTCGCGCATTACGTTTGACATCTCGCCCGCTGCGAATTTCTCGTCCCCGCTCGCCTCAAGGTAGCGGTAGAGCGCGAGCACGAACCAGAGCGAGGCGTCCGCGGAATTGTAAGCCGCCCCGCCCTTCTCGTCCACGAAATTCGGCACCAGTCCGTTCTTCATCCTGCCTGCCATGGTCATGAGTATGCGGCGCGCCTCGTCAAACCTTCCCGTCGTGAGCGTGAGCCCCGGCAGCGCAATGGCTGCATCCCGGCCCCAAACGCCGAACCAGTGGTAGCCGGCCATTATGCCTCTCCCATCTTCACCAGAACCAGTAGTGCCAACTACGAACTGGTCTGCGGCAAGCGCCAGGTGATTGGAAAAGCTCTCGCGCTTCAGCCGGTTCGCCAGGTAGAACCCGTCCACCACGTTCGCAGTCCGCTCGAGCTCCTGCCTGTAGCGCCTGTCGAAATCCACGTTGGCATAGGGCCTGTCGGCAAGGAGGAGGTTGAATTTCGCCCTGCCCTGCACCGTGAGCTCGAAAACGCCGGGCTGGAAGTGGTGCTCCCTGTCCGCCTCGCCCCTCATGGTCTCCCAGTCATACACCATGTCGTAATACCAGTTCTCCTGCTGCTTGTAGCGGCACGCGTCCGAGGTCATGAATATTTTCGAGGCAGGCCCGGCAACGAGCGCGCCGCGGCCCAGGGGCTGCTGGCTGAACTGCAGCTTCTCGCGCGTCAGGGAGTAAATGTCGCGGTCGTTCAGCAGCACGGCTATTTTTATTTGCGCGGCCGAAGGCGCGGTCACGCTGTAGCGCACGACAACCGCGTTCGTGCCATGGATCATGAAAACCTTTTTCTTTATGCGGCACGAGCCCGCGGAATAGTAGAACGTGGGAAGCGGGTTGAGCCTGAACTCCTGCTGCACCTGCCAGCCCGTCGGGAACAGCGTGTTGTCGGGGTATTTGTTGGTCGAAAGCTGGTACTGGCCCTCGGGCGTTGTCACGCTTTCCTCGAGCTTGGTCACGAGAAGGCGCCTGCCGGCAGGCGCCTGTTGGGCCGCCACCAGCAGGCCGTGATATTTCCGCGTGTTCGCGCCAATGATGGTGGAAGACGCATAGCCGCCCAGCCCGTTGGCCAGCAGCCACTCCCGGTTCCAGGCTTTTTCATAAGCCATCAGATTTTTTTTGAGCCTCATGGCATCATCGCGCCTTAACCTGCAACCAACTGTCAATACACCGGTGTGAACCACTTCCAATATTTCCTGTTACCTCCGCTCACGGCCCTGCGGTAGGCCTCGTGCAGCTCGCGCGTAACCTGCCCTTCCGTGCCATCCCCTATCTTCGCGCCCCCGATATTCGCCACGGGCACCATGTCGCTCAGCGTGCCGGTCACGAACACCTCATCCGCGTTCCTGAGCTCGTCAGCCGTAAGGTCCCGCTCCTCGCACGCAATTCCCTCATCCCTGGCAACCGCGAGCACCGAGTCTCGCGTTATGCCACCCAGCATCGAGGGCGAGAACGGCGGGGTCACGAGCCTGCCGCGCTTCACGATGAACACGTTCGAGGCAAGGCCCTCGCTCACAAGGCCGCGGTGGTCCAGCAGGAATGCGTAATCATAGCCTGCCTTTTCTGCCTCGAGCCCGGCAAGGTAGGACAGGGCGTAATTGGCCGAGCACTTCACGTCGCCCGGCAGCGAGTCGTGGGAAGGCTTGCGCCACTTGGATATCATGCACTTTAGTCCAACAGGCTCGGCCTCGCCGGCCTTCTCCGCACCTGCTTTCACGGGCAGGGCAAAGATGGCGAGCTCGGAGTTCGGCTGCCTCTGGTTCGGCATGAGGCTTTTCCAGTGCCCGAAGTAAAGTATGGGCCTGATGTAGCAGTTCTTCAGCCCGTTCTTCCGAACAGTCTCGACAACCGCTTTCTCAATTTCGCTCGCGCTGAATTTGAGCGGAATCTCATAAAGCCTGGCCCCGCGCTCGAGGCGCCTGATGTGGTCGCCCAGCCTGAAGACAAAAGTGTTTTGCTTCCCGCCGAGCCTGGCGGGATGGGCGCGGATGCCCTCGAAAATTGACACCGAGTAGTGCAGGCTCCAGGCCGAGACGTGCACCTTGGCGTCCTCCCATTTCACGAGCCTCCCGTCCTTCCAGACAAAATCGCACTTGAGGCCCGCCATCACAGAGCCCAGCTTAACCATTTTACCACGTGCGGAAATCGGAAAGGGGGTTAATAAAGTTACTCGTGGCTGCGCGGCTGGCGGCGGAAAAATAACGGTGCAACGAGCGGGCCGTGCGCACTTATTTAATCCTTTTGCGTGAAATACATGTGATTCCCATGACAAAGGAAACCAGCCTTTTCGAAAAGCTTCTCAAGGGCAATGCAGCCTACGCGGGCAAGGCCAACAAGGCCAAGCTCAGGGAGTTGGCCAAGGGCCAGCACCCCTATGCGGCGGTGCTCAGCTGCTCGGACTCGCGCGTGCCCGTCGAGCAGATTTTCGGCGCCAAGGAGCCGGGCGAGATATTCGTCATCCGCGTGGCCGGCAACGTGGCGGCAGACGCGTCGGTGCTCGGAAGCATCGAGTATGCGGTGCTGCACCTGCACGTGCCCTTGGTCGTTGTGCTCGGGCACACGGAATGCGGGGCGATAAAGGGCGCGATGAAGGGCGGTGAGATGGGCCACATAGCCACGCTTCTTTCCCATCTCGAGCCCGTATGCGACCGGGCGCGCGGCGACACGTCCAAGGCCGTGGTGCTGAACGTGAGCGAGCAGATACGCGCCATTCTCGATTCGAGCGACGTGGTGCGGGCCGCGCACGAAGGCGGCAAGCTCGAGCTCGCGGGCGCGGTCTATTCCCTGGAAACAGGCAAGGTCGAGCGCGTCTTCTGACGCAGGTTTATTAGTGCACAGGACTACTGTATAGTAGCTCATAGGAACGGCATGGATGATTGGCCATGGACAAGGATGAAAAACTAAGGTACGAGATGCGGAAGCGGCTGCGGGCTCTCAAGGACCTCCGGGGCAGTGGAACCGAGCTAATCAGCGTCTACATGCCGCCGGGCTCGCAGGTGGCCGACACGAGCAACAAGCTGAAGGAGGAATACGGTCAGGCCTCGAACATCAAGAGCAAGACCACGCGCAAGAATGTGCAGGAGGCGCTGGAAAAAATCATAGGCTACCTGAAAATGTTCCGCGAGCCGCCCGAGAACGGCATAGCCATTTTCTGCGGCAATGTTTCCAAAGTCGAGGGCAGGCCCGACATTCAGCTCATAAGCATCGTGCCGCCCGAACCCGTGAAGGTGCAGATGTACCGCTGCGACTCCTCGTTCGTGCTAGACCCGCTCGAGGGCATGCTCGAGACGAACCAGGCCTACGGCCTTGTCGTGATGGACGGCCGCGACGCCACGCTCGCCACCCTGCGCGGGAAGCAGACCCAAATCGTGCGCAGGCTGCACTCGCTCGCGCACTCGAAAATCCACAAGGGCGGTCAGAGCGCGCGACGCTACCAGCGGCTCATAGAGGAAGGCATCGAGGACTACTACAAGCGCATAGGCGAGGCCATGGATGAGGCCTTCCTGTCGAGCGGCATACGCGACATCATAGTGGGCGGGGCCGGGCCCGCGAAGGAGAACTTCCTGAAGCTCAAGCACTTCAACTACCAGTTCAAGATTCTCGGCTGCGTCAACATCGGCTATACGGACGAATACGGAGTGCGCGAGCTGCTCGACAACGCGGGCGGCATAATAGCGGAGCAGGAGTCCGTGGTCGAGAAGGAGCTGGTCGAGAATTTCATAAAGGAGATTGCAAAGGGCGGGCTCGCAACCTATGGCTACGAGAACGTGCGCGCTGCCCTCCTGGCCTCGAAAGTTTCCAAGGTCGTTATTTCAGAGACGCTCGAGCTCAAGCGCATAACTTTCAAGTGCACTTCCTGCGGCAAGGAGTTCGACGTGCTGAGCGAGCAGGAACTCGAGGAGCAAGACTGCCCCGAGTGCGGTCGCAAGGCCAAGGCAATCGCCAAGGCCGACGCCATAACCGAGCTCATAGACCTGGCCGAGAAGAACGGCGCGCACCTGGCCTTTGTCTCGGGCGAGACCACCTACGGCCAGCAGTTCAGGTCGGGCTTCGGCGGCGTGGGCGCTTTCCTGAGGTTCAGGTAGAAACAGCGGGGCCCGACCAACCAGCGGGCGGCTGGCGGCGCGAGTAATACGAACGTAATATGCAACTCTATAGTCCTATAGTGCCCACTAGCCTAGGTTTAAAAAGGCAGGCGCAGTTATTCATTCTATGCTCTCTATGCTCGGCGCTATCGCTACAATATTCCTGATCATGGGCTTCGGTTTCCTGGCCCGCCATTTCAAGATAGTCGGCGAGGGCGACTACCGCATCCTGAACAATTTCGTCTACAACGCCACCCTGCCGGCTATGATTTTCATAAGCCTTTACGATGCCGGCAAGACCGCCTTCAGCGCAGAGGCCTTCGGGGCAATCCAAACGCTGATAGCCGCGAACGCGCTCGCGATTTTCGCCATGATTGCAATCGTGCTAGCGGTCTCGGTCCTCATCAAGCTCCCCCGCAAGCTCACCGCGGTCTTCCTTCTTGCCGCCTTCTATGGCAACATACTTTACATGGGCCTTCCCCTGAACCAGCTCTCGTTCGGGGACGCGAGCACGCCCGTGGTCATAATAGTGGTCACAATCTACAACCTCATAATTTTCTCCATCGGCCTCGCGCTCCTCCAAATCTACTCCGACGGCCTTGACGTTTCCGAGATAGTGCGGAAGATAGCCACCAACCCGCTTCTCCTCAGTTCCGCGCTGGGCCTGGTTTTCATGTACGGCGCGTTCCAGCTCCCGAGCTCCTTCCTCGATGCCGTGCGCCTGCTCGGGCAGGCCACGTCCCCGGCCGCGCTCTTCGGCGTAGGCATGTTCATGTACGGCAAGAACCCGTTCGCGCAGTTGAAGCTCAATCTCGCAATCTCGGCAACCAAGATGCTCTTCTTCCCTCTCCTTTTCGTGGCCATTGCCCGCGCCCTGAGCATGACCGGCATGATTTACCAGGTTTCGCTGGTCGAGGCCACCCTGCCGCTTGCGATCACGAATTTCGTGCTGGCCGACCACTACAAGCTCGACTGCGAGCTGGTGGCTGCCGCAATAGTGCTCACGACGATTCTCTCGCCTCTCACCGTGCCGCTGCTGAGCAGCCTCTGATTCACTATTCCTGCGTTCGGCGCGCCCCGAAGGAAATGGAAACCGGCTTAAAATGGTGCGAAGAAAGCCTTTCGGTGAGAAGATGGACATGAAAGTCGTTCTGGCAATCGCACTTCTGGCTCTCGCGCTTTCGGGATGCGCGGCCAATCCGCCCAACGTCCCGCCCGTCGGGCCCGGTCTGGGCAATAACACCGGGCAGCCCGGCGGCTGCTTACGCGATGACCAATGCCCTTCAGACAGCCGCTGTGGTATTTCCTATCCTGATCTAAGCGGAACCTGCGTTCCTTATACGCAGGAGTTCAGCGAGAGCCTCGCCCTAGATTTCCTGAAGGCCGACGAGACCTTCAAATTCGACGGACTTGAGACTGGCATAGCCATCTGGCCTTCCACGGCACTGAACTGCAGCTGCAAAGGCTGGCACTTCACATTCACTTTTGAATCAAGTCACGCGGGCTATGGAAACCGGAGCGGCCAGGTTCTTGCGCAGGTCATCACTAAGCACCGGGCGGACATCGAAGTGAAAAACGGCAAAGTCATGTACGCCGTTCTCGACGGGCAGTGGGACATGATCTCCGAAGCCATGGCGGAATTCAACGGCACTACTTCTGACGGCAAACTATGCGGCGAGATTGGCGGAGGCATAAGCTGCCCGGCAGGATACAATTGCGTTTCAGCCGGCCGAACAAGGCCGGACGGCACATGCCAGGCGGTTACCACCGTCAGTGACGTAAAACCAGTCATAAATGCAAAAGCCGGCGAGGAGTTCGAACTGCCGCTGGTTTCAAATCCCTCCACGGGCTTTGGCTGGCTCATCACCATTGAAAACGAGTCGGTGGTTGACTACCTTGGCTCTTCCGACGTCTGCCCCGACATGGCGGGCGCGCCCTGCAACACGACGTATACGTTCAAGGCCCTGAAGGCGGGCACTACTGTGATTCACATGAACTACATGCGCATCTGGGAAAGCATTCCGCCGCAGGACTCGCGGGAATTCGAGGTCACGGTCGGGTAACTATCGCACCTGCGCCGGCTCCTGCAATGGTTCTTCCTTGACAGGGGTTTCGGGACCTGCCTCGTCTTTCTTTTTGATCCCCTTCAGTTCGGCCTCAACCTTCTCCAGCTCTTGCGTCAGGCGATCCATTTCCCTTCCAAGTTCGCATACTTTTTTTCCATCAACGGCGCAAGGAGGCCGCCCATACTGACTCGGGAACAGGATTTGCTCTTGCTCCCGCTTGCAGCGCCACAATTCGTTTCCCAGCCTGCTCTTTTCCCTTCGCAGCCGCTCTCTCTCCTCGTCTCCGAGACTTGCTTGCCTGAGCCTCTGGAGGGCCCGTTTGCGCTTCTTTTCGGAGTTGGGGCTCACAGGATCATCATTCTCAATCTTCTCTATTTTGGCCTCTATGGCGGCCGCCCTCCTGGCCTTACGCCCTTCCATATGCCGGTTCAGTGCAGTGTCCATCTTTTTTTTCAGCAAAAAAGGCAGGTCTCTGGTTCGGTTCCCTTTATGCGCCCACGAAACGGGAGCCATGAGCTCCCGGCCGATTTCAGACGGCCAGTTCCCGCTTGAAAGCACTAGCGCGGGTTTTGTCCTAATCTCGGAGAAAGGGATTCCGGTCACAGAGGTCGTCATCTCGAATTTTTCCGCCGGAGAGTAATAAACGTGCGTTTGGGCCGGGAAATCCACGTGCAGCTCGGCATCTTTGAAAAACTTGCCAGAGTTCACCTTTTCCTTCAATCCCTCTCGCGTATCGTTGGTTTCCCTGAGAAATACGCCAAAAAGAACCATGCTCGCTGCAATCGGCAGGGATGCGACGGCTTCCAAAATTTGCTCGCGGTTTTCTTGGGTATAAAACCAAGCTGCGATTATGCCCGCACCGATAAGCGGCCCGCGGGTCAGAACAAAATGCAACGTGTCTGTCATGGCCCTGTTTTTCTTGTCAACAATGTATTCGATATCCGTGCGGGTTGATGTATCTAGCTCGTCCAAGGCGTAAACCCTGCGGAAATGCATGCGCTGCACCGGCCCCTCCGCGGCAAGCGTGCCTGTCTCAAGAAGCGGCCGCGCGTGCCTCAATTCCCGTCCTGCTCCGGCTGAGGAAGAAACAGTGTCTTGAATTCTGCTTCTTGTGAACTACCAACGCCTAAAGGCGTTGGCTTCTTGAGGTGAAGGTTCAGCAGAATGAAACCAGGCGCATCTGCGCTGATTCTGCCTTTGCCTCCTTGATTGACTGATTCAATTCCTTGAACTGATGG
>CABMJK010000003.1 GCA_902386535.1 Candidatus Burarchaeum australiense | reverse complement strand
GAGCACATGGAGCCCTCCTCGCTGGGCGACTTCTACAAGCAGGCCTCCTGGCTCGGCCGGAGCCTTTCCCCCCGCCTTCTTCGCTGGCGCGTGCGCGCCCTCTTCTACCCGCTCGGTCCGTTCTACTGGTTTGCGTTCATCCTCGCAGTCCTGCTTTCGCTCTTCCTGCCTCCCTCCTTTGCAATGGTGCGCCTGCTCTCGCTAATCGCCCTCGCGGTGCTGGCCTTCATAATGCTCGTGGAGCTTCTCAGGTGCATTGCCATGACGCGCATGGTGCTCCCCAGTCTCGGCTACGTTGTGCTTTCGCTTGTCCGCCAGTTCGTGGTGGCCTATGCCTTTTTCACAAGGCTCCTGAGCGCGTTCAGCACGCGCCTGTCGTCCTCGTCAAGCAGCAAAAGGTAGACGCCCGCGCACGCGAGCGGGAAGAGCGCGATAAGCAGCAGCTGGTTGGCCGAGACGAACTGTCTCACTACCATCACCAGGGCGCCCGCCAGCGCGGACACGAGGAGGGGCCTTGCCACCTCCCGCGACCCGATCGACATTGACAGCTTGCCCTTGGTCATCGGGAAGGAGAGGGCTGCGGGTATCAGGCACGCACCCGCGTAGGCCATCGCAGAGCCTATGAAGCCAAAGAGCGGTATGAGCGTGACATTCAGGATCAGCGATGCCGCTCCGGCCAGGAGCGAAAGCACAGTGGCGCTCTTTATCTCCCCCCGTGCAAGCAGCACGTTGGAGTTGATGTTGAAAAGGAAGTAGAATGCCGGAATGACGGCGAAGACCTGGAGCGCCAGCGCCGCGGCAGCATAGGTCGGCGGGAAGAGGAAGCCCACTATCTCGCCAGCCAGCACGAACATCATGACTGAAATGGGGATGAAGAACGCGAGCCCGTACTTGGCCGCCTGCGAGTACGTTTCCGCCTGCTCCTTTCGCTTCCCGGTCGCTTCGAGTTCCACGAAGAATGTGAACATAACCAGATAGGAGATGGGCGCGAGCGTGATGACTCCAATGAACACCATTTGCGCTGCCTTGTAGAGCGCCACCTTGTCAGGTGTCAGGAACATGTTCAGCAGGACGGGGTCGAAGTTTGTAAGCACCGCTCCCGCGAGCGCCATGATTGCCGCATAGAATGCATACTGCCGTATCTCCTTTTCCATCCCTCCGGCGTGGTTGATTCCCTTGCGCAGCGAAACCTCTTTCCCGTAGATGCGCTTGAAGAAGAAAAGGTAGGCGAGGGCCCCAAGCAGGTAAGCCAACGCAACCCCCACTATGGCCAGGTGGGCCGTGGGCGTAAAGAGGAGCACGAGCACAATGGGCAGGAACAGGCGCGCGCCGTTCACGATCACCGAGCCTGCGAAAGTGTATTCATACCTGTTGGAGGCCGAGACAAGCCCCTCAAAGAAATGCATCGCCGAGTAGAGTATTGCCGTGATTCCCGTAATCTGGAATAGCCAGTAGTAATCTGGCGAGTGCAGCACCGCGGTTGCAACTTCGCCCGAGAACAGGGAAATTCCAACCCCGATCACGATCACTATTGCGAAGCGCCAGAACATCAGCTGGGACACGTATTTCTGCAGTCGCGCGTCCTTGGCGAAGAAGGCCGCGCCAACGTACTTCGTGGCCGTCGTGCGCAGGCCCATGTCTGAGACAAGTGCGATGAAGACAACGAACGAGACGAAGGAGGTGAGGAGGCCGTAGTCTGCTATCGGGATGAGCCTAGTCATGATTACGGCAAACAGAACGCCGGCCAGCAGGACTGCGCCCTGCGAGGCCACTGACAGCGTGTTCAGTTTCAGGGCCTTTTTGAGCATGCGCTAAATTTGCATGCAATATTTAATAGCTTGGACATCGGCCGTCATAACCTCAGAGAAAGAGAAAGGAATAATAAGTGTTTTCGCGTACTTCAATCATGGCTTCCAAGTCGGCCCTAATCACGGGAATTACGGGGCAGGACGGCTCCTACCTGGCAGAATTTTTGCTCGGCAAGGGCTACACCGTCCACGGCATAATACGCCGTGCAAGCACGTTCAACACGAAGAGAATCGACCACCTGATAAAGGACATGCACGACCCCTCAGCCAAGCTGATACTATACTACGGAGACTTCACCGATTCCAGCTCGGTCTCTCAGGCGCTTGCGCAGGCCGAGCCCGACGAGGTCTACCACCTGGCGGCCCAGTCGCACGTGCGCACGAGCTTCGACATACCCGAGTATACGGGCGACGTGACTGGCCTGGGCACGGTTCGAATCCTGGAGGCCATCAGGCGCAGCAAGAAAAACATCAGGTTCTATCAGGCTTCCTCGAGCGAGATGTTCGGCAATGCGCCGGCGCCGCAGAGCGAGAAGACGCCTTTCAACCCCCAGAGCCCCTATGCCTGTTCCAAGGTCTTCGCCTACCACATGACAGCCAACTACCGCAAGAGCTACGGCATGTTCGCCTCGAACGGCATCCTGTTCAACCACGAGTCCCCGCGCCGCGGAGAGACCTTCGTGACGAGGAAGATTACGCGCGGCATTGCGCGCATACTTGCGGGCAAGGAGAAATGCATCTACCTGGGCAACATCGAGGCCAAGCGCGACTGGGGCTATGCTGGCGATTTCGTGAAGGCCATGTGGTCCATCCTGAACTACAAGTCCCCGGACGATTTCGTGATTGCGACCGGCGAGACCCACTCGGTCAAGGACTTCCTCGAGGAAGCCTTCTCGCTCGTGGGCCTGAAGTGGAAGGACTACGTGAAAATAGACCCGCGCTATTTCAGGCCGTCCGAAGTGGACCTGCTGCAGGGCGACTATTCAAAGGCAAAGAAGCTCCTCGGCTGGGAGCCCAAGGTGAAGTTCAAGGAACTTGTCAGGATGATGGTCGAGGCTGACCTGAAGAGCGAGGGAGTGGATGCCAAATTCCAAAAATGACCGCATACTGGTGCTCGGTGCGACCGGCTTTCTTGGAAAACGCGTCTGCCGCAAGCTCGACTCTCTGGGGCTGAAGTACGGCCGCACCTCGCTTTCGCTCGGCACCGACCTGCGCGACCAGAAGCAGGCCGAAAAGCTGTTCGCAAAGGAGAAGCCGACGCACGTGCTCAACTGCGCGTCCTACGTCGGCGGCATCGCGTTCGGCTACAAGCATCCGGCCGAGATTTTCAGGAACAATCTGCTAATGACGGTCAACCTGCTTGAGGCCTGCAAGGGGCACAAGGTGAAGCGGCTCGTGAACCCGATTTCCAACTGCGCCTACCCTGCCAAGGCGAAATTCTTCAAGGAGGCCGAGTTCTGGGACGGGCCGATGCACGAGTCCGTGCTCACCTATGGCTTTGCGCGCAAGGCCTCCTGGGTCGGCGCGTGGGCCTATGGCCGGCAGTTCGGCCTCGACACGATTAACCTGATACTCTCGAACATGTACGGGCCCGAGGACCATTTCGAGGAGGAGCGCTCGCATGCGATAGGCGCGCTGATAATGAAAATGGTCGAGGCCAAGCGCAAGAGCTCGCCATCAATTACGGTTTGGGGCACTGGCAAGCCCGTGCGCGAGTGGCTTTTCGTGGACGATGGCGCCGAGGCAATGGTGAAGGCGCTGGACTGCAAGCCCTACGCGGACATTTTGAACATCGGCGTGGGCGAGGGAATTTCCATAGCCGAACTGGCGGAAAAGATAAGGCGGCTCGTTGGCTACGAGGGCAAGCTGGTCTACGATGCATCCAGGCCCGACGGCGCGCCCTACAAGACCGTGGACGGTTCGCGCGCGGAGAAATTCTTCGGCTGGAAGCCGCACACGGGCCTGGATGAAGGCCTCAAGCTTACGATTGACTGGTATATGGCCAACAGGAAGTGATTCTCATGCGGGTGAAACTGTCGTGCAGGTGAAAACATGGTGCAAATAAAAAAAATCGAGCACAAGGGAGTTCTTCTGGCCAAGCTCATAAGCGGCGAGTGGGAGCAGGGCCTTTCATTCTATTCCGAGCCCAATGATTTCATCCAAGCCGGCTCTTGGCGCTATGCCAAGGGCAAGGAGCTGCTGCCGCATGTGCACAATGCGGTCGAGAGGAAAATAGACCGCACGCAGGAAGTGCTTTTCGTGAAAAAGGGAAGGGTGCGCGTGAAAATTTTCGACCTCGAGGACAAGCCGCTCGCAGAGCACGAGCTGCGCGCAGGCGACATCGGCATTTTCCTGCGGGGCGGGCACGGTTATACTGTGCTTGAGGATGACACGCAGGTGCTCGAGGTCAAGAACGGCCCCTACCCCGGGCCCGACGCCGACAGGCGCCGATTGTAGTGGATATAAATATTGGGACGACGATTGCACGCATGGCGATTGTATGACGAGCAAAAATCTTTTCTTCGACCAATCAAAGCTGAAGCGGTGTGGAAAGGGCTGCATAATCGGCCTGACCGCGCGCATCAGGAAGCCCGAGAAAGTTTCGCTGGGCACCAATTCCATCATCGATGATTTCACCTACATCCCGTGCGAGCTCGCGATGGGCTCCTACTCTCACATCGGCTCGGGCTGCCACCTGATTGGCGGCAAGGGCAAGGTCACGATAGGGAATTTCGTGAACATCGCGCCGGGCTGCAACATCGTCACGGCGCAGGACGACTATCGTGGCGGCGGGCTGACCGGCGCGGCGGTGCCCGAGAAATACTCCGGCAAGGCCATAGTCGAGCCGGTTCACATAGGCGACCACGCGCTTCTCGGCTGCGGCACCGTCGTGCTGCCGGGCGTGAAAATCCCGGAAGGCATGGCAGCGGGTGCGCTCACCCTGCTCAACAAGCAGAAGTACGAGCCCTGGACGCTCTACGCGGGCATACCTGCGAAAAAGGTCGGCAGGCGCGACGGCGCGCTCATAAAGGCGCAGGCGAAAAAGCTGCTGCAGGAAGAAGGAGAGTAAGTTGCCGAAGGACGAAGGCGAACAGCGCAGATGGCGGGTAAGGTCAATTCAAATTCCCGACGGTGGCACGATGAAAATCATAAACCAAATGGAGCCCTCCTTTGACGACGAGGAACGCGAGGCCGTGAACGACTACCTGAAGTCGGGCGGCTGGATAACCGAGTTCAAGAAGACGCGCGAGTTCGAGTCGGTCATTGCGGCCTACTGCGGCTCCAAACACTGCTCCGTAGTTTCAAACGGCACAATAGCTCTGACAGCCGCGCTCATGGCCTGCAATGTGGGTGCGGGCGATGAAGTTATAGTTCCTGATTACACGATGGTCGCGACTCCGAATTCAGCCGCGATTCTGGGCGCCAAGGTGGTTTTCGCCGACATCGAGCGCAAGTCGCTCTGCCTGGATTTCGAGAAGATGAAAAAGGCGGTCACGAATAAGACAAAGGCACTCATGCTGGTGACAATCAACGGCCGCTACCCTGAGAACATCGAGGAATACGTTGACTTCTGCAGGAAGAAGGGCATTTGGCTAGTGGAGGATGCGGCGCAGTCCCTGGGTTCGAAGGCGCACGGCAAGCATCTGGGCACCTTCGGCGACCTCGGATGCCTTTCCTTCAGCTCCCCGAAAATAATTTCAACAGGCCAGGGCGGCGCGATTCTGGGCGGGAATGAGGAGCTGATGGAGCGTGTGCGCAAGATACGGGATTTCGGGCGCGAGAAGCCCGGCAGCGACCACTACTTGACGATGGGATGGAACTTCAAGTTCACCGACCTGCAGGCAGTCATCGGGCTGGAACAGATGAAAAAGCTCCCGTGGCGCGTTGAAAGGAAGAAGGCGCTCGGCAAGCTCTACGATAAATTGCTGGCAGGCCTGCGCGGTGCGGAGCTCATACCTACGAACTATGCTGACACCGCACCCTGGTTCTTTGACATTCTGGCCGACAGGCGCGAGGCGCTGCAGGCTTTCCTGGACGGCAGGGGCATCAAGACGCGGCCCTTTTATCCTGCGCTCCACTCAGAGCCCGCCTATGGGCTGAAAGGCAGCTACCCGATAGCTGAAGAGGTCGCGCGGCGCGGCCTTTGGCTGCCCTCATCGGTCAGCCTGAAGGACGAGGACGTCGAGCACGTCTGCTCGATGATACGCGAGTTCTGCGTAAAGCAGGGCTAGCATCGCGGCCTTCATCTGCCCGGCCACACCGTGCGAGTTCTGCGTAAAACAAGGCCCGCTTGCGAGCCCCGCTTTCCCGCGCAATCCGCCCCCTCACCCGCCACATATTCCTATTTATACCCTCCCGCGCAATCCCCTATCATGGCCAAATATTTCGGCACCAACGGCGTGCGGGGCCTTCTGGACCTCATCACGCCCGATTTTGTCTCGCGCATGTGCGCGGCCTTCGGGCACTGGTCCAAGTGCGGCAAGATAGTGGTCGCGCGCGACACGCGCACGAGCGGCGAGATGCTCGAGTACGCGGCCATTGCCGGGCTCCTGAGCGCAGGCTGCCAGGTGGTGCGGCTGGGCATCGCGCCTTCGCCCACCGCTGAATATCAGGTGCTGCACCAAAAGGCCAATGGCGCGGTCGTGATAACCGCGTCCCACAACCCGCCGGAATGGAATGCGATGAAGTTCGTGGATGCGCGCGGCATCGCGGTTTCGCGCGAGACCGGCGAGGGCATCGAGCGCCTGTTCGAATCCCGCTCCCGGAAGGCCGCTCCATGGAATGCGCTGAGGCCGATAGTCAAGTATCCGCTGGCCTGCGAGGACCACGCGAATGCGGTAAGGAAATCCGTGGACCCGTCAGTTTTCAAGAATGCCAAGCCCTCGCTCGTTCTCGACTGCGCCAACGGCACCATGGCCAAGGTCGGGCCTGCACTTTTCAAGTCCCTGGGCTGCCGCGTGACCACGATAAACGCCAACATGGACGGCACGTTCCCGGGCAGACCGGGCGAGCCGACCGAGGCCAACATAGGCGACCTCATCGCGTCCGTGAAAGCGCTGGGCGCTGACATGGGCATAGCCTGGGACGGCGACGGCGACCGCGTAGTTTTCGTGGACGAGAAGGGCAAGTTCGTGATAGGCGACAGGATTTTCTCCCTCTGCGCCGACATCGCGCTCCGCGAGAAGAAGGGCGATGTGGTCACCACGGTGGCCACCACCAATGCTATACGCGACATTGCCGCGAAATACGGCTCGAAAGTTTTCTACACCGGCATAGGCGCGCCCTACCTCTCCGAAGGCGTGCTCACCCACGATGCCGTAATAGGCGGCGAGGAAGTGGGCGGGGTCGTCTGGCCTTCGCTGCACTTCGGCAAGGACGGGCTGATGACTGCAGCCAAAATAGTCGAGGCCGCCTGCGCGAAGCCCCTCTCCAAGCTCATTGCAGGCCTTCCAGTCTATTACAATTCTAAAACCAAAATCCCGTGCGCTCCGGAGCGCAAGCAGCGGGCCATGCACGCGGTTGCCGGCTTCGCGAAGCTGGCGGCTTCCAAGGGCAAGATAACGACTATAGATGGCATCCGCGTGGATTTCAAGGACTCCTGGGTGATCGTGCGTGCGAGCGGCACCGAGAACTACCTGCGCATTTTCGCAGAGGCCAAGACGCAGGAAAAGGCCGAGTTGCTGATGAAGGAATACGAGGCCATTGCCGTCAAGGCTGCGGGCCAGTGAATCGGACGAAGCGAAGAGATTGCGGTCGTGTTGTGCGTTAGGTTTATAACCCGCTAGCAGCAAATAGTTCCAATATGCACAGAGACACCTCCTACGGCCTTTTCATCCTCTTCGTGCTCGTGCTGATAGCCATAACTGCCTACCATTTCCTCGAACAATGGGCCTGGCTCGATTCCGCCTATTTCGCAGTGGCTACGATGACCACAGTCGGCTACGGGGACTTCACGCCCAAAACCGCGGCAGGAAAAATATTCACCATTGCTTTCATCCTCGTCAGCGTGTCGACCGGCTTCTACACTATAATGTCGCTGGGCAGGAATCGTGAGTCCACAATCCGCACGCATTTCGACCGCGTGCTTGACTCCCTGCCGACAATCAGCAAGAACGGAACCGGGCGTCGCGAAGGCCGCTTCGTGCAGGAAAGGCTTTCGAACATGGACCTGGGCCTTGAATCGGCCCAGCCCAGCTTCAAGAAGTCCAAGAACCAGGGCGGGCGCTTCGTGCAGGAGGAATATCCGCGGTGAGGTGGGCCCACGGGAATTCTCGAGCTCTTCTCCCGAACCTTCGATGAAAAGAGCGTCAAGAGAACGGCAAAAGAATTCGACCAGGCCGGCCTGCGCTGGCCTGCCCGCAAGTTCCTTGGCGCCTCGCTTCTCATTTCCATTCTTCTCTCGCTCCTCATTTTCTTTCTTACCTACGCCGCTGCGGTTGGTCTGCTGCTCCCGCTTGCCTATGCCCTTCTCTCCTTCGCTTTCATGCTCCTCGCCTTCAGGCAGTTCCCGCGCCTCGCAAGGCAAAGGCGCGCCTCCATAGTCGAAAGCGACCTGCCCGCTGCCCTGCGTTCGCTCGCCACCCAGCTCTGCATGCGCATATCCTTCGAGCAGGCGCTGCGCAATGTGGGCGCGGCGGGCTACGCGTGCTCTCCCGAGTTTTCATCCATAGCCGATGACGTGCACCATGGTGCCAGCCTGCGCGAAGCGCTTGCGGCCTCTGCTGAGCGCATCGACTCGATAACCTACAAGCGCGCCATGAGCAGCCTGTCTTCCATCTATGAGCAGGGCGGCGGAGGTGCCATGCTCAAGCGGCTTGCCGATGACCTGGTCTCGCAGCAGCTTTCCGCGGAGCGCCATTTCTCCTCGCGCCTAGCGCTGGCCTCGCTGCTCTTCATCGCAGCAGCCTGCATCGTGCCCTCGCTGCTTCTCGCCTACCTGCTCGTGGGCTCGTCATTCCTCTCGCTTTCCGTGCAGCCGCTCGAGGTCTGGCTGCTCTTCCTTGTCGGATTTCCGGCAGTCGACCTCGCAATAATAATCTACCTGAGCCTTGGCGCACCCCTCCAGAATTCCTCGCGCTCGCTTCCCCCTCCCCTTTCGCAGGTCGAGTTCTCCCTTATCGGCCGCGTCGCGGGCCTGAGCCCAACCTCGCTGCGCAACCGGCTCGCCCTCCTGGTTGCCTTCGGTTTGCTTGCCTCGCTGTTGCTTTTCTCCTCGGGCCGGCCCCTTCCCGCAGCCCTCCTTCTTGCGCTGCCTTTCCTCTGCTATTTCTACCTCCACTATCTGCTCGAGCGGCGCAACAGCGAAATAGAAAAATACCTGCCCGATGCGCTCCTGCAGGCCTCCTCTCTCGAGGCGGGCACGCGCGCAGACGCAATGCTCGACTCCCTCGCGCATTCGGGCTACGGCCCGCTCTCCGAGGAATTTGCGCAAGTCAGGAATAGCGTGAAGGCGGGCGCAAGCGTGCCCAATGCCCTGAATGCCATGGCCTCGCGCAGCCAGTCGCTTCTTCTCAGGCGCACAGCCTGGCTCATGGCAGCCGGATATTCCGTCGGCACCGATGCCTATTCCTCCCTGCGCGAGGCTGCCGATGACATGCTGTCCGTCTTCTCGCTCATGCGCGAGCGCAGCGCCTCCTCGTCGCTGCAGAAATACACCTTGCTGGCAGGCGCGATCCTCGTGCCCCTGATTCTCGGCACGCTCCTCAGCTCCATCCTGCAGCTCGACATAACGTCGTTCACCTTCAACGCGTCGGATTCCGCCAATGCGCAGGCAATTCACGACGCAGCAGCCGGCGCCGCGCCTTTCTACCTCCTGATCTACGCCCTGCTCTCCTCTCTGCTCATGGCCCAGCTCGAGGGCAGCTGGCGCCGCTTCCTGCCCTATGCGATAATCCTGGCCCCGCTAAGCCTCGCGCTCTTCGAGCTTGCGCGCACGCAGCCGCTGTTCGCCGTAATTGCGTAGCGGAGGAACTGACCCGCCGCCTGATCCAATTCCCTATTCCGCTCCTTTCTCCCGGCCAAACATAGCTTTTTTAACTCCCGGCCCGAAAGCCGATACAAAACGGGTCTGTCCATGAAGAACAATACTCTCTTGTTGCTGGCGGTCGGCGTCATGCTGCTTCTGTCACTTTCCGGCTGCGCATTATTTGCCGACACCCAGGGGATAGAAACCCAGGACGCAATAATCTCATCAAACATGAATTCCGCGGAAAACCTCCTCGTTTTTGACGAGCAGACCGCGCTCCTTTCAATGCAACCGACGTACCAGGGCCATTCCGCCGCCATCGGGGCGGCCTGCGAGCAGCTCGACTCGCTTGACAAGGATAAGACTTACAGGTCCAAGAACTCTGCGCTCGTTTGCGCAAACAAAAACGGGCTCGACAAGTGCTTCTTCCAGCTGGAAACCATAAAGTTGCAGCTGAAGAACAACGACAGCAGCGTCAACCTGGACAGCCTCGACGTGCTCTGCAGCGACCTCCGCGCCCTGGGCCTTCAGAGCAACCTGGACAACTTCAAGTCGAAGTACGAGAACTATACTTCGTGGTTGAAGGCGGAAGACGGGATTCTGGCTTCGTGGTCGTCCCTTGAGACGCTCTTCTGGAACAGCTCGTCGCCCCAGCCTACAGGCACAAAGCTGTCCGACTATTACACGGTTTACCAGGGGCAGATGGCCGGTGCTGAAACTTCCCTGCAATCCATCAAAAACAACTGCGCGTTGAAGGACGGGTTCAAGACCACCAGCGACAAAATCGAAAAAGTCTGCAACAACGTGGACGAGTACATTGCCAACATCGAGACGGCGAACGGCATCGTGGTGGACAGCCTCAATTTCTTTGGCAAGCTCGAGGTCGGCTCGGTCACCATAGACGCGACGTTCATACACGATTGCAACCAGATCACCAAGGAATATTCCTCGCTCTATGACCTGAAGCTGCTGAAGGACACGAATCTCAACAACTCCAACCAAACCGACCTCAGCTCCATGTGCGGGCAGATTGAATATCTCAGCTCGGTTTATGCCGCCTACGGCATCCCGCTGATTTTGGAAAACGGGGACCTTTCGTCAACAACGAGGACGGAGCTGTTCAAGGCCAAGACCGTTTACATAGAAACGGACGAGGTGCTCGGCAGCGGAGTGATAATAGACTCCGATTCATCGGGCTATTACATACTCACGAACGCGCACGTGGCGCTTACCTATGATCCGTCTACCGGGACCGAATACCTCCCGATATATGCGCGGGTCAAGTTCTATGACGGCAAAGTCGGGTATGCCACCCGGCTCGCGAATACGCTGGAAGGATACGACCTCGCACTCCTCTACGTGCCGAGTTCTGGCAACTATCCCATCGCATCCTTCGATGAAACTTACTATCCCAATGCCGGCGACAAGGTGATCGCAGTCGGCAATCCCTATGGCTTCGTGTCCTCGGTCTCCGAAGGCACCGTGTCGGGCCTGAGGGACCTGGGCTGCCTGCGTGATTACTGCTACGGCGAAGTGATTCAGACGGATGCCGCCCTCAATGCAGGGAACAGCGGAGGCGGCCTGTGGGATTATGCAAGCCAGGACCTGATAGGCATAAACTCCCTGAGCCTCACCCAGACCGAAGGCCTCAATTTCGCCATCAGCATGTACCAGTACGGCAAAATAAAGGACACGTTCAAGTGGTATGACATCTAGCCGGGCTTTTTACCGGCACCGGAACCCAATACCGCCACGCAGCCGGCCCTCCTTCCCGTCGCAACTGGCTCGTCCTCCTCCTGGGTTCTCCGTTTCGAGTCGTTCCTTATTTTCCCATGAATGATTTCAAAAACTTCCAGACAGGCCCCGCAGCGCTTTCATCCCCTTTCTTTTGCGCAGGCGCCCCTTCCGTTCTTCCTGGCTCCGGCAGTGCCTTTTCATCCAGCAGCATTTCAAGGGCCTCCAGCGCCTGCAGCGATGCGACCAGGCTGCTTTTTTCGACGCCCGCAAGCCCCTCTTTCTTCCGCCCGATTTCCCGCACCCGTTTCCATTCCCGTTCGTCCTCTTCCGCCGTGCGGTCGAGTTCGGTCAGCCGTGCCATTGCTTTCCTCGCCTCTTCAGACTGCCCCGACAGATGCGCAAGGGCCGGCGAACCGCCTGAACGATCGCCTAGGAACTCGCCCGACTGAAGACTCAGCACTTGAATCAAAAACTCCCTCCGTTCCAGCACTTCCCTCCTGAACTCGCCCAGGTCAATAGCCAGGTGCTTGAGCTTTTGCGGGCTCAGCTCCGCCAGCTCGAGAAGCTGCCCGCACGTTTTTGATTCAAGCCCTGCCTTGTGGAGATAGGCCGACAATGCTGCCAGCCCTTCGGCCGTAATTGCGGGAAACCCAAGGTCCTCAAGTTTCTCATCCCGGATTTTCTTCAGAAGCTCTCCCGACGGTGTCGACCTGAGAAGTTGCACGTAGTCTGACCTTATTTTTGGAATGCTCTCCAGGATGTGCGTCCTCTCCTCGTGCCTGCCTGTTTTTTCCAAGTCAGGTCCAGGCTCCTTCTCGAGCCATTCCAGCTCCGACAACTGCGCAGTCATGCTGCGTTTTGCCTTCTCCACCTGCGCCCTCTTTTTTGACAGCGCGTCAGCGATGAGTTTGAACTTCCTGCTAGTTTCAAGCAGCCTCCGGAACCCTTCCGCCTCCTCCTGCGCCCTGTCCAGCTTGTTCGCTTTCAATAGCTTGATGATTTCCGCCATTTTCTGCAGGTGCCCCAGCGAGATGCGCTTCTGCTCGTATGCCCGCATAAGCTTCTGCTCGAACCTGACTATTTCCTTGCCCTTGTGCCTGACCTTCCGCGAGAATTTGACTTTCGTGTTGAGTGCCGCATACCCTATCTCGCCCATCTTGCCGCTTATTTCACGCAGCTCGTCCATCAGCGCACTCAGGCTTGTGCAGGCATCGAGCAGGAAAGGCAGGTCCGGTCCGCCCTCTGCGGCGAGCGTTCCTTCAATCTGCGCCTTCTCGTGCACCAGCTTCTCGCATTCCTTTTTCTCGGCTGATGACAGGATTTCCAATGCCATTGCCCGCACCCAACATTCAGGTGATTGAAACACGAAAACTTTTACTCGTATCTAAGCGCTTCCACCGGCTCCACTGAGGAGGCGTTCCTTGCAGGTATGAGTCCGGAAACTGTTCCTACTATTATCGAGAAGCCGAGCCCCAGCAGCATCAGTTCAAAGGTTATTTTCGTGGGCATGCCGAAGCTGCTGAGCGCCATCGATGCGATGAAGCTCAGGGCAATGCCCAGAAGGCCGCCAACCAGCCCCACCATGCCCGACTCGAACAGGAATATTTTCATCACATCCATATTCGTCGTCCCGAGCGCCTTCAGTATGCCGATGTAGCGCGTCTGCTCGAGCACGCTGGTGAACATCGCATTCGCAACGCCAATGCCGCCCACGAGCAGTGCAATCGAGGCGATGCCCCCGAGGAAAAGGCCGAGCGTGTTCGTTATGCTCGATATGGTGGACTGCATGCTGCTCGCAGTCGTGACGCTGAAATCCTGCGCTGACGCCTGCTTCCGGTGGAGTTCAAGGAGCTTTTCCGTAATCGCGGCCGCCACTACGTCGGGATTCGAGCCATCCGCGGCAATCACCACAACCGAACTCACGTCCTGCGTCTGGTTGAACAGGTTCTTGGCCGCGCGCTGCGATATGAAGATGCTCCTGTCAGGCCCGCTGAAGGATGCGCCGGACGCGTTGAGCACGCCCACGACCCGGAAGGGCACGCCGTTTATCTTTATCTGCTTGTTCAGCATGTCCTCCCCGAACATTTCGCTCGTTACCGAAGCGCCGATGACCACTGAAGACATGTCCCCTGCCCCGAGAGTCCTGCCCTCGCTTATCGTGGTGCCGGAGCTCGCGGGAAATGCCGCAGGCTCGATGCCTATCACGGTCACGGAGGTGTTCTTGTTCCTGTAGGAAACCGAGCCCCTTCCCTGGACGCGCGCATCCAGTTCCCCTACGCCCGCTATCCGGCGCAGCGAGTCGGCCTCCTTGAAAGTTATCGTTGCCGCCTCCGTGCTTCCACCGCTGCTGCCTCCCGGCATGTCACCCCCCGGCGCCCCCATCCTCTGCGCCTGCCCGCCTCCCGGGCTTATCGTTATTATGTTCGCGCCCAGGCCTCCCAACTGGCTCTGTATCTGCGCGTTCATGCCGGTGCTTATCGACATCAGCGAGATTATGGCCCCGACTCCTATGACTATGCCAAGTATCGCGAGCCAGCTCCTCAGCCGCCTATGCCTGATTGTATTGAGCGCGAGCCACGCAAGTTCCCTGTTTTTCATTTATGCGCCTCTTGAACCCGGCGATTGCAGTTGCGAATCATTTCGCGTGCCTCTTCTTCCAGTAGCGCGTGTAGACGAGATAAGTGATGACTGCCAGCACGACCACGGCTATGGCAATCGTGGTCCAGTCGGGCCCGCTGCTCCTGCCACCCGCCGCACCGCCGAAAAGCATGGATAGCGGGTTAGACGACCGACCAGCAAAGCCGCCAGTCCTGTTTGATATGCCTCCCACCCCGCCCGGCATATTGGCGCTGGAAGTGTAATTGATAGTTCCTTCGCTCGAATCCAGCGTGCTCTTGACTGTGTGCTGGATGTTATTGCTGTCCCTGAAGCGCACCTCCACGTCCACCTGCGAGCTGACCGAGCTCAGCTCAACGGTCGCGTAGTCGTCCACACTGAGTGTACCGATGAAATTCTCGGTCACGGGTGCGTTGGCCACTCCGTTTGGTTTCGCGGTGACGTAGACGCTCTTTATCTGCGTGCTGCCAGTGTTCGCCACCAGTATCTGCGTCTTCCCTGTAGATGAAGTGCCCTCCAGGTTTATCGTTATTTCGGGCGTAGCCTCGACCGTTATGCCTGTGGTGTAGATTATCGTCTGGCCCGTGCTGGGCGTGAGCCTCAGTTGCATTGAGTAGTAGCCCGAGCTCTTCGACGAAGATATTCCGATGGTGACGTTCTTCGAGGCATTGCCGCCCGGCGCTATGGAGTCGAAGTAGATGCGCTGCATGCCGATGGGCGTGAAAACGTCGGTCGAGTTCAGGTCCACCACGGCCGAGACTTCCTCGGACCCCATGTTCTGCACCGTGAGGCGGAATACCGCGGGCGTGCCTATCTCCGTGGGAGTCACGGGCTCAAAATAGATTCGGTATTGCGCGGAAGCCTCGGTTACGGTTACCGGTCCCACATATAGTATTTTATCCACCGGGTTTTGGAGCGCATCGGTGTAGGTGAATATTATCGGCACGCTGTAAACTCCCGGAGTAGTGGCGGAGGACGCCAGGAGCGTGAGAGTAATCTGCCGGGTGGTGTTGGCGGAAACGCTGCCCACGCTCTCCTGGGTCGCTCCATTAAGCGAAAAGGACGAATTCTCCGGCATCGTTATCACGAGGTCGTTTACCACGCCCCCGCTATTCTGCAGTTCCAGGTCAAGCGAAACTTTTTCCCCGGGCGCCAGCGAATTCCTGCCCGTTGAGCTGGTCTTCACCACGAGCGGGTTCTGCTGGGAAACCTGGATTGGCACGGAAATGGAAACGCTCCTTGACGCATCGCCACTGGCCGTTTGATAACTGTAGTAGATATCTACCTTCACGAGGAATATCCTTCCCGCGGATTCAGCCGGGATTTTGAATGGTATGGTGAGCTGTGCGCCCGAGTCCGCAGTTATGTCGCCTGAAAAAACAGGGGCGCTTTCTCCATCCGCAGCATAGGTGGGGCTGTAGTATGCCGTGACCCCTGTGGCCGTGGCATCTCCCTTGTTGGCAAGCGTGAGCGTCAAATAGCCCGTGGTGCCGGCATAAACTTCTGTAGGCACGATGGACTGGTCCGTCACCTGCAGCATAGGCCCGCTTGCCGCGAAGCCGAGTGCCGTCAGTGCGACCAGCATCAGCACCATCATGATCAAAACATTTCCCTTCCGCATTTCATCCCCTCCTTTCCGGTTTTTCACCGTGCCTTCCGCGTTGCGCCATTCCTTCCCGTCCCTTCCGCCCGTTCCCCATTGCCCTTTCCCACGTCGCTCTCAACCTTCCCGTCCATGATGCGGATGACCCTGTCCGTCTGCTCTGCCACGCGCTGGTCATGGGTGACGAAAATCACCGTTATGCCCCGCTTCCTGCAAAGGCCGATTATGAACTGGATTATCTCGGCGCTCGACTTCGAGTCCAGGTTGCCCGTGGGCTCGTCAGCCAGCAGTATCTTCGGCTCGCCCGCGAGCGCCCGGGCTATGGCCACGCGCTGCTTCTGGCCTCCGCTGAGCTGCGAAGGCACGCTGTTAGCCTTGTCTATCAGGTCCACGGCCGCCAGGTTGCGCTCCACGATTTCTCGACGCAGCCGTGGCTCAATGCCCTTTATCATCAGCGGCAGTTCCACGTTTTTCCACACCGTCAGCGTGGGCACGAGGTTGAATGCCTGGAATACGAAACCTATCATCTCCCTTCTTGCTCCTGCCAGCTGCCTCTCGTTCATTTTCGAAACCGCCTTCCCCGCAAGGTAAATCTCCCCGCCCGTGGGCTTGTCCAGGCAGCCGAGCAGGTGCAGCATCGTGCTCTTGCCGCTGCCCGAGGGCCCGATTATCGAGATGAGCTCGCCCTCGCCAATGGCAAGGCTCACCTTGTCGAGCGCAAGGAATGGCGTCTCGCCCCCGTATTCCTTGGACACGCTAATGAGTTGCATTATCGGTTCCGCGCTCTTCATGCAATCAGCGCGCTAATGAGCCGTGGCGCCGCTTATAAGCGATTGCCGACGTTATACCCAAATTATACCCAAATCTTCGAAAGGTTCATATTACAACGGAATCCAAAAACAAACACCGGGCGTTTAGATGGACTCAAAGACACGGCTTCTGTACTGGCTCTTGAATGCGTCCCGAGGAGGCCCGACCCGGGTGAAGCTGCTGCGCTCGCTGGAGAAAAAGCCCGCCAACATCCGGCAGCTGTCGCTCGCCCTGGGCTTGGATTACAAGACCGTGCAGGGGCACGTGAAAATCCTGCTCGAGAACGGCCTGCTCGACACGCCGCAGAAGCGCTACGGCTCCATCTATTTCTTGGGTGCAGAGTGGACGGACAATGATTATCTAATGGAACTCTTGAGAGGTGATTCGCATGATGGCGAAAATGGAGAAAACGGGAAAAAACGCGAGAAAAGAAACAAAATCGAATAACCTTGCACTGAAAGCTGCACTCTGGACAGCGGCGATAGTCCTTGTTGTCCTGACCCTCCTGCTGGTGGCCGACTCGCAGTTCTCGTTCAGACGCATGGAGCGCAACCCGCCATTCGAGCTAATGCAGAACTGGTTCTTGATTTCAGGCGCCCTGGCCTCGGCGGTTTTCGCCCTGTCGCTCTACCTGATATACATCTACCTGAAAGATTACTTCGAGCTGAAAAGCAAGTTCACGCTGGGCGTCCTGTTTGCCGTGGTGGCGTTCATGCTATTCGCCCTCACCTCGAACCCGGCGCTGCTCGGGGCTTTCGGAATCGAGCGCGGCATGGGACCGTTCTCGCTATTGCCCATGCTCTTCGCGGTCATCTCGCTCGCGATACTGGCGTGGATTAGCTCGAAATAGGCTGAGAACGAATGTCCCGGGGCACAAGCGGGTACCGGCGGCGCTGCCATTCCTTTATATATCTGAAATGGCAGAAAACAATGCGGTGGTCGAATGCCGCAACCAATGCCTCAACAAATACGCATTTTCAAACCGACCGGTGCGCCCCAGGAAACCTTTACCAAAGGTGACTGGCGGAACTGGAAACAATTCGGCCCCCTGGGTGAAATCAGGTGGAATAATTGGCATCCTTACACCATAGCTGCGCATGCAGGTGCCAACAATCAAAGTAATGGTCTCTACGTCGTAACGCCCGTGATTGCAAGCACGACCGTTCCGACCGACACCTGCGAGGAGCTTGCAATCCGCTTCGAGAACGTGGTGGTCTCCGGAAGAAAAGGAGAAATCTACGTGCGGCTAGGTACGGTCAATGGTTTCGAGCTAGAGTGCGCGTTGACGGGCCTTCTGGCGTGTGGGGACACTATGGTCTTCGGCTCGGGAATGGCCGCGATAGATGCCACCTTGCGCGCGTTCTTAACGGCAGGAGACAATGGCGTGGCGGGCAAGACAATGTATGGCTGCAGCTACGACCTTCTCACCAAGCGATATCCAGCCGGCGGCTATGAGACTCGACTCGTAGACCTTAGTCACCCGCAAATATTGAGGGAGGCGATTGACGACCGGACTCGTTTCGTTATCTTGGAAACCCCTGCAAACCCAGACCTGAACGTATCTATAATCGCGGATATTGCCAGGGAAGTGAAGGGTAGATGCCCCATAATCGTGGACAATACCTTTGCCTCCCCGATGGGCCAGAACCCGTTCTTCTGGGGTGCTGACATCGT
>CABMJK010000002.1 GCA_902386535.1 Candidatus Burarchaeum australiense | reverse complement strand
GTTCGGGATGAGCGGCGCTGACGGCGGGCTGCTGCGCGCGAGCAGGAAGGACGTGCTGAAGATTGTGGAGAACGGGAAGGAGAAGGTGCTGCGCGGGGACTACAGCGGCAAGGTGGAGAAGGTGGATGCCGAGCTGCTGAAGGGCCTGCTGAAGCTGGGCGTCGTGCCAGTGATTGCACCTGTAGCGCTTTCGCGCGAGAATGAGCTGGTGACGATGGATGCGGACAGGGGCGCTGCGGCGGTGGCCGGCGCGCTTGGCGCGGAGAGGCTCATAATATTCACGGATGTCGACGGATTTTTCAGGAATTTTCCTAACGGCCTCGTGAAGGAGATTCATGGAAGCGGAGAACTGGAGGACGCGCTTGCTGTCGCGACCGGCGGCATGAAGAAGAAGCTGCTGGCTGCGCGCGAGGCGCTGGCCGCGGGCGTTGGCGAGGTCGTGCTTGCGAACGCGCGGCGCGAGAGGCCTCTGGACAATGCGTTGCACGGGGAAAAGAGGACGGTGATAAGGAAGTGAGGGAAAGAGAGATGCGGTAGGGAAATTGAAGAGAAGGGCGAATGCGACATGCGGGCGGAAAAGGTTGTGAGAAAATGACGAACAGGGACATTGCAAACATCGAGTCGCGTTTCGACAGCGGAGCCTATGCCATGCGCGGCATGGCGCTGGTGCGCGGCATGGGGGATTTGGTCTACGATGCCGACGGCAAGGAATACATCGACTGCGTAAGCTCGCACGGCAGCTCGAACCTCGGGCACTGCCACCCGCGCGTAATCGAGGCCATAAGGCGGCAGGCCGAGCTCATGATTAGCTGCCCCAAGACATTCTACAATGACAGGAGCGCGGCGCTCAAGGAGGCGCTTTCCGGGGTTGCGCCGGCCGGGCTTACGAACATGTTCCTCGTGAACAGCGGCACCGAGTCGGTCGAGGCTGCGATGAAGCTCGCGCGCTCGGCGGCCGGAGGGGGCAGGAAGAATTTCGTTGCCACCATAGGCGGCTTCCATGGACGGACCATGGGCGCGCTTTCGCTCACGTGGAACAAGAGGTATAAGGAATTCTGCGAGCCGCTCGTGCCTGGCGTCAAGTACGCGAGGTACGGGGACGCGGCCTCGCTGGAGCAGGCGATTGACGAAAATACCGCGGCGGTTTTTCTCGAGCCGATACAGGGCGAGAGCGGCGTGCGCATCCCGCCCGAGGGCTACCTGCGAGAGGTGCGGGAAATCTGCACCCGCAGAGGCGCGCTGCTTGTACTTGATGAGATTCAGACCGGTTTCGGCAGGACGGGCCTGGCGTTCGAGTGCCTGCGCGAGAAGGTCACGCCAGACATCATGTGCGTTGCGAAGTCCATGGCCGCAGGCCTCCCGATAGGTGCGATGCTTGCGCGCTCGGATTTGAAGTTCAAGCCAAAGGAGCATGGCTCCACTTTCGGGGACAACCCCCTGGCGTGCGCGGCCGGAGCCGCGGCTATCCACGCCATGGTTGACGAGGAGCTTCCCGCGAGGGCCGCGGCAGAGGGAGCAAAGCTCATGCAGAGCCTGAAGGAGCTGGAAGGAAACGGGAAGGTCAGGGAAGTACGGGGCAGGGGGCTTATGATTGGCATTGACCTGGCGGATGCACCGGGCAGGTACGTGAACGCAGCCATTGAAAAGGGATTGCTGGTCTTTCCCGCGGGCGAGACGGTCATTCGCGTCTATCCTCCGCTGGTCGTGCAAAGGAAGACCTGCGAGAGAATCAGGGAGATTCTGGGTGAGGTGCTCGCATGAGCGGCAGCACAACCGGAGTTGGCACGGGTGGAAGGGCGAGTGGCGCAAGTGGCAGCGGCGCGAGGAAGTGGGAGAAGGACGCTATCGGGCTTCTCGAAGGACTCATAAAGCATTACAGCCCCTCGCGCGAGGAAAAGGAGGTCGCGGAATTCCTGGTGGCGCGCATGCGCGAGCTGGGCTTCCATGACGCGCGCGTGGACGAGGCCGGGAACGCGGTCGCGACAAAGGGCACTGGGCCGGAGATTCTGCTTATAGGGCACATGGACACTGTGCACGGCGAGCTGCCCGTGCGCAATGACGGAGAGTTCATCTACGGCAGGGGCGCATGCGATGCAAAGGGGCCACTGGCCGCGCTCGTGATGGCTGCTTCGCTCGTGAAGGATTTGCCCGTCAAGCTTGTCGTGGCCGGGGTGGTCGAGGAGGAGATTGACAGCTCGAAGGGAGCGAAGCACCTGATGAGGAAGATTTCCCCGCGTCATGCGATTCTGGGCGAGCCGAGCAACACGAACGGCATAACCATCGGCTACAAGGGAAGGATGCTCGCGCGGTGCAGGGCCTATGCCGAGAAGGGGCATTCGGCCAGCCTGATGGAGAACGCCATCGAGAAGGGGCTGCTGTTCTACGAGCGGCTGCGCAGGGAATTCGGCGTGGGCACGAGCTTCGACAAGATAATGATGAACATGACGCGCGCGGCCAGCGTGGGCGAGGACTACAACGTCAACCCGCACGAGTTCGATTTCGCCATTGACCTGCGCGTGCCGCCGGGCGTGAGCGCCTACGAGGTGGCGGAGCGGATAATGAAGCTGGCGCCGAAGGACATAAAGGTGCAGTTCACCGAGGTGCTGGATGGCGTCGAGACCGACCTGAACGACCCCACGGCGCGGGCGCTCGTGAAGTCGATAAGGGGCAACGGGCACGGAATTCGCCCGCGCTTCGTGAAGAAGCTGAGCTCCTCGGACATGATTGTCATAAACGCGAAGGTCCGCACGGTTGCCTACTGGCCGGGCGATTCCAAGCTCGACCACACTGACGCGGAGC
>CABMJK010000001.1 GCA_902386535.1 Candidatus Burarchaeum australiense | reverse complement strand
CCTATGTGGCGACTTCCGCAAGCCCCGAGGCTTCGGTGTTCGGGGTAGGGAATGCGATAGGCAGGACTTCCGTAGAAGGGGCAATGGCCATCGCAAGCTCCATGGTGCCACTCTCGTTCAAGACCCGCCAGAGCTTCGCGAAATACGTCCCGCCCCTGGTGCTTGCGGCAATCGACATGGCAGTGCTCGCAGTCAGCCTCCTCCTCTTCGTGGGGGTGTTCTATTACTTCCACGGGATTTTCAAGAGCAAGATAGCCATTTCCGGCTGGGCGCTGTCCCTCCTGGGCTTCGTGTTCCTGCTCCTGATAGGCTCCGTTGGGTTCTACTCTATAGTGCTTACCACCGAGAAGTTCGCGACCTTCAGCGACTTCATGGGGACCGTGAAATCCTCCGGCAGCGCTGCAGTGATAATTGAGCAGTCCGGGGCTCCGACGCCTGCCGCAACCGCGATGGGCGGGTGCGCTTCGCAGATAGAGGCGCAGCTCGCGGCTTCGGGCAAGAAGGTGCTGAAATACTACCTGCTTGGGAGCACCTGCACCATCATGACCCCGAAGAACGGGACCAACGGCACGAACGCAAGCGGATACGACACGAAGACCGGCCTGCCTGCATCAAGCTGCCTTGACTCCCTGCCCGACATCCCGGTGTTCGACCTGCAGTACTCGGCAACGAACCAGGCGCCGACTTTCACCACCGTGGTAACCAAGCAGGCGATTTTCAAGGGCAACGAGGAATACTACGGCAAAAAGCCCATGTGCGACGCCGCGAACGTGCTGAAGTAAAGGCAAATGCGAAAACTCGCTTAGTTCGCATAGAATCCCCCTAAAGGTGTTTTTCTTGAAGCTTTCGGAAAACGACAGGAAGGCCTGCTTTGCCCTATTGGTAGTTCTTGCGCTTGGCGCATCGGCATACGCGCTCCTCATTTCCGGCCCGTCGGACAGCCCTTCGGACGGGCAGAGCTTCTACTACCTGCTGAAAGGGGCTGCGCAGGTCGGCATACTCTACGACGTGCGCGGGGCGGGCAGCTCGCAGGTTACCGCAGCCTACCAGTGCGGGGTGGACATGATTTCCAGGGGCAGGTTCGCGGGCAAGGCGCTTGAGAACATTGCCTGCGACGAGTCGGGCTGCCTGTCGGCATCCACCGGCACAAACGGCACCAATCGCATGACGTACGAGCAGGCAATAAGGAAATTCGCCTCCGAGCCGTACATCCTCATAAAGACAGGGGAGGCGCCTTCCTACCAGTTCTTCCAGCGCCACATGGAGATAACCATCGGCAAGGGCGCGGGCAATGGCACGCAGTGCGACATTGCGGCGACAGAGAGCTGAATAAGGCTGGCAGCTTGTTCTTGGCGCGGACGGGCTAGAAACAGTTTTAATCCTATAATCCTACTTTTAGCACTATGGACATCGAGACGAAAATCGCCCTCGTGAAAGGTGCGCCAATAAGCGAAATAGTCACGGAAAATGAGCTTCGGCAGCTTTTCGAAACAGAGGCGCACCCGAAGCACTACATTGGATTCGAAATATCCGGCAAGGTGCACCTGGGGAGCGGGCTTCTCACAGCCCTTCTGCTGCAGGATTTCATGAAGGCGGGCATAAAGCCGGCCATACTTCTCGCGGACTACCATGCCTGGATAAACGGCAAGCTGGGGGGAGACCTGGAGAGGATACAGACTGTCGCAAAGGGCTATTTCAAGTCTGCTTTCATATCGCTCGGGCTTTCCGAGGACAAGGTAAAATACGTGCTTGCCTCGGAGCTTTACGAGGAGCTAGGGAAGGACTACTGGAAGGAAGTGCTCGCAATTTCAAAGGACACCTCGATCCAGAGGATGCTGCGCTGCACCACCATAATGGGAAGGCGCGAAAAGGACTCGCTGGACTGCGCATCCGTGCTCTACCCTGCCATGCAGTCGGCTGAAATATCCGCGCTTGATGTTGACATTGCGCATGCAGGCATGGACCAGAGGAAGGTGCACATGCTCGCGCGCGAAATAGCCGAGAAGCGCAAGAGGAAAAAGCCGGTCGCAGTGCACCACCGCCTCCTGATGGGGCTGCAGGGCCCGCAGAAGATGGGCTTTGAGGAAAATGCCGCGGACGACCTGGAGATATCCTCGAAGATGAGCAAGAGCAAGCCAGACTCGTGCATATTCATACACGACTCTGTTGAGGAAATCAGGAGGAAGATGAACGCAGCCTACTGCCCCGAGAAAACTGCGGAAAGCAACCCGGTCATGGAGATGTGCGAGCATTTCCTGCTGCGCAGCGGGAAATCCTCCCTCAAGGTAACGCGGCCCGCAAAATTCGGGGGCGACGTTGAATTCGCCTCCTATGCAGAGCTGCAATCCGCCTATGTTTCCGGCAAGCTGCACCCCATGGACCTGAAAGGCGCGGCTGCGCAAGCGCTTGCCGAGACGCTTTCGCCTTCGAGAAAATACTTCGAGAAAAACCCCGGGCTGCTTTCGGGGATGTGAAACCTGTGGCAAGATTCCGCCTTGCGCCGCTTTTGCTCTTGTGCCTGTTCTCCAGCCTCTGCCTTGCCGCAGATTGCCCCACTGCGGACAAAAGGATATACCTTGCAGCAGTCACGGGGGAAAACTCCGGGGGGATTTTCCAGCTGGAAGTGCAGACGCGCCCTGGCAACGGGACGATTTACACCGGAGTTTCCCCAAGGACCGGCTTTGCCACCCAGGACTCCGAGGAGGCGGCAGTGGAATACGCGTTTTCCAGCACAGGGGTGCCAAGAAGCTCCTGCGACGTGCTTTTCAGGATAAACGGCAACTTCGAGACCAGCTCCATTGACGGCCCCTCCGCAGGGGGGGCAATGGCAGTCGCCACGCGTGCGGCGCTTCTGGGAAAAAGCATCAGGCAGGATATGGTGATGACAGGCACCGTCTCCCCGGAAGGCAAGGTTGGCGACGTGGGAGGGGTGATTGAGAAGTCCCTGGCGGCAGCCGGCGCAGGGGCATCCTACATACTGGTGCCCTCGCTGCAGCTGCAGGAAGCAATCCTCGTCTCATCGGCAACCTCGCAGAGCGGCTTTAGGGCCATAGAGGTGCAGAACGTGTCCGACGCGGAGAGGATGCTCTTCTCCGATTACTCCGAGAAATTCGCCTCGGAATTCAGGCCTGAAAGCAAGAGGGTCCCCCCAGGCCTTGCGCCCATAGCCGCAGATGCGGACGTGGGGAGGTTCACCCTGGTGGCAAAGGAGGTCGTGGACGCGCTGGACCTGAAGGTGCGCTCTGTGTTTGCGCGCGCGCCAAAAAACAACGAAACTGACGCCCTGCGCTCCTACTTCAACCAGGAGATATCGAATTACTACTCGCTTCTGCCAAAAGGCTATCCCTTCACTGCGGCAAACGCGGCGTTCCTGCTCTCAATAGACGCGGAATACGTGAAGATAGGGGACTCGAAAATAGACCTGGAAGGGAGCATGCAGGACGTGTCGGCATGCATTGCGGGCCTGAAAGAGCCGCAAAAGACCCGCGAGAACTTCCACTGGGCAGTCGGCGCAGACCTGCGGAAGCTCTGGGCTGCCCAGAAGCTCAATCAGACCGAGGAGAACCGCGCCAGCCAGGACGGCTACACTTCCCTGCGCGACCTGCTCTTCTCCTACAGCTGGTGCCAGATATCCTCGCAGCTCTCATCGCAGGCCAGCGACGTAGGCGGGGAGGGCGTGGACGAGTCTTTGCTGCGGCAGCTGGCTGCAGAGCGGATTGCCGAGGCTGACGCTGCGCTGTATTCGACCCCCAGGCCGGATTACGACGCCGTCTGGCACCTTGAGAACGCGTACGCCGCGAACGAAAGCGGCGAGTACGGCGCCGCAATCTACGAGGCGACTTACGCTTCCGTGATGCAGCAGGTGTCTTCGGAGCCTGTGGAGAACGTGTCCAATGCCACGGAAAAGCTTGCGGCAGCGCCAAGGGCCTCGCTCTGGGGGAAAATATACTACGGGCAGGGCATGTACCTTTACGCGCAGGCAAAGGAGGGCAGCTTCGCCCCAACCGACGCCTACAGGATACTGAAATATTCCTCAGAGCTGGACAGGATGTCTGCCGAAATCGACAGAGAACTTTTAAAGAAAAAGGGAGAAAGCGTGCAGGTAATGCCATCTGCGGCCGCAATCAAGGCGCCGACCGAACTCGACTCCATACTGTCGGTTGTGCTGCTGCTCTGCGTTGCCGCATT